>JANQLA010000367.1 GCA_028280855.1 Melioribacteraceae bacterium
GCAACAGCGAAACGTTTATTAAACTTAGTCTTGTCAAAACCGACCGGTCTTCCGTTTACTTTTTCTTCAACAAATCTTACTCCGACGAATGCGGTTATCGCAACAAGCGTTAAAATAACAGCGAACATCTCGCTTGATATTCCAAAGAACTGATCGATTCGCACTGCGCCAAGGTTTTCGGCAACGTAAAGATCTTTAAAGTATGGATAAAATTCCGTGAAGCCAAGTATACCTATAAATGATCCGACAATAAAAAACATTGCATCAATTCTGCCCGACGCTGCTGCGCACATGCTCGTACCGGGGCAGAATCCGCCCACGATAAATCCCGCTCCCATAATACCGCCGCCAATGATTGCCGACCAAAGGAAAGTAGGATTAATATAAATCATTTCCAGGTTTAGTAAGTTAAAATGATTCAACAGCAGTACTCCGACCAGCGCGGTAACTCCCGCAGTGAAAAATACTCTTAACACTGTAAAATCATAACCGTAAAAGAGCCCGACAAGTTTACGCGTGGATGAAAACCCTGCCTGTTCCAACACATAGCCGAAACCAATGCCGACTATAAATGCGATCATAAGATTAAATTCGTTGCTGATTACTTCAGGTACTAATGGTCCCATCTTAGCTTCTCCTTATCCATAAATTCCTGAAAAAGTAAGCAAGCATATAAGCCGAACCAAATATCGCCATCATCGTTATTATTCCCCCCATCGACATCACTGCCATCCCGCTTAATGCAGAACCGCTCGTGCATCCTCTTCCGAATTGCGATCCGAAACCGAACAAGGCTCCGCCGGCAATTGCAGCAATAATACGTACACGATGCGTTACACCAGGTCCTCTTTCCATTCTTAAATTTATTCTGCCCGCCAATAGAGCGGAAAGAAAAGCGCCTACAAACACTCCCAACACTTCCCATACAAGCCATGATTTCAAAGGCCCATCAGGATTTTTAGATTCGTATTCAATGTAATACTCCGAACTTGCGTAATGTTCGGGAGCAATTTTTTCAACACCTGCAACCATAGTATCTTTCATAGCTCCGCTTGCTCCTAGTCCCCGCCCTGTAATATAAATGGTTGCGAGTAACACAAGCCCTAATAAAAATCCCGCATAGTAAGGATTCATAAACGGTTTACTTTTCATTTTTATCTTCCGCTTTATTTTCAATTTTTTCTTCTATTTCTTCGTAACCTGTCAGCATTGCTTTTATGTTCGATGTCGGTGTGGAACCCGTTGTAGTCATATAAATATGAACTACAAGGAAACTGATTAATAAGAAAGCTCCCATCGTATGAAGAATAGCTATCAGGTCAAGCGACAACTCACTTATTACAATAATGTTATTTGCGTCAATTGTTTTGTAGTTCAGGTAAAGTATTCCAGTGATAACAACCAGCGGAATAAGAACGATTTTAAATCCGAAGTACACAATTCTTTGTAATGGATTCAACTTGCTAAGTTCGGTTTTATGAGACGGATGTTTTTCGTTTTTGAATATTCCACTAATATAATACTGGAACTGCACTTTTAGATTTTTGAACGTTGGAATGTACTGACGCCATTCGCCGGTTGTTAAATGCCAAAATATGGCAAAGGCAATAAGCAGCAACAGTCCATATGAAGCAAACCTGTGATAATGAACAGCCTTCTCAAATCCGAATACATTAATAGAGCCATGCACTTCGAATCCCGTTAATGCGAGGAACATTATTAATGCTGCCTGACTCCAATGCCAGAATCTTTCGAAACGTTTATATATTAATACTTGTTTCATCTGCTTCTCTTATTTGTTTATTTCGTCGACTTGATATTTTCGTTTACGCAAAACTACTGATGCACGAACTCCGCCATGAATCATAACAGCTACAAGAGACAATATTAAAATCCATTTACCGATAAAATCTACTACATAGCTTCTATCACGACCGGGTAGATAGAACCCGGTAAGTTTAGCCAATCTTCCATCCTGGCTGCTTGTATGGCAATCGTTACACTGCAATGACTGATCAGCTGGAGCAACCATATGATTAACCGGCCAGTTCATTTTTGTTTTTATAAACTCATATTCCCCGCTGTATGGTAATCCAACTCTTTTCATTCCGGCGGCGGCGGCTAGATGCCAATCGAAATCTTTCCAATAGGCGCTGTCGCCTTTAGCATCAGAAAAAAGTTTTGGCTGAATTAGCATCTTAGTTTCCTTGTCATAAATCTGATCGCCTATATGAATTTTAACAGGAATAATCTTGGAATCCCCATCGTCGTGCGACCCATAAAGCGGATTCATATCCACAGGTATTGATTTAATTGTATCGCCGAGAATATAATGATCCGCTTTTCCATTGAACCATGCATAATCCGGTTTTACATTTTTCTCCCAAACAAAACGACCTTTGGTCGATAGGTATTCGTGATCACCATCATCATTATCCTCGCTGAAGGGCTTTCCCTCCTTTAGTTTACCGGACTCCGACCAATACCACGCCATTTTTGTAGCATTAACTTTTGCATATTCGGGAATATGACACGTTTGGCATGCAACGCGGCTGGTATGTCGGTTAATCATATCATCAAGATGCGGAAGGTCGCCGTGGCAATCCTCGCAAAATAAACGGTTGGTATTGTTTGATGAAACAGAGTAAAGCTTACCTTTTAGCTGATGATTCTCTGCCGTGTGGCAATCAACACACGACATATCCATTCCGTTTACGCCCATGTGAACATCCACGTTTCGATCAGCGGCGAGTAATGCGTTTTCCAAATCGCCGTGCTTCACGTTGTTTCCACCTCCGGAATTAAAATGACAGAAACCGCAGTTCTCACGTTTCGGAGCTCCAACGCTTTGAGCAACCTTAGTTAGGTTTACGGAGCGATCAGGATAACCGGCAAGCGCAGAACCTTTCATGTATTCTTCACTGTTGTCATGGCAAACCATACAATCCACGTTAAGTGCATTGTTAAAATCGTATTCATCATTTGTCATACCGAATCCAATGTGACACTTTGCGCATGCCTGCTCATTACTTGAAGCGCCTATACAGAAGTTATTTAGAACATTATCTTTTCCAATGGCTTCAATTCCGCGGCCTTCTACATAAGCCACTCGTTTCCAATTCCAATGCGAGGATTCCATAATTTCTATATGTCTTTCTGTGTGGCATGATATACAAGTTTTAGTTACATCCTGGGGAGTTTTAAATTCTTGTTGCAACACTTGAAACTTCGAATGATCTACTGAAGTTTTCTTTTCGACTGTAAACTTTTCCTTTAGTTTCAGCAGCTTTAGGTTTTCATGCTCATATTCATGAAAAAGATTAACAGCCAGCAGAGTCCCGATAACAATTAAAGCGATTATTAAAATGTGTTTGTTCATTTTTCCAATAAATATTTATTCAACGTATGGTTAGAAGCATAATCACCGAAAAGGATTCAATTATCCGCTAAAAATAATAATATTTTTTATTTTCTTCTCTTTTCATATTATTGCTTCGATTATGGCTTAAAAAATAGGTGATTTGTATGATTCCGTTGCTTATTGATTTAGATGGTGTCCTTAGAATTGGGAAAAAACCAGCCCCTGGTTTACAGGAATTCTTAAAACATTTGTATAAAAGTAAACGCCCTTCGTGCGTAATTAGTAATTCGACACTTGATAATGCATCAATGATTCGGTCATTTTTTAAAGAACATCATATTGATTTCCGTCTCCCAATGATGACCTCCGCCGATGCAACTCTGCAGTATGTTCAAAAGCATTACAAATCAGTTGCGGTATTTTGTTCGGAGCCGGTAAAATCTATGTTCAACGACTTAATGAATTATGAAAAGCCCGATGCCGTTGTGGTTGGCGACATGGGGAAAGACTGGAGCTTTGATGTTGTTAATTCAATTTTCAAACTTGCTTATGCCGGAGCCGAACTGGTTGCAATGCAGAAAAACCGCTTCTGGAAAACACCCGAAGACGGCTTGCTTATTGACGCAGGCGCTTTTGTAACAGGTATAGAATACGCTGCACAGAAAGAAGCTATTTTAATAGGCAAACCTTCACCGATTTATTTTAAGTCGGGCCTGCAAATGCTGGGCTTGCCGGAAGACAGCAAGTTTATAATGCTTGGCGATGATTTGGAAACGGACATAACGGGTGCTAATAACCTTGGAGCGGAATCTATTTTAATTTATACCGGGAAAACGCCCCATCCTTTGCCGGCGGATTCACAAGTTAAGCCGACTTATGAAGCTATGGATTTGGAGGAAGTTATAAAATTATTGCACCGGGTAAATCCTTAAAGTGCTCGTAAAAGGTGAAAGCTAAATTTATATAGAACTTCAATACTGTTTAAAAATCTCTCTACTAAGCCATAGCACATTTAAGATTTAGTGAAATTGCCGGATCTATTAATATTAACTGATCCGGCTGGAATTTACAAATCCTATGTTTTCTTAATAATGATTTATTTTTTTGTTAAAGATACTTTCCAAATTTTATTCGACGCAGCAGATTTATTACTCCCATATGTATGCGGATTTGCTTCGTATGATTCAATACCACCGTAGATATATCCAATGTTAACAGTATCCTTACCACTTGAAAATGATTTTACCAGATCAACAATTTCTGTTTTATCGCCGTTTGATAATTTGAATAAATCGAGATTGGAATTATTGAGAATTAAAGCAGATTCAGCGCCATAATAATTAGAATTATAATTAAACACATCCCTTAATAGTGTGTAACTACTCTTCAGTGAATTTACACCCATTGTAATATGCACACCGTCGTTTGTAAAACCTGATAAGGTTGAATCCGCATTTACAATTCCATCCCCAATGCCACCAAGTAAGAATGTATGGAGCGTACCTGAACTAGAATCATAAGCTACAAAATCTGCTGTAGCATAGACATTATGATTAGCTTGGTTATAGAGTGAATCATATGTAAATGACCGTTTGTTCGCATTTTTCCAGTTTGGATGTACATAGATTGCATCGTTCCACGCAGGCGGGGGAGTTCCGAATTGAAATACACCTGCATAAAATGTAATGCCTTGTTCAATGACCGGAGAATTCTTAAACAGGGCGGGAACTATTGGAGCATCACGGCGGCGGAAAATTGAGTTATCCGCGGAAGCCGAATCCATTGGATTACTAACATCAGATATCGGATCCTTCACATCAACCTTCAAGATTATGCCTGATTTTAGTAATGATTCTGTTAATGTAAAAGGATAGACTGCACTTACATATTTTTGACCGCTTGCCTGACTGGCACCAAAATTTTGACCGCCGGCCATATAGAATGTGTTGTTAATTTTAAACAACTCACCACCGGTACTAATCAATGTATTAGAACTATCCCTTCCTACACGAATAAGTTTGAGCCAATCTACATGTTTTAATTCACCTTTGATTAGGCTTATCATGGATGGAATATGAATTTTTACTATTTGATTATAAGTTTTGTACTTGGTAGTATCCGAACCATCAGGGCCATAACCGCCAAGGTAGTATAAAAATCCTTCATCGTCTTGAGTTACCAATGCATTTGTGTTTACAAAAGCAGTTCGACTAAATTTAATATCATCATTTTTAAAATGATTATTTAATATATCGAGTAAAGTTCCTAATGGTAGAGTCCACCTTTTATTCAATTCAAAATTATAAACAAACAAATCTCTATTAAAGGATTTTGGAAGAAAAGAACTGTCGGCATAATTGGCATTTAAATTATGCAATCCGCCGATTGAATCTGTCTTACTGTTTGTTCTACCTGCAAAGAGAAGCCAGTCCGATCCATTTACACCATGTATAAAGGACTGCAAAGCAGGAGCCTTATTTAGTGAGTCGATATTTTTAATTGAAACTTCATATTCAGTTGTTTTCACCGGATCAACACAGGCAAAAATACCAAAGAAGACCAATCCAGTTAGTAAAAACACAATTGTTGTTTTATGACAAAGGTATAATTTATTGCGCATGTTAAACCTCCTAAAAGTTAAAAAAGTATGTAACTAAACTGTACTCAGAAACCCTGCTTGCCAGATGAGTACTAATCACGGAAAGCAATGGAAAAAATCGATACGATACCAAGACAGAATGCCCTTGCGGATTGTTAACAAACTAGAAAATAAATATAAGAATGTCAACAGATGAAGTTAAAAGTTTTTCCAATTGATTATATATGAAATAATTTAATAGTTAGTGCTATTTTAATTTATTTGTGATCTTTCGATTGACACCGGAAACTGTTCAATTGGCTTTTATACTAGGATAGACAATGAGACGATGGATTTGGAAGAAGTGATAAAAATTTTAGTAGATATATGATTTTTTAATCTGTATAAAACATACATTTATAATATCGCCCTTACGGGACTTACATTATAATAGCATTCGTTTTTTAACCGTAATTTCGCTCCTACCGGAGCTTAACGCAGTGGTCAAAGATTATTATCTAACCATTGCAGCGCTTGCCTGAACGCAGTTTCCCACATGCCCCTTTTGAATCGGGACGCAAGCGCTAGAAGATACATATCAAAAGCTCTTAATAATAATTTTAATTAAGTTTATAGCCGGAAATTTATTTGGCTCAATAACAATCCCTTATGCCATGAGAAAGATTGATATTTACATCAATGAAGAAATAGTAAGAATAAATAATGACGAAGAAACAGTTCACCATTTCAGTCCTTTCTATTTTGCCAGGCTTAAGAAGAACGAGTTATCGGGAGCAGACCTTATTAAATACGGTAAGAATATATTTGATAATATTTTCAGCAATCAAAAAAGAACCGAACTTATTGAGCAAGAATTATCCCGGCTTGAAAAAAACGACAACCTTTTCATAAGTATTTTCTCCGATATTGATTCCATACACGATATCCCTTTCGAGCTGATGAACGAAGATGCAACGGAAAAGGGTTTCCTTTTACACAAAGGAAATGTAAACATCTCACGAAACACGATGCCGCTTGAAGAAAAGGAAATTGCGTTAAATTTTCCCGTGAGAATACTGGTGCTGCTTTCGCTGCCGCTTGAGACTTATCAAAAACAGCCTCTTGACCCGCTTAACGAGCTAAGCATTATTTACAAGGCTCTTGATGAATATATTAGGAAGGGACTTGTTGAAGTTGTTGTTGAAGAAAAAGTAAGTATAAATAACGTTAAACTCAGACTGCTGAACGAAAGATTTGATATAATACATTTTACGGGCCACGGTTCAGCCGGCGGCAAGCTGGTTTTTGAAGACGATGAAAACAGCGAATACGAAAGACCGGTTGATTCCGATGACCTCAGCGAAATCTTTTCCAACACCGGCGTAAAACTTTTTATACTAAGCGCATGCCAAACAGCATCGTCAAAGGATTTTACACCTTCACTGGCGTACCAATTCCACAACACGTTTAAAGGAACTTATGTTGTAGCCACTACAAACAGTATTACCGATGCGGCTGCTACGGAAATTAACAAGCATATTTACACTACTACTTTCGAGGGCCGTGCAATCGGTTCCCTGCTTTACAAGGCGCGAATACAACTGCCGAAGGAATGGTGGATACCCGTATTTTTCGGCGACCCCGGTAACAAGTTCAGTATTACAAGCGAGCTAATTAAAAACGAGGATAAGCCGGTCAGGGTTATAGAACGACCGCGAAGAATTGTTAAAAACTATGTTTTCCGTTACGATGTTGTACGGCGCGCATCGGGTAAAATTGAAAATGATAATTACCTTGTTCTCCATGGTATAGGCGGGGCGGGCAAAAGCACGCTTGCATTGTATCTTTCCGAGTTTTTCGACGCACGGTTCAGGCATCATATCTTTATAGACCTGAAGGAAAAGGAAATAACAACACCGGCTGCTTTAACAAAAGAGCTGCTTAATATTATCCGCCGTAAAAAAATAATTGCAATACAGGAGCTAAGCGAGTTTTCCAAAAATATTGAAGCGCTGGATGAAAAGGAAAGAGCCCTGGACGAGCTGCTTTTGGTATTTGAAAAGCTTGATGACAATACGCTTTTAATACTGGATAACCTGGAAGAAACCATGCAGGATTACTACGGCTTTATTAAAAAAGAATGGGTTGAGCCGGTAAGAAACATTTTAACAAATAATAAATTTTTTACAATACTAACTACCAGGTTAAAGCCTTACATAAGCGACCGCGAGGCGCTTTCCAACTTTATTGAGATCAAAGAATATAACCAACAGGAGTTTTTATTCCTGCTAAAAAGATTGGGTGAAGTAGACGTTAACTATTTATCAAAACAGTATCAACCTATGTATTCTCTTGCGGGTTTGCACCCGTTATTTATTTCCGAGGCGCTGGATAAAAAACCGGGAAATTTAGTTTACCTTTTGGTAAAAGAATACTTCGGCAAATACCTGGAATTTTACCGGCAATACCTGGCTGAATTTACTAATGAAACACAAAAATTGTTTGCTTTTACTTACCCGGTTTCCGCGGCGCTTGCAGAGAAAATATTCACCAACGGATTCAGGGAATTGGTTTTTAATAAAATTAGAATACTGAACGAAGTATATGAAGGAGGTTACGTTGTATACCCGGTAATCAAAAACTACTTTTTACGGGATTTTAATTGTGAGAAGCAATTATTAATTGAATTAGCAAGCAGTATTTACAATGAATTTAAAAAGGCCAACACAAGATTTTATGACGAACTAGACCTTTTCCGGTTACTAATTGAGTTATTTAAGAATGATAAAAACGATGAGATACAAACTAAACTAATTGACGTGTTTAAGCAGGTTGATTTTAACCAAAATCCCGAATTAACCCGGAACTTATTGCTGGAATTCGATTCTTTATACCAAGATTTAAATATTGAAGATGTAGAAAAAGGCAGCCTCCTGGTTTTTCTTGGCAATGCTTTTCAGCACACAGGGCAACTCGATAAGGCTATTGATTATTACGATAAGGCGAAGGAGTTTAGAGTTGCTAAACTTGGAAAAGACCATCCTGATACTGCGACTACTTATAACAACATTGCAGCAGCTTATCAAGATAAAGGTGAATACGATAAAGCTATTAAGTTCTATGAAGACGCTTTGGAAATTATAGTTAATAAA
>JANQLA010000403.1 GCA_028280855.1 Melioribacteraceae bacterium
TATTTTCGGTGGAGCGATTGGCACAATGGCAATCACCAAAGCGCTTTTCTACGTAAACTATGTTAACCTGTCTATTGTTGTACTTATTCAAAAACTTCAGCCGGTGTTTGCACTAATATTGGCTTCTTTATTCCTTAAAGAAAAGCTTCCGAAAGTGTTTTTTGTATGGGCTTTCACAGCAATAGTTGGGGCATATTTCATGACGTTTGGAACAAACCTGCCGAATTTTGAAACAGGCGATAAAACAACTCTTGCTGCATTGTTTGCTCTTCTTGCTGCATTCAGCTTTGGCTTTTCAACCGTCTTAAGTAAACGAGCTTTAAGAAATGTTACTTACGCATCAGGTACTTATTTTCGGTTCCTGGTTACGACTATAATCATGATGTTTGTTGTACTTGTTGCGGGTGATTTTAATACCGTTGGTGATGTTACCGGTAATCAATGGCTGGTATTCCTGATTATCGCCTTTACTTCAGGCGGACTTGCGATTTTTCTTTACTACTTTGGATTGAAACGAATTACTGCATCAGTTGCTACGATATGCGAGCTTTCATTTCCACTTACGGCAATTTTGCTTGAATACTTAATACGGGATAATATTTTGGATTGGATACAATGGATCGGCGCCATTGTTTTAATTGCAAGTATCGTTAAAGTTACAAGGCTGAATATAGCAAAGAAAGAGGATTACTAGCTTTTCTTGAATACTAATTCATATATACAAACCCCAAGCATGATGAAGTAGCTGGAATAAATAAGCGCCGTAGAAAACAATGTAAGGTAAACAAAGCTACCATCAACGAACCGCATTAGCCAAATTGAACCGAATGTAACAACAGTAGATACAAAAGGCTCTATTAGCAGGAATAAGCTCCAAAATCCCGTAATAGTTTGGTTAAAATAAAAAATTATCCCAATGGAAATAAAAATGAACGCGAATCCGAATATATGATTATGCGTAGTTATTAACATTTCACTTATCGGCTTAGGATAATTTTCCGGTACTGCAAAGGATTCAGTATTATTTGTTTGCGAGCCGTTCCACCTTTCAACTGTACCGCTGATGCTTCCGTTTGTTGATTCCATAAGGTATATCAACCCAACACATACTCCGAAGGTTAATACTAGCAGGTACGTTGATAGAAGTCGTTTCAATTTTTTATCTAGAAGATGAAGTTCTATTTTCATACCTACTTAAAATATGTTTTACAATCAAAGATAATTTCCTTATTCCTCTTGTTACCGAATACGAAGATATGGTGGCTCCGCTTATAATCTGAATATCCTCGCCAACAATGTAAGAGGAGCTGTCATTATATCCGTTAAACTGGCTCATCCATAATTCGTTAGCTACGCCTCCCCCGTAGGTTTCTCGATATTTGATTATTTCACTCTTTAGAATAAAACCAGATTTGTCGAATAGTGTCATAAATGTGATCGGTAGTGACTTACCATAAACGTTATCTAATAATCCCAAGGCGTGCACAGTATCGTTTTTTAGAATTTCCCATACAACAAATCTATCGTTAAAGAAACGCTGGCTGCATTCTCTTTCTATTTCAGCTTTCAGGTCAACAGGTACTTCGAACTCGTAAAATGAGTATTCAATATCTTCAACAAAATACTCGCGAATTACTTTCTCGCAATTTTCTTTGATTTCATTCGCGATAACCTGTACGCACTGAATGAATACTATCAGAACAATTGATACAAAAGATTTCATTAAAACATGTATCCAACACCGATATTCAACAAATCGGTTTTTGCATCATCAAGCTCAATAGTACTTTCCGAGTAATCAATTTTGAAAACAACATATGGAATGGGTTTAACAGCAGCACCTATCATCCACTTAGTTCTATGGTGCTCTTTCTCCGAGTCTCCGCCTGAAACAGTACTCGATGCCGTGTTGTAGTCGGTGTAACGCACGAATGGAATAATCTCCGTTTTTACTTTAAGCAGGCTTCCGATGTTATAGCCCAGGTCAATGTAAAACCCTTGTGAGGTCTCAACCTCTCTGTTATCATATGATATATTGCCGAACTCAGCTACAGCATAAATATTATTCGCATAATACTTTGCGTGTAAGTCGATAATCGAAATTGCGTTGTTCGTGGTATCGTTGACAGCATTATTATAAGTAAACGAAGCGCCGACTAACAAGCCGGGTACATCCTGGTAGTTAACTCTAAAGTTATATAGCAAATCCTCTGCATTAGCGTTGAATCCCTTTTGTCGTCCGCTTCTTATTCCCGAGCTTGTCTTGAATTTTGAAGCATCCAAGCCTTCCATAACTGTAAACTTGTAATTGAACCCGCTAATGTAGCCTAGTATAGAAAGCCCGTTACCGAACCATGTAGTTGGTATAATATTTTTATTGTATTCCGGTCTTTCAACGCTTAGAAATGTGGGCGGTTCGTGTGTCTCGTTAATTAAACCGACACTGGGCAAAACGACGCCAGCCTGAAAAACAAATGCTTGAGAATGTTTGTATTGAACATAAGCCTGTTCAAGCTCAAGTTCACCGTGACCGTCTTTAACAAAGTTATGCTCAAGTTCTATTTCCGAATTGAAACTCCATTTTTCAGTCCAAGTGTGCGAAAAGAACAAAACGAACCTGTGAAAGTCTAGTGTTTTCGTTGCGTCTTTCCCATTGGGCTTCACATAATTGTAATGAAGCTCACCATAGCCGCCTATTGAAGTTTTTGGTGAAAAGATATCAAACTGCGCTTTAGAAAAATTAGATGAAAGAATAATAAATAGAAAAAGATATATAACTCTTTTCATTAATTACTCCGCTTTTGGGTTGGGAAAATGATAAGAATACTCTTATTATTATTTAGATCAAATATAAATAATAAAATAGAGATGAGCAAGTGTTTTTATTAAAACTATCACTTTTAGGTTTATTACTAGCAAAAATGATTATTCAGGATAGTGGCAAATTTTATCCAACTAATTTCCAAAACTAATTCCTTTTAGTATACTCCTCTTTTCGCCAGCTAGCTTAACTCTTCATTGAAATAACCTGAGATCAATATAAAAATTCAAAATTTATTGAATTTAAGATACAGTAAAGATGCTTGGATCATATGAGCTCACAAAAAACTAACATGATAAAAAATATTTTGCAGGATAGAAGTTTTCAACAACTCCTCTTACCACAATTTAATCAGAGATTAGTTCATAACTGCATACCGTATTGATTTTATCTGTAAACCGGGTTCAAGAATTTATCAACCAATGGCAGTTATGAATTTGAAAACACTGTAAAATTTGTACTTTCAAAATAAACTTTCCGGCTTGTAAAATTGTTTCACTTGCAAATACAAGGGGAAACCAATGAATACACAAGAAAAGGAAGCAGTTTTAACAATCAGTTTAATGGCGGCTTTTGCTGATGGACAAAAAGCTGACGACGAACGTGAAAAAATCAAAGAGTTAATGGATAATCTCGGAATAGAAAACTCGTCTAATATATTTCAAAAAGTTTTGCTAAAGCAGGTTACTTTACCAGATGTGGTGAAAAACATCGAATCCAACGAAATGAAATTGCTTGCTTACGAGATGGCGGTTTGTATTGCTGATGCCGACGGACTAGTAAATCAGCAAGAGAAAGAATTTCTAAACAGGCTGAAAACCGAATTAAATCTAGCTGATCAATCAACAGAAACAGTTGAACCTGAAGCCGCCGCGCTGGCGGAACAGAGAGTCGAAACAACTCTAGAACAAGCGGCTCCATTAGTGGATGAAGCAGAAATTAACAAAATGATACTGAACTACTCCATACTTAACGGCGCTCTTGAACTATTGCCACAGTCGCTTGCCACAATGGCTATTATACCGCTTCAAACAAAAATGGTTTATCGTATAGGTAAAAAATACGGGTACGAGCTTGATAGCGGTCATATAAAAGAATTTATTGGTGCAATTGGTGTTGGACTAACTTCCCAAGTGCTCGAAGGGTACGCGCGCAAATTTATAGGCGGATTTGCAAAAAAACTGGGAGGCGGTTTAGCCAAAACAATTGCCGGAACAGCTACCGGCGCTGCTTTCTCGTTCGCATCAACCTACGGCTTGGGGAAAGTTTCTCTTATATACTATTCGGGAGGAAGAAAACTCGATATGTCACAAGTAAAAGGAATGTTCGGCCGGTACAAAGATGAAGGTACTGGACTCTATTCGAAATACCAGGGCGAAATTCAAAACAAGGCTCGAAACATTAACTTCAAGGAATTGCTGCCGATGATTAAGGGAAACAGAATTTAGTTTCCCTCTAATCCTCAAATTACGATTGTTGCAGGGGCGTTTTTTACTGCCCATATTTGTTGCAAAATTCTGCTGACCTAAATATTTCTTGATACACATTTTGTAATCTGCTTTTGACTTTTCTCAAGTTAATTTCAAAACGCTTATATTTCATGACCAACTAATTGCTTGTTAGAATGCTAACTAAAAAATCCTTTGCGATAGCCAGGTGGGAAATTAAAGAAAAAATAAGACGCAGATCGTTTATTGTTTTTACACTACTCTTCCCTGCTTTAATAATTATACTTAGCCTACTACCGATATTTTTATCAACGACTAAAACCGCACAAGAAACATTTGTAATCGGTGTAATAACGGAAAGAGAAGGCTTTGTTAAAACGATTTCGAACATTAGCAGGCTCGACTTTATCAGGAACGAAAAGACGCAAATTATATTTGTTCATCTTCGTATCGATACTTCTGCAACTGATAAAAAGGACTTTGCTGTAAATGAGATTTTGTCGGGACGACTGACAGGCGTTATTATTATGGCTGATTCTAACACCGAGGTGCCGCGTTTTGTGCACAACCCGGCAATCAGTACCAATGATATCCTGCTAATTCAAAAATTTGTTGCCGATGCAAAGCTTGTTTTAGATCGCTATATTCATTCTAACCAATATGATGAACTTACTGTATCGATGATGGCTGAGCCGGTACAAAGCAAAAGTATCGAGGATTCATTATCACAATTTTATTATTCTTTTTCGCTTGTTGTATTGTTGGCGTTTCTTACATTGTATACCGGTGGAACATTTGTGCGAAGCTTTCTTCTGGAAAAATCTAACGGGATGATTGAAATATACCTTTCTACTTGTTCAGCAACTGAACTTATGTCGGGCAAGCTTATAGGCATTGTAACAATAGGCCTCATTCAAATCTTTGTCTGGATAGCTTTTGCAATAATTTTTAGCAGCAATTTATTCATTCAACCGTTCACCCATTCATTCATACTGCAACTAGTATTTTTTATTCTCGGGTATATTTTATTGAGTTCAATTTTTCTTGTCGCCGGTTCGTTAGTAACTTCGGAATACCAGGCACAACAGGTAACATCTATTCTAAGCATGCTTGCGGTGCTTCCAATTTTGTTAGCAGTTCATGTTATGCAGTCGCCAAATTCTATTATTTCGATGTTACTTGCTTTTTTCCCTATTACCCTTTCCCCAATACAAATTTTACGCCTGGGTGGAGAGTGGTCAAATTTATTACAAACATATATTTTGTTGTTGATCCAGGTACTCTCAATCTATCTTATTATTTTTTGGGGAAGTAAAATATTCAGAGCAGGCACATTGCTTGCTGCCGGCAACAAGAGCATAAAGGCTATCATCAAATTACGGTAAAAGCATGTTAATAGTAGCATCAATGTTTGCGGCAATAATACCAATGGCGCTTTATCTTTTTATCATCTGGAAAATGGATAAGTACGAACCGGAGCCAATCAAATTTGTTCTGTATCACTTTTTATGGGGTGCGTTCGGGGCAATAATATTCGCCTTATTGTTCAGCTCAATTGCTGCCGTTGCTCTTGAAGCAAGTGTTGGCATTGCCCATCCGCTTGTAATGACTATTCTTACCGCTCCCTTGATGGAAGAAATCACTAAAGGAATTTATTTGACCAAAACTTACCGAGATAAACGCTTCGATAACATTACCGACGGGCTTGTTTACGGCGCTGCAATAGGCCTGGGTTTCGGGATGACGGAAAACTTCTTTTACTTTATTGCTTACGGCAACACGTTCTCTGAGTGGATTGGCATCGTAATTATTCGTTCGGGTTTCTCCGCCGTTATGCATTGCATTGCCACAGGCGCCTTGGGGGCAGTGTTAGGTTTTGTAAAGTTCTCCACTAAGTCTAAAAAACCTTTTCTGGTTGCTCTTGGTTTATTATTTGCGATGGCTG
>JANQLA010000380.1 GCA_028280855.1 Melioribacteraceae bacterium
AAACATTTGATCTTGGTTGTAAGGTTTGAACGTTGGCATAAATCTATTTGCTATTTTTATCGGCAAGTTATTTAAACCAACTTTTTAAATCAAAAAAAAGAGCTGCCTTTTTGAGACAGCCCCTTATTGAGTAAATTGGAAAGAGTTCTTGAGGATTAATCCAATAGACTTGTTCTGAAACCAATTAACCTTTCCGACGATTTGAATTCTTGAAGCCGTGCAAGTTCGAGCACTCAACCCGGCAAGCCCGGGCTACCAAGACCAAGCTGTTTTGCATAGTTCTGGACTTTCTCATATTCTGAACGTGTAATTGGCCTGTTAAGCTTCATAATGGTATTGGCTTTATATACCGGATGATACTGATCCATAATATTCAAATAAGTACTCTTCGAAACTTCATTTGCAATAAATTCTATAACTTGCTCAGAACCGGCGAGATCATTCGGTAAAATAAGATGCCTAATAAGCAGCCCCCTGGTTGCGACCCCGCTTCTTTTTATATGGAGGTCTCCGACTTGTCTGTACATCTCTTTAACAGCGGCTGTTACAATCGACCAATATTCGTCAACTCCGGAAAGTTGTTTTGCAATTTCATCAGAGGAATATTTGACATCAGGCATGTAAATATCAACTATGCCTTCAAGCAGCTTTAAAGTGTCTACCGATTCGTAACCGCCGCAATTGTAAACTATGGGTATTTCCAATCCCTTTTCTACAGCAATCAAAAGTGATTCAACAATCTGGGAAATAAAATGCGTTGGCGACACAAGGTTAATATTATGGCATCCTTCTGATTGCAACTGAAGCATAATACCGGCTAGTTGAGATTTGTTAACAATATCTCCACGCCGTAAATGACTAATGTCGTAATTCTGACAAAACAAGCACGACATATTGCAATTAGTAAAAAAGATTGTACCTGAGCCAAAGCTGCCGACTAAAGGAGGTTCTTCACCAAAGTGCGGTCCGTAACTTGAGATAAGTATTTCATCTTCGGAATTACATTGCCCCGTTTCGTTCTTTAACCTGTTTATCTCGCAGTTGTTCGGACATATATTGCAGTTTTTTACTCTTTCCGAAAGTTGTGCAGATCTTTCTTTAAGATCACTAACAGTCAATTTTTCCAAGTATGATGGAAGCATAACGATTTAATGTAAATTTCTCTACTGGTTAAAACTTTTCCAGATGGTAAAATAATGTTAATTAACTTTTTGGAAATCTGCTATAAACTCATCAACCAAACTGTTCAATGCAATTTTGATTTCAAGGTTTAAGTCTTCCAATTGAGCGTGTCCCAGCTCGTCTCGTTCCCAAACAATACCAGCATAATGCGGTTGTTTGTTGCGTTCCATTCTAACATCCTGTACAAAACGGAGCATAACAGAATAAACGTAATCATCTTTGCTTTTCTTTTGGTCGACCCGAATTTGCGCTTCGAGGTTTGGTTGACCGGGTAAATCACGTGCATCGCTGAAAGACAGCGTTTTAACATTGAGTGGTGTTAAAGCTTTATGCAAGTATTTTTCGACATCCCGAACAGTTAAAGTTGAGTCCTCGTGGTATCCTTCAATTTCCCAAACATAAATACCAAACGAATCAATTCCGTCCATAGCCTTCAATTGAAACATTTCGTAATCATCAACTTTTTGTGCAAACAAGTTTGCTAATAAAAGTACTAATAGGCTAATGGTAAACAGCGCCTTTTGCATTGAGAGTCTCCAAAAATCGAAAAAAATATTGCAGCAAATATACCTACTCGGCAGGTAAGTTTTGGAACAAATCCGATATCGGAGGATTAAACTTCTCCATGAACAGCTCAAAATATTCTTTTTCAGTTTTAAATTTCTTAATACCGGATTCTTCGATTGTACTTTGAAATGTTTTGTAACAATCCAATGCGTCGCATACTGCATTAATGTCGCTTTTATCAACTTCGACAACACAGTCAATTTCATCATCGGTAGAATGACTTAGTCTGAACATCTCACCTTTTTCTGCGACATTTTTAGGCAAGGTCGTAAATGCCAGTCTTTTTAGGTACCATTTTTTTTCTTTTATTTCCAAGAACACGCGTTTGACAACCGCATGAGTTATAAGGTGATCATGAAAACCGCTGATACCATGGACGGGATATGTTACCACAACAAATGGTTCTATTCTTAATATTTCTTCAGTTATTACTTTTTCAATTTCTCTCGGATCAATTTCTTTTAACCCGCTGTCCGGCAAGTCCAAAACTTTCAGTTCTTTAATACCAAGAACTTTGGCAACTTTCTTCATTTCATTTATTCGAACATCACCCATTTCTTTGATGTTGTAGCCGAAATTGTGTCTTTGCTTTGTAGCACCGCCTTTTGTAAGGGTAAGCAAATATACCTCATGTCCCTGCCTGCTCTGTTTATGCATCACTGAACCAGGCCCGAAAGATTCATCGTCGGGGTGCGGGTATACGTATAATATTTTCATATTTCTCACTTCATATATTGTTTAATAAACTCTTCTACTTCGGGCAATCCACCCTGATATATAAGATAACCATTACTTGGTTCTCTTTCTGTGATCTCGCCCGCAATCGGTGTAAGCATAATTTCCTTTACTTCTTCTAAATCACTTGTTTGGCCTAAGGCCCATCCTAATTTTACATAAGCTACTTCAGGTAACATATTTGCACAAGGCACAACCCCAAGCTCCAACATTTCTCGACCGGTTTCATAAACATACATCTGCACATAACCCCAAAGAGTTTGAACCGTCATGTAAACAGCTACACCTTTTTCCTGTGCCCGTTTTAACGCCGGATATACAGGCTTGTTCACATGCCCCAAACCTGTTCCGGCAATTACAATGCCTTTATAACCGTTATCAATTAAAGCGTCAATGATATCGGGCTGCATGTTGGGATAATAATAAACAATGGAAACTTTTTCTTCAAACACAGCTTTAACATCAACTTTTTTGTCATCACGCCTTTGCTTGTAATCATTTCGTAACGGAACAATTTTTTCTCTATCAACCCGCGCAATAGGAATATCGCCAATTGTCCGAAACGTTGATCGATAGCTCGAATGCATTTTACGAACACGCGTCCCCCTGTGAAGTAAACCATACTGGTCGGAAGTTGGTCCGAACATACACACAAGGGTTTCAGCGATATCGCTTTCTGCCGCAGTTTTAACCGCGTGTATCAAGTTAAGGGCTGCATCCGAGGAAGGTCTGTCGCTTGAGCGCTGCGAACCAACCATTACAATTGGAACAGGTGAATTCTGAATCATAAAAGATAGCACTGCAGCCGTGTGATGCATCACGTCAGTTCCGTGCCCGATAACTATTCCGTCAATGCCTTGTTCTATTTGCTGACCAATTGCTTTTGCTGTTCCAATCCATTGCTCAGGGCCCATGTTTTCGCTGAAAACACCATAAAGCTTTTCAGTGTCTAGGTTGCAGTAGTCGGCCAATTCGGGTACTGAGCCGTATAATTCGCCGGGCGAAAATGCGGGAATCACCGCACCGGTTCTATAGTCCAATCTGCTCGCTATAGTACCGCCTGTACCAAATAGCTTTACACTTGGTTTGCCGGGGTCCTTCGGAAATTCCTGTTCAGGTATTTTATAATATGCTTCCTGATGTCCTTTTATTTCAACTGATTCAATTGACCCGGCGTGTATTCCAATATTATAACCGGTATTAAGTTTCAACACGATATGTTTGTCGTCGGCAGTCTCTGAACGGGGTAATATTATACCCTGGAACGAACCTTTTGGTGTTGTTAACACAACATCGCTCCAGACAGGGGTGTTAAAGTTTCTTAATGTTGAAAGCGCAGTTCCCCTGTATCCTTTATAATCACTCATCGCATCACCTCCGACAATTTTTCATCCACCAATTCGCAAACTTCTTTTCCGTCTACCGAGTAACGATACTTCTTCATAATCTTACCCATCAAGTAACTATGAAGATTGCCGT
>JANQLA010000410.1 GCA_028280855.1 Melioribacteraceae bacterium
TCAATTGGGGTATATTAGTGTTTGGGATAACTCTGAAGTAAAATTTCTTAATAGCAGAATAAGGGAATCTTTTATTTATAATTCTAGTATACTATTTAAGAACTGCACGTTTGATTCTTCGGGCTACGTGTCATCCTGGAAATCAATCGTTAAAGTGCTGGAATCCGAGTTTAGGTATATTGATTATAGTTCAACACATGATTCCAGCTATGTTTACTTTGAAAGGAATCGAATTAACATTGATGCACCGTCAAGACAATATACTAGAAACAGTTTCCTAAACTATTTTAATAACAGAATTATTAAAGCTGGGGATCCGGATAATTATTATGACAAAAATGGATTAGAATTCAATTCAAACAATTATGTAATAATTAGAAATAATATTATAAAAGGATTTCATAATGGCATATTAGTCGGTGATAATAATGAAGTTATAATTGTTAATAATACTTTTGCAGATAACAGTTCCGGAATTGCTGTAGAAAATGAAAAAGATACATTAAGTATTGCAAATAATATTTTCTACAATCAAAGAGTAGCAATGAACTTTGATCTGTCATATTATGATAGCACTCACTTGGCATATATTAATAATAATCTGTGGAAAGAACATGATCCTGAATACGAATATTCATTTATAAAAAATAGAAATAATTCAACTGTTGTTGTTGATGATTCAAGCTCTATATATGCCGATCCGTTATTCATTAACGAAAATGATTATAACTTAGAAAATAATTCTCCGGCAATTGACCAAGGTATATCGGTTATAAAATCTTTCAATAAAGAGTTCTCCGTTCTGGATACGTTAATAGTTGTTGAAGATGAAATATTGATTGATGATTTTATAGGTGCAAATCCCGATATTGGTGCAAAAGAATCAGGAATAGTAACAAGGAATAACGAATTAAAGTTAGTACCAAAAATTTATACGTTGCATCAAAATTATCCAAATCCTTTCAATCCAAGTACAATAATCACTTATTCAATTCCTAATGATGGTAAAGTAAAATTGGAACTATTTAATATTCTCGGACAAAAAATAAGCACACTGATTAATGAACACAAATTCAGCGGTACTTATGAATTAAATTTTAATGCTTCCAATTTGCCAAGCGGGATTTATATCTATAGAATTCAAGTTAATAATTTTATTAAATCAAGAAAAATGATGCTCATCAAGTAAAAAGCTCTGATATCATTTTTTGAGACGATCCCTTTTATGAAATTATTTAATAATTAATTCTATTCATTTGCAATTCCACTGCAACTCAATTAGTTTATCAATCACATTTCTTAATATCTGAGGGGTAGACTTGAAAAAATATTTATTATCAGCCTTAGCGATAATTATACTCTCTTCTACTTTGATCAATGCATCAAGTAAGTATCAGGCAAAGACAATCTATTCTACCGACAGCACACAAATCTATTTCGAATACGCAGGCAAAGGTGATTTAGCAATTGTTTTTGTTCACGGCTGGAGCTGTGACGTTAGCTTCTGGGAAAAACAAATGGAGTACTTTCGTAAGAACTACAAAGTAGTTGCCGTTGATCTGGCAGGCCATGGTTATTCCGGCACGCAGCGCAAGGATTATATGATGCCGGCTTACGGTAAAGATGTGGAAGCTGTTGTGAATGATCAGGATCTTGATAAGATTATACTCGTCGGTCATTCAATGGGAGGCGCCGTTATTATTGAAGCCGCGGCATTGTTAGGTGATAAAGTTGTTGGCTTAGTCGGCGCGGACACTTTTCACGACTTGACAAGAAAACCAACAGAAGAGGAACAGAAGCTTTATTTTGATCCGATTAAAAACGACTTTGAAAATGCTTGTCCGAAATTTGTAGCGAGTATGTTTCCCGAATCTACCGACAGCTTGTTGGTTATTGATATAACTAATAAGATGTGCGATGCCGATTATGATGTTGCAATTAGCAGCATGGATAATTTATTCAAGTATCATGAAGTATCGTCGCTTAACAGTGTAGATGTGCCGATTGTTGCCATTAATGCAGGTTATTATCCAACAAACATTGAAGCAAACAAAAAGGCGGTCAATTCATTTGATCTAAAAATTATGGAAGGAGTAGGTCACTTTGTGATGAACGAAGATCCTGAAACATTTAATAAATTATTAGAAGAAACAATTTCCCAACTTAATCATCAATAATACAGGAAATTATAATGAGCGATAAATTGGAAGTCGGATCAATCGGCTGGATTGACTTAACGGTATTAAATGCTAAACAGGTACGCGACTTTTACTCCGGGGTTATCGGCTGGAAACCCGAAGATGTGTCGATGGGCGACTATGCCGACTTTAATATGACATCTCCGGACAGCGGCACGCCGAGCGCCGGCATCTGTCATAAACGCGGCGTGAACGCAAACTTACCATCGGTTTGGATGGCTTATTTTATAGTTGCCGACATGAAAGAAAGTTTAGCAAAAGTAAGCAAACTTGGCGGCAAAGTTCTGATAGAACCTAAAAGCATGGGAGAACACGGCAGCATTGCCGTAATTGAAGACCCGGCAGGCGCTGTTTGTGCATTGTTCGAACAAGCTTAATGGCACACAAATTTGTAACGATTTATACAGATAAAATAAAGGAGTAATATGAAAAAATTAATCCCCCCGATTATTTTGTTGTTAATTTCAGCAACAACTTTATTTGCGCAGATTGATGCGCGCATGCTTCGCCAACCCGATGTCTCCGATACTCACATAACCTTTGTTTACGGCGGCAATATCTGGCTTGTCTCTAAAGACGGCGGACTTGCTAGTAAATTAAGTTCACCAAAGGGTAACGAATCCTTTCCCCGCTTTTCACCCGACGGTAAACACATCGCGTTTTCAGGCAATTATAACGGTAACACGGATATTTACATAATCCCGACTATGGGAGGTTTGCCCAAGAGGATTACGCATCACGGCGGCACTGACCGGATTCTCGACTGGTACCCCGACGGCGAAAGCTTACTATACGCGTCGTTCATGTACAGCGGCAGGCAAAGATTTCGCCAAATGTATAAAGTACCGGCCGGGGGCGGCTTAGCTGAAAAGCTTCCAATTCCTTACGGTGAATTCGGTTCTATCTCCGAAGACGGCAAATGGCTTGCTTACACTAAGCGTACGCGTACCCACCGTACCTGGAAACGGTATCGTGGTGGCACGGCCCCGGATATTTGGCTGTTCAACCTGGAAACAATGGAATCAATGAAAATAACCGATAACGATGCAAACAACGAATTGCCTATGTGGCACGGCAATAAAGTTTATTATTTATCGGATAACACCTCCCAAAAACGATTCAACATTTTTGTTTACAATGTTGACACAAAAGAAAGAAAACAACTCACGCAGTTTGAAAACTTTGACATTCATTATCCTGCAATCGGCTCTAGCGACTTAGTATTTGAGGCAGGCGGAACGCTTTATCTTCTCGATTTGGAAACCGAGCAAACTCGCGAGGTAGAAGTTGATGTAGTAACGGATAAAATCACCCTCCAGCCAAGAAATGAAAAAGTTGACAAACTTGCATTCAACGCGAATCCATCGCCCGACGGTAAACGCGTTGTTGTTGAAGCACGCGGTGATTTGTTTTCCGTACCTGCCGAGCACGGACCGGTAATAAATCTTACTAATTCATCCGGAAGTAATGAGCGTTATCCCGATTGGTCGCCCAACGGAAAATACATTGCCTATTGGAGCGACGCTTCGGGCGAGTATGAATTATACGTAATGGACATGGAAGAAAATGCAGCTAAGAAAGTAAGCAGCCTGGGAGAAGGATATCGTTACAGAATCTACTGGGCGCCGGATAGCAAAAAGCTTGCTTTTGTTGATCAATCAATGACAATTAATGTATACGATGTTGGGAAAGAAAAAGTAATGAAAGCTGGGCAGGGTCTGTACTTGTTTGAGGGAGGTCTGCGCGGATTCAAACCTAGCTGGTCTTCGGATTCAAGATGGCTCGCTTACTCAAGAGCAGTCGATAACCAGAACAGAGCAATCTTTATTTACGACAGCGAACAGGATAAAGTGCATCAGGTTACATCGGGTTATTATGCCGACATGGCTCCCGAGTTCGATCCGGAAGGAAAGTATCTTTACTATCTGACCAACAGGAAGTTGTCCCCGATATACAGCGACATCGATAACACTTTTATTTACCCAAACGCGACTCAAATTGCTGCAGCATCATTAAGGAGCGATGTGCCTTCTCCTTTAGCTCCAAGAAATGATGAAGTAGAAATAAAGCAGGATGATTCGGATAAGGATAATGACAAAGATAATGAGAAAGATAAAGACAAGAAAAAAGATGAAAAGGATGCAGGTGTAAAAATAGATTTCGCCGGGTTTGAAAACAGGGTTGTAATACTTCCACCAAAAGCCGGCAATATGGGTAACCTGCAAGCAGTTAAAGGTAAGCTGCTCTTTCATCGCGTTCCGAATAGCGGTTCGGCTGAGAAAAAACGACCAATAATGTATTTCGATTTCAAAGAACGTGAAGAAAAAACGGTTATTGAGGATGCAAACTGGTACGTGGTTACCGATGATCATAAAAAAGCATTGGTTCGAAAAGGCAGAAGCTGGGCGTTGGTTGATATAAAGCCCAAGCAGAAGCTGGAGAAAAAGTTACGATTAAGTGAAATGGAGATGGTGGTTAATCCGGTTGCCGAATGGAAACAAATCTTTAACGACGTTTGGCGAATGCAGCGAGACATGTTCTACGATCCTAATATGCACGGCGTAGATTGGGATGCAATGCGTGAGCGTTACGGCAAGTTAATCGATTTTGCAATTACGCGAAGCGATGTAAATTACATCATCGGTGAATTGATTGCCGAGTTGAACGCATCGCATACATACCGCGGCGGCGGTGATTATAACGAAACACCCGAACGACGTAATGTTGGTTACCTTGGAATTGATTGGACAATAGAAAATGATATGTACAAAATTGCCAATATTGTCGACGGAGCGCCGTGGGATGTTGAGGTCCGTTCCCCTCTTGCTATGCCCGATGTTGATGCAAATAAAGGCGACTATATAGTTGCCGTAAACGGAATTAAGCTTGATACATCTACTGATCCGTATTCAGCATTCCAGGGTCTTGGCGGGAAAACCGTTGAACTAACTTTAAAAGATGCTAAGGCTGATACCAACAAAACAGTACTGGTTGATTTGTTGAACTCGGAATATCGATTGCGTCACCTGGCTTGGATTGAAGCTAACCGCAAAATGGTTGAAGACGCTACAGAAGGTAAAATCGGGTACGTGTATGTACGCAGCACAGGACGCGATGGTCAAACAGAAATGATTCGCCAGTTTATTGCACAGCTTGACAAAGAAGGCTTGATAATTGATGAACGATTCAATAGCGGGGGTCAAATTCCGGATCGTTTTATTGAAATGCTCAACAGGAAACCTTTAGCGTTCTGGGCGGTTCGCGACGGGCGTAACTGGCGTCATCCCCCGGCAGCAGTATACGGGCCAAAAGTAATGTTAATAAATGGATGGAGCGGTTCCGGCGGTGATGCCTTCCCGGATTATTTCCGCAAAGCGGGTCTTGGACCACTGGTTGGCAAACGCACATGGGGCGGCTTAATTGGAATTACAGGGGCGCCAACGCTAATTGATGGCGGTACATTCAGCATTCCAACCTTCCGGATGTATGATCCTGATGGCGATTGGTTTAAAGAGGGTTACGGAGTTGATCCGGATTACGAGGTTGACGACGACCCGACTTTAATGGCTAAGGGAAAAGACCCGCAGCTTGAAAAAGCAATAGAAGTCGTAATGGATGCGTTAAAAAATAATAAACCGCCAAAAGTTGATAAACAGCCATCCTACGAAAAACGATAGAGACTTAAATTCCCGGAATCTTTAGGATTTCGGGAATTTTGAATTTAATAAGCATCCTTGCGGCGTTCAATAGTCAGAAGATTTACTATGTTATCAGTCTTATCGACTGAGTAAAATATTCTAAATTTTCCACTTCTATACCTCCATGTAGAGGGCTCGTATCCAACGAGTTTTTTTATGTTTTTCCCATAATGAGGTTCACTCATTAGTTGTGGCAAAATAGATTCGTTTAGTTTATTTGTGATGTTAGCTTTAAAAGGCTCCGAGACTTTCGATAGTTTTTTTTTGAATTCATCAGTCACAAAAATCTTATATCTTTTCAATGAAACTACCTTTTTCATTTTTTACGTTGGATAGGGCTCGTTTAATACTTTTATTCAATTCAGTATTATTACGAATTTCTTCCATTTCGAATTCATCAACATAACCATTGGCCTCAATATATTTTTTGGTTGCAGTTTCAAT
Organism: Melioribacteraceae bacterium; assembly: GCA_028280855.1. Classification (GTDB taxonomy): domain Bacteria; phylum Bacteroidota; class Ignavibacteria; order Ignavibacteriales; family Melioribacteraceae; genus PGYT01. Next base: position 6,341 of record JANQLA010000410.1, read on the forward strand.
AAAATTTGAAATCGGCCTGTTGTCTTGCGAGGCTAATTTCTTGAAAATTTCATAATTCTCATCACTTAATCTTAGTGTAATTGTTTTGGACATATTCGATTCCTGTTGTGAATGAATATTGTGTAATTGTATTCTAATGTATTCATTTTGTAATTCATTCTCAAGATGTATATAAGAAAAGATAAAACATTTCGACAAAAAATTTCTTGCTGAATTCAAAACGGAGAAATCCAAATACCGTAATTGTCGTCCATTGAACTTATTTTTCATTTTCATGTTAATATCTTTGTCGGAGTTAAACGCCACCAAAAAATGGAGATATTATGAACTCAACCATTTCAATTACCTCCAAAGACAAGTGTTCTAGACGGGAATTTTTGGATAAAACGCTCAAAGGCGCCAAGGGTATTGCACTGGGAACATTTACTGTTGCTTTAATTAATGCCTGCTCGTCGGACGATGGTGATTCCAATCCTACAGGTCCAACCGGAGGCGGCTCCGAACTGACAGTTGATATTACGGCATCCGGAAATACCGCGCTGCAAAATGTTGGCGGAATTGTTGCGCTTGGTTCAAACAGCATCGACGATAAAGGTTTATTTGTTGTGCGAAGAACTGAAACTGCGGTCGATGTTTTTAGCCGGGAATGCACGCACCAGGCATGCGTTGTTAGTCCTTTTAGCGGAACAACCGCTACTTGCAATTGTCACGGAAGTCAGTTTAGCACAACCGGCCAGGTTTTGCGCGGCCCGGCAAACAGTCCCCTTAAGAAATACAGTGCATCGATAGATGGGAATACAATAACTATTACTCCGTAAATATGTGTTTTGAAGTTTTGCGGGCTGATATTTTTATGTAATTTTCGATTACAATGAGTTATGTATCCGAATTATTTAAAAATCTTCTTGTAGTTGAATGTGCGAGCGTGTTGGCCGGACCGGCCGTCGGAATGTTTTTCGCTGAATTAGGCTCTCATGTTATAAAAATTGAAAACCCTAAAACGGGTGGTGACCTGACACGTAAGTGGAAGCTACCGTCTGAATCCCGCGAAACGGATGTATCCGCTTACTTTTCATCGGTTAATTGGGGAAAGCAATCTATCACTCTTAACTTATATGATTCTTCAGACAGGAAATTATTTGATCGCATAATTTCTAAAGCCGATATTTTCATTCAAAACTTTAAACCCGGCGATGAAGCAAAACTCAATCTTTCGTATAGTACTCTAAAGCAAATTAATGAAAAACTAATTTACGCGAGAATAGATGCGTTCGGTGAAGATGATCCGCGCCCGGGGTTCGACGCGATTCTACAAGCCGAGACCGGCTACATGTCTATTAACGGTAAGCCAGGTGACGATCCACTTAAAATGCCAGTTGCGCTGATTGATGTTTTATTAGCGCACCAGGTTAAAGAAGCAATTTTAATTGCATTGCTCGAACGATCTCAAAGCGGAAAAGGAAGTTTTATAACTTCCTCATTATTTGATGCCGGCGTTTCATCTTTAGTTAACCAGGCAACTAATTATTTGGTTGCGGGTGTTATCCCGATACAACAGGGATCCGAGCACCCCAACATTGCGCCGTACGGCTCTACCTTTCAAACAAAAGACAAATTGAAGATCGTGATTGCTGCCGGTACCGATAAGCAGTTCAAAACCTTGTGCGAAATAATTGAACTGAAGCACCTTCCGTCCGACGATAGATTTTCAAAAAATCAACAGAGGGTTGCCAACAGGGATCTATTGAACAAACTTTTGGCGGAAAAAATTGCCCTTCTTGATTCCAATGAAATACTTACACGCTTGCAGGAAAACTCAGTGCCGTGTGGTTTAGTCCGGGATTTAGAGTCTGTATTTAATTTAAAACACTCAAAACAATTGCTGTTAAGTGATGAAAAAACAGGGATGAAGGGTGTTAAATCTTTCATCCCCAAACTTGATTTTAACTCTGTGCGTCAAAAATTGTCGCCTCCGCCAAAACCGGGTGAACATAACGCGGTGCTTCGACTTGAATTTGATTCATTTTAATCATTTTTCAGCATCAACTTAAATACTTAT
>JANQLA010000426.1 GCA_028280855.1 Melioribacteraceae bacterium
TTGATGTTCATTGTCTTACCAAATTTAATTGGTAATAACACTTTTAGAAAGCGAGACCTTTTCTTAATTTACCGAGTAAGCAATGTCTGCCGCGCTACGAGCGTTTACAACATCTTTTACGGGATCGTAAATATCTAATCCAAGAATTTCTATAGTTGCTTCTTTTTTATTCTTTTCAATCTTAATATCAGGCTCGCCAATTGTTACAAACGAAGCAGCTTTTTTATCACGTTTCAGCAAACCATCCTGCATAAGATCATCATGCATGCGGGTGCGGGTTACTTCAAAACTACCCATGCTGGTTGTAACACTTTCATTGGAGATGCTGCTTTCAAAAGCGAAGCCCAAAATTATAAGCCAGTCGCCGTCACCGCGGGTACGGCATTCTTTAACAGCTTCGTTTACGGCTCTTTTGCTAACGGTACCGAACTTTGGTCCAATATGAATGTATGCCTTTCTTTCTCCCGCGTCTGTTTTATAAAAACCTTCAGCGTGCAGGTAAGCGCTAGTAAGTCTTTCAACGCGAATAAACTTTGCGTGCTCGTTTTTAATACCGTTTTTAATGCCGGCGTTTAGCAGGTGTTCAAAAACCATTTCTTCAAAGTTGCCTGCATCCTGCTCGCCCGGGAATATTTTATCCAGTTCATCCGGCGGGAGCGGTTCAAAGTTCTGCAATGTTTCAACAGTAAACGGACCGGTTACACGTAATTTCTTTTTGTCTTCCAAAGGCTGGTCGTATAAGGTTTCTTCATCCGCAGGCTCGTCGTTAGCTAATGACTTTAAAGTTATATGCGGTACTTTTTTGTAATGGAATCCCTGCCTTATATCTTCTTTCTCTTCATCATAAAGTTTGTAATAAGGATATGTTGCTGTTACCAAACGTGTTTTGGCAATGTTTAACGCAATGCGGCTCGTGTCAATTGTTATCCAACGCCTGCCCCATTGCTCGGCAACATACGCAGCAGTTCCGCTGCCGCATGTGGGGTCAAGTACAAGGTCGCCTGGATCAGTTGTCATTAAAATGCATCTCTGAAGAGCCTTAATAGTTGTTTGCACAACATAGACTTGCGGCTCTAGAAAACTCCCTGAGCCCATATCAATCCAATTATTAGTTAAATTAGTAACAGGGAAATCGTCATGATATCTAATGTATTGTAGTGTATTACCTGTAGAATAAATTCTCTTTTTCTTCACTAAATTATGTAATCCATTAATATTAGTTTTCCATCTCTGATTATATAACTTACCTTTATACTTAAATTCTTGGCGTGGATTCGCAGATTCGAGGCTTGTATATCTAAGAACCTTACTTCTAGCAGGCAGGAATGATGGGTTTGCTCTTTCTTCTTTACTCATCCTTCTTATGTTACCATCACTTAATTCTACCATTTGATATAAACTTTTTTCACCTATCTCTTTTTCAAGAAATAACTGCCGGTATTTAACAAGTGATTTATCTTTAGCATACCACAATAAATAATCAGAAGTGCCAGGTATTAATGACTGAGTCAACCCACCTGTCTTTTGCATTATAATTGTTTTGCAAAAATTCTCACTACCAAAAACTTCGTCCATAAGGTTTCGAACAAGGTGAACATTTTCATCGGATATTTGCACAAAGCAGGAGCCGCTTTCGGTTAATAATTCTTTGGCAACAATAAGCCTGTCACGCAAGTAACTGAGGTAGGAATGTATTCCTAATTCCCATGTATCGCGGTATGCTTTAATCATTTCGGGTTCGCCGGAAAGGTGTTCGTCTTTACCGTCTTTTACATCACGGTTATTAAGCTTCATTTGCCAGTTGCTGCCGTATTTAATTCCGTAAGGCGGATCGATATAAATTGTTTGCACCTGACCCGCCATACCTTCGCGCTGCAGAAGGCTGTTCATAACCAGCAGGCTGTCGCCTTGTATTAAACGGTTGCTCCAGCCATCCTGGTGTTTATAGTATTCGCTAACCTTTTCAATCTCGTCCATTTCAAGCGCGTTGCCGAACATTTCGTTAACGCTGCCGAAAAGATTTTCCTGGTCGGTTTTCTTTTCTACATAACGGTAAAGGTTTTTAATTAGCACTTCAGGCGATATATGTTCGTGCCTGTAGAGCGAGCGTATATCAACATTCAGCATGTCATCAAGATCGTTATCGCCGTATTTATTAAGCCAGAAAAGTTCTGGATCCTGCCCGCGGTGAACAACAGGATTTTTAGGATATTCGGCGCCATCTTTGCTAATTACCTTCGGGTTGGCCTCTTCGTACCCGGCTTCTTCTTTAGAAGGGATATGTACTCTTCTGCTAGTATCTTTGTGGTTAATCGAATTGATTCGTTTTTTTGCCATAATAACTCAGGTATAAGTTAAAATCCAATTGGGTTTTTATTTTCAATGTTAGGTTTTACTAGTTCTTCAATAATTCTATAAATGTTAGCTATGTGTTCGTTCTGTTCCGCATCGGTTTTTTGAAGTTCATCAATTTTATCGAGCAGTTCCTGGTAGTTAGCTGCAAACTGGCGAATTCTAACGAACACGCGCATTATTGCAATATTAACATTTATTGCCTGTTCACTTCTTAATACGGATGAGAGCATTGCGACACCTTGCTCGGTAAACATATAAGGTGGTTTTCTTCTACCGCCCCATCTTGCATTTTCAGAACTTGATATCGCAATTTGCGATTTCAAGTTATCATCACTTGAGGTCACAAATTGTGACTTCAGGTTTTGCCATTCTTCATCGGTTAGTTGAAACATAAAATCTTCGGGAAAACGCTCAATGTTCCGTTTTACCTGCTCATTTAACCGACCCGTTGAAACGCCGTATAGTTCTGCTAAATCGCTGTCCATCATAACTTTCTGGTTACGTACCAGAAGAATAGATTTAAATATTCTTTCATCAGTCAGAACCAGGTCGCTCACTTAACAGCCCTCAAAGTTTGTGCGATACATTCAACAAGATTTTATTTATAGGATCGCAATTTGTGATCTTAAAAAAGCTTTAGATTGATTAAGCGTTTATGCTCGTTATTTTATCAATCAATTGATTTTTAATATCTCTTATATCGTTTGCAATTTCGATATATGCCCATTCATCGTATCCGTACTTTTCTTTTACATTATTCACAGCGGGCAGCCATCTTTTTTCTACGTACCATTTTTTCTCGGCTTTATCCTGGTTCATCCCTGTAATTTCAATTATCAAATTCAGTTTTTTACCTTTAGCAGTTTTGCATTTGGCTATAAAATCAGGATGGTATTGTCTGTCCTTGTCGCCTCTTATGTAAGGAATAGTAAACCCCAGGAATGCGTTCTTAACGTAGGATTTAACTTCTGGAATTTCTTCAAGTGTTTTTGCTGCTATTTGTTCCCAAGAGTCGGTATCTGCAACTACATAGTTGACATGACTTTTTTTCGTTTTAAATACTTTACGAGAAGTAACCCCGTGAACGTATTTTGTGCTGCCAAATGTATTGTAGTAATTAAAAATTGGAAGTATTGTTTCACGGTCCTTCTTTTCAGCACAAATTCCACGGTAGATGTGGTTGCAGACTTCTTTGGAATCTATAAAGTAAACAAGCCGTTTAAAGTCATGGTCTGAGTAACCGAGCAATACAACTTTTGTATCATACCATTCCTCAACCACTCTTTTAATCATATTAAATTTTTTAAAGTGTGGTTTACCGTCATTATCCTTAAAATAGATTGAGATCAGTTCTTTTGTAATGAAGTAGAACAACTCTTGATCACGCATTTCTTTAATGCTTCTAACTCTTATTTTTTCTTTTTCCGGTGAGAATGCGTTCTCCATTTCAGTATCAATTGGAAATCTTGAACCGTCAATTTCAAAATTCTCGATCTCGCTAAAATCTGCTTTTATAATTTCATCGTCTGCTTCAATTCGATATCCGGAAACATTCGGGAAAGTAATTTCATATTTCCTTTGTCTTTCGGATAATGCTGAAATAATTTTATAATCGGAAGGAGGTGGAGGAGTCGAATCGCCGCCTTTAAACATTCTGAAAGGTACACCAATTATGTGAGCATATTCAGGAGGAAATTTACCTGATTTATCAAGTATGTATTCTTTGCGTCTTAAAGCTCGTCCCGCAACTTGTTCGCATAGTAACTGTGATCCGAATGCACGGATACCCATAATATGTGTTACTGTGTTTGCATCCCATCCTTCGGTTAACATTGAGACTGAAACAACGCAACGAATGTGCGAGCCTAATGAGTTCGATTTACCAACTGTATTAACTACTTCGCGAAGAATTTCTACTTCGGTTATGTTGTCAACAGATTTACCCGGATGTTTTATTCGGTAATCTTTTTTAAAGTTTTCAATTTCCGGCGCAAATACCCTTTTAAAATCATCATTTATTTGATTCGAATTTTCAAGTGCATCACTATCGATAAGCAATGTAGGTGGTTTTCTTAACGCCTGGTTGGTTGTTCTATCAAAATTAGAAAATAGATCAAAAATTCCTGTAACTACATCTTTATCACCAGAGTCGTTTAAGTACTCATATCCCGCAATATATTTATAAACTTCTCTTGAAACTGAAGTGTTATTACAAACAATAATAAATACCGGTGGTGTGTCGTCAAGTCTGTATACCTTTTTATGTTTACCCTCGAATTCATCTTTATAATGGTTGTAGAACTGATCCAATGCAGATTTAATAATTGCAGGAATTTGTGGTGGTTGTTCAGTAATTTTTTTACCGTCTTTTGCCGCATCGGCTTTAATTCTTCTCTGTCCTTTACGAGGAAGTTCATTTCTAACATGATCATATAAATTTCGTAAAACAGGTTGATCAATATTATGAGTATTATCTCTTTCAGGTAAAAACGGAATTTTCACAAGCCCTGATTCAATGGCTTCAATTAATCCAAAATCGGAGACGACCCATGGGAATAAACTGTAAGGCCTGTATCCTGAGCCTGTTAAATAGTAAGGTGTAGCGCTTAGATCGTAAACCGAATTTACTTTAAAACGTTTTGATATTTCAATAAGCCCGTTATACCAAACGGAAGCACGAGCGTTTTCTTCTTTGGTGTTTTCGCCTTCAACTGCTTTACCCTTTTCTTTAGGTAAATAACAATGATGTGCTTCATCGTTAATGATAAGTAGCCGAGTATTTGTTTTAAACTTGCTCAAAGTTCTTTTTAGAACTAGCTGATAATTCTCTTTAGCTAAATACTTTTCCCCATCCAAACCTATCTTTCCGTCAAACGGACTTCGCTTATTTCCTTTTAATGTTCGTTGTTCAAACGCATGGTAGTTTGTTATTGCGATACGGGAGTTAATCCCTTTTAACCTTTCCTCCCAATTTGGCGGAACCAATCCTCTTTGATGGTAGTAATCAGTGGTTTTTTGTATTCCTTTATTTATAGTATCAACATAAAGAACAGAAAGTCTGTCTTTAATTGTAATCCCCGGTGCCACCAAGAGAAAGTAATCTGAATAGCGCGTATCACTTTTATATTCCTGCCTGTTAAAGAAATGATAAAGGATAAAAGCTGCCATCACAACTGTTTTGCCAGTTCCGGTGGCCATCTTAAAAGCAATACGTGGCAGAGTGTTTTTCACATCTCCATTGACAATGT
>JANQLA010000433.1 GCA_028280855.1 Melioribacteraceae bacterium
TTATACGTTGCATACGGCGATGCAGGCGTAAGAATACTTGATGCTTCTAATCCTTCGGCGCTGTCGTTTTCAGGCGAAGTTGACACTCCCGGTGACGTAAGGGGTGTTGTGGTTAAAGGCGGTTACGCTTTTGCTGCCGCAAGAGATGCAGGAGTGCGAATAATAGATGTCACTAATCCTGCAAGTCCTAACGAAGTAGACAGCATTGAAACGCCCAGAGCTCGCGGCATAGCAATAGATGGAAATTATGTATACGTTGCAGGTAGCGACAGCGGTTTAGTTGTAATCGATGTAACAAATCCTGCTTCGCCTGTTTGGGTTACATCAAGTAGCGAATTCTATGGTGAAGGTGTTGCAGTAAATGGCAACATAGCAGCTATTACCAAATGGGACGGAATCAAATTTTTTGATGTAACAAATCCTATGAGCCCGGTTCCTATGGGTGAAACTTTTGAGTTAACAACAGGAACCGCCGGGTTAACAATTGACGGTAATTATGCTTATGTATCCGACTTTGATACTTTGAGAATATTTGATATATCGGATTTAAACTCACCGACTCTGGTTAGTTCCGTGTATAAAGGTGGTGAATGGGATGGTACTGTGGTTGTTGAAAACGAATTTGCATATACTGTATCGGAACGCGACGGTATAAAAGTGTTTAATGTTTCTGACAAAGCTAATCCTGTTGAAGTTGGGCATTACGATGGGGAAAATTCTTCGAGAGGAATATTTGTTAATGAAGGTTTAATTTATGTTGCGGAAAAAACAGCAGGTGTTTCAATTTATAGAAATGATCTAGTAACGAGCGTTGATGATAAAACCGACATAGCCTTAAACAGCTACGAGTTATTGCAAAACTATCCTAATCCGTTTAATCCGGATACGAAAATATCATTCATGTTGAATAGGCCATCTGAAATCAAATTGGAAGTAACAAATATATTAGGTGAACTTGTCGCCACTTTAATTAATGGCTTTTATAAATCCGGGAGTTATGAAATAAACTTCAATGGTAATAAATTATCTTCGGGTATCTATTTTTATAGGCTTTCAACTGATGGATATGTATCCGTGAAGAAAATGACATTACTCAAATAATTTTACTCGAATCAATTAATATGCGGAACACGAAAGTGATTCCGCATTAATTATAACCGGGCAATATTTGATTCAAAAAAAATCATATAGTTCATTCGATATCAATCAATTAAAATTATTGATTCCTGTGCTGATACCGGTTATAGTTCTATCGGTCTTCCCATTAATTAGAGGCATTTACCTTGGGTTTACCGACTACAGGTTAGGGTCGCCAATCCAATTTAATGGTTTTGATAACTACGTAAATATGCTTAACGATATCTATTTTTGGAAATCCTTCCAGGTAGGTTTTCTGTGGACTTTTATAGTAACATTTTTACAAATTATATTGGGTTTAGGGTTAGCGGTTTTACTCAACTCAAAAATGAGACTCACAAAGCTTTCACGGGTTATCATTCTTATACCGTGGGCAATGCCCCCCATTATTAGAGGAATAATGTGGAAACTAATGTATGACGTTGATTCGGGCGTATTTAATTATTTATTAATAGATATGGGTATAATTAACCAACCCATTAATTGGCTGAACTCTTTTGAGTGGGCAATTCCTTCTATTATTGTTGTTGGAGTTTGGGGCGAGATGCCCAAGGCGGCTATCTTTATTCTTGCAGGACTACAAACAATGTCTAAAAATTTATTTGAAGCGGCCAGACTTGACGGCGCTAACGCATGGCAGGAGTTCAGGTACATTATTTTACCGCATTTGAAGCCTGTTTTGGCAGCAGTTATATCATTATCGTTCATTTGGAATTTTAATACTTTTGGCTTAGTCTGGGTGTTAACCCAGGGTGGTCCCGGAGGTACAACAAGGTTACCAATGCTCGCCGCTTATGAAGAAGCCTTTAGATACGGGAATGTTGGCTATGCCGCTGCTATTGGCAACGTAGTTGTGATTGCGGTTTCAGTTGCTTTGTACTTCTATCTTAGACATCAATTTAAACAAAGACTAGTGTAATTTTGAAAAACTTATTTTTCGGCGCTTCCAAAAATATTTTATTGATTCTATACTTGCTGTTCCTGGCTTTCCCGTTGCTATGGGTATTATCGTTATCATTTAAATCTTCAATGGAAATTTACTCAGGCATTCCCAATTTAATTCCTTTAGCCCCCACAACTCAAAATTATTACTCAGTTTTTTTCGATCAAAATATTCTCAAGAGTATGTCGAACAGCTTTATAGTTGGTATTATATCTTCAATCGGGGTAGTTCTTATTTCTATTCCGGCATCGTATTCATTAGTAAGATATAAAACCTATCTCAATAAAGGCATATTAGGCTGGATCCTTGTTTCGCAAATATTTCCCGTTATTCTTATAATGGTTCCTCTTTACATGATTTTACGAAACCTTGGTTTAACAGATTCTTTGTACGGACTAAGTATTGTATATATTGTTTGGACGCTGCCCTTTGTTCTATGGATGATGCAAGGTTATGTTAAAGCAATACCTATTGAACTGGAAGAAGCGGCATTAATCGACGGCGCGTCGAGAAGACAGGTAATCTTTAAAGTGATAATGCCATTACTGCTTCCCGGCATCGCTGCTTCCGCATTATTTGCTTTTATAACAGCCTGGAATGAATTCTTCTTTGCTTTAGTGTTAATGAAAAGCCAGGATTTAATTACGCTTCCGGTTGACCTGGCGAGATTCACGGGTATGGAAGGACAGGCGCGCACAGGGCCGTTAGCTGCGGCAAGTATTATCGCTACAATACCTTCGTTAATTATATTTTCAATAATACAGAAATGGTTTACTTCGGGTTTAGTTTCCGGGGCGGTTAAAGAATGAAATCAAAAAAAATATTTTGTTTTGTTAAGCGCTTACTAATTTTTTTGTTATCGGTGTTTGCTTACGGTTGTGCCGAAAATGAGCGAGGCGATAAAATTGTGTTTGTAAGTTTAGCCTGGCAGGAACAGTCGTTAGCTACTCATAAATCAATTGTTGCTGAATGGAACGAGCTGCATGCAGATAAACCGGTTGAATATGTTCAATCAAACTGGAATTCAATTCATGATTATTTAATAACATCCTTTGAAACCGGTGATGTGCCGGATGTATTTCATTACGAGTCTTCAATAATAGTTGATTTTGCACTGCGCGGCAACTTAGCGAATATGGATACACTTTTAAGTGATGAATTTAAGAGGGACATTCATGAATCCGCATGGAAATCTGTAAAGAGTGCGGATGGTAGTATTTCAGGAGCGCCTTTTTTACTCGAGTCAATGGTTGTTATTTATAACCAAAATCATTTCAGAGAACGTGGTATCGTTCCCCCCACCTTCGAAGAGCCCTGGGACTGGAATAAGTTAAGAGAGATCGCAAAGGCATTAACAATTGATTCGAACAAGGATGGATGGCCGGAACGATATGGAGCTTCTATCGGGTTGAGAAGCTCTGCTAATATTCTTTTAAATCTTGGTATTGGATATGGGAGTGATTTTTTCGAGAATAAAAATAATGAAAGAGGTGTAGTTATTGATTCCGTGGATATTCAATATTTGAACATGATAAAGGAAATTATATTCGAAGATAAATCAATTTCACCAACTTCAGTTACTCAATCAGGCCCGGGTACAATTCCTTCATTTATAAATGGAAAAAATTCAATGCTGATTGGAATAGGCACCTGGGCAAGACAACAATTAGTTGAAAATGCACCGCAGGAACTTGAATGGGGCGTACTGGTTCCAATCAAAGAAAAAAATCAGAACCAGGCAGCCAATTCTCAGACATTAAGTATACCGGCGAAATCAAAAAACAAAAAAGACGCTGCAAAGTTTATCGAGTTTTTTCTTTCGAAAGAAAACATGGCTAAACTTGCAAAAAGCGATTGGATGTCGCCAACAAGAATATCATTGCTGCAAAGCGATCAATTTCAAACACCACAATACGGCTGGGCTATTTGTACTTATATAGTCGATAAATTGATTGTTGGGAAATGGTTAACTCTTCCAGGTTATGCCGAATGGAAATCAAGGGTCGCTAATCCCCTGTTTCAAGAGTATTTTTCAAATAGAATGTCTTCGAAAGAATTCAAACTAAGGATGGAAGAAGAAAGCAAATATGTTTTTAGCAGGTATAAACGATGACGAAAAATGAGCTGGTGTTATATAGAAATAAAGCACTGGGTGCATTCTACGGACTTGCCATCGGCGATGCTCTTGGAGTCGAATCAGAAGGTAAAACCTATTTACAAATTAAAAATAAATGGGGACAAATAACCGATTTCCTAAATGAAGATCCTGCCGGAAGTGACGATACCGAGTTCGCGGTGTTCAACACTTTGCTCTTGGATAAGTACGGGCTTGATATATCGACTACGGATTTTTATAACGAATGGAAGGAGCAAATATCTGCTATAAGTAAGCCTTTAAGCGGGGCAGGTTTTAGCGAAATAATGGCGGTTGAAAATATAAGAAACGGATTACTGCCTCCCTACTCCGGGTTTCACTCGCATAGTTGGAGCGATGGATTAGCTATGAGAGTTTTACCTTTCGGCATTGTGTCTGCGGGCAATATTAAGCTTGCAAAAAAATTAACGTTAGCGGACGGATCCGTAACTCATTCCGGCGAGGGTATAATGGCAGGTATTGCAACAGCCGCAGCTATTTCGGCTGCTTTTTCATTTAATGATATCAATAAGATAACTAAGGCAGCGTTAACCAGCATTGATGAAGATTGCTGGACATACAGAGCTATTCAATCCGCGATTAAGATAGGACTGGAAGCAACCGACTTAAACGATTGCCTGCTGAAACTAAACGATGAAGTTGTTTGCGATTATTATTACTGGTCGGATTTAGCGCCTGAAGCCATCGCACTAAGTTTTGGTATTCTTACATTTTCCAAAGGCGATTTTGTCCAATCGGTTACAGGCGGCGTTAATGTTGGAAGGGATACCGATACCATTGCCGCAATTGCAGGTGCGATATCAGGCGCGATGAACGGGTTTGATAATGTTCCCGGTAAATGGGTTAAAAAAATATTTGAAGTAAAAGGTTCATGTATCAGTTCGTTATCCTCCGTTAGAATAGATGAATGTGTTGAAAAACTAATCCAACTAAGGCTGAGCGATGGATAAAACAGAACTAATATTAAAAGCACGCAATACACTGCACGGACTTGCAATTGGAGATGCGATTAATTGGAACTCGGTTTATCACAGAAGTTTCGCCTATCCTTATTGGACTAGAAGACTTCGCAGGGAAATTGATCTTGAACAGGATACGAAAAATGTCATCAAAACATGTTTACCGTTTTCTCTAAATCAACAACCGGGAAACTTTAACCTATCGCCAACTGATGATACCGAGTGGGTGGTTTTTAACATGATGAACCTGATTAAAAAAAACGGCAACTATGATTTCCAGATAATTCTGGATGAATGGAAAAAACTTAGTGAGAGAAAGACAGAGATTAGAGGAAGTATAAGCATTGTATCTGCACTCCACAATATTTCTAAGAAACAATATCCGCCGTTTTCAGGTAGAGATAATCCCCATTATTTTGATGATTCCGCAATGGTAAGAAGTATTCCGATAGTCCTTGCACACCGTTCAGACCTTGATGCAATTTTAGATAATGTATCTAAAGATGCCTCAATAACCAACTCTATGGAAGGCATTGAATCAGCCTGTTTATATTCAGAATTATTGTATCATTGTCTTAACGGTATTCATTATGAAAATTATATAAATACTATTTCTGATAAAATATTTTCATCGAAGTGGATTGATTCGTTGGTGAAGCGTTCGCTTGACATGTTTTTGAATTCACAGTCTTTATTTGATTTGATTCCATTGCTTAATAATCGGATTATAGATAACTCTTATAACTATGGAAGCGCAGCGCCGATAAATTTAGCCGTGATAATAGCCATAGTTAAATACTATGACGATAATTTTGTTGAGCTATTACTTTCGGCAAATTCCATAACCAAAGCGGCGGATAGTATAACTCCAATGATTGGCGCATTAGCCGGAGCAAAAAGTGTAGGCAGCGTATTAACGCCTCAGTGGGAAACAGCCATCAGTAAAGTGAAAGGTATATGCATCCCATGGTACAAAGACCTTGAGTATCTAGACCTGGTGGAGAAATTTATAGAACAATCGGTATTAAAATCCGGAGAATGAATTGCAGATTAGTTGGATTAATAGCAAAGATATAATTGAATATGAATTGCGGCAGCTGGTATTGGACGGTATTGATGTATCTCAACTAAATAATGAATGGCAGAAACTAAAAATGACTGAACCTTCCAATTCTAAGTTGGATGAGTTTAAATCTTATTTGTACGGTAAAATTGAAGACGATCATAATTACAGCTTGTTTGACAAAATTAATTATGACAAAGATTTCATAGAAAACATTTCTAATAAGAAAAACGTTGATTATAATCTTGAATTATCTAATGAAAAATTATATGACAAAATTCTCGGAGGTTGGTTAGGCAGGAGCTCAGGATGTTTACTGGGGAAGCCAATCGAAAAATACAGTAGAGAAATCATAAAAGAAATTCTCGAAAAATCCGGGCAATGGCCGCTGAAGTATTATATGTCAGGTGAACAGGTTCCCATGGAGATTAAACAAAAGTATCCATGGAACAAGCATTCCGGTGAAGAAAGCTTGCTTGAAAACATTGAATGTATGACTGAAGACGACGACCTTAACTACACTATGCTAAACCTAAAAGTTGCGGAACAATATCCGGGAGATATCTCAACTGAAAAAATTGCTCAAAGTTGGATTGATTACATGCCGGTAATGGCAACGTTTACTGCTGAAAGAGTCGCTTACAAAAATTTACTTTTATGCATTGACCCGTACTCAGCATCTCGCTTCCAAAATCCCTACCGCGAGTGGATTGGCGCGTTAATAAGGGCTGATCTTTGGGGTTGGATATCAGCAGGTAAACCGCAGCTTGCAGCTCTAAGAGCTTACAATGATGCGTCGCTCAGCCATCTTTCAAACGGGGTTTGGGGCGAAGTATTTATAGCGGTCTTAATTTCTTTATCGTTTGTTTTAGATGATGAAAACGAATTAATCCATAAATCATTAGAGTTCATCCCGGATGATTCGCATGTCTCCAAAGCAATTAAATATGTTATTCAATTAACCGGGACTGAAAACAACTGGGACATAATTGTAAATTCGATTTACAAAAATTATGGTCATCTTCATTGGGTTCATGTAATCAATAATGTTGCTTTAATTACCGCGGTGGTACTCTATTGGAAAAAGGATTTTGAAAACGCCGTGTGTTCAACTGTTATGGCCGGATGGGATACGGATAGTAACGGCGCAACAGTGGGGTCAATTATTGGAAGTTTAATAGGAGCATCGCGTTTACCTGCAAAATGGATAGCTCCGCTAAATAATAATATAAGAAGCAGTATGAGAGGCTTTGATAATTCAAAAATAGATGACTTGGCAAACAGAACTGCGGAAATAACGAAAATAAACTTGGAGAATGAATAACACTATGTCATTAACTACAGAAAACAAAAACGTGATATTAGATAAAGCATACGGCGCTTTGATTGGACACGCAATTGGAGACTCTTTTGGAGATGCTGCCAGAACTGAAAAAAATAAATTTAATTACGGAATTACAACGGATTTTTCTGATGATGATGCATGGAGTACTGATGACACAGACTTTGCGCTTCTAACTGCTCAAACAATATTAGACAATAACGGCAGTATTTCAATTGATAACGTGGTAAAATCATGGCAAAAATATGTTGCTCCTTTAGGCGAGCTAAATAGGGGTGGAGCAAGCGAAATGGAGGGGATGAATAATATTAAAAAAGGAATAATGCCTCCTCTTTCGGGTCAATACAACGCGTTTTATATGAGTGACGGAGCTGCTATGAGAATTACTCCAATCGGGATAATTTCCGCAGGTAATCCTGCAAAGGCTGCACAGTTGGCTGAAATAGAGTCTTGCTTGAGTCATTGGCGTGAAGGTATCTGGGGAGCGCAGGCAGTAGCGGCATCAATATCAGTGGCAATGGTAAGTGAAGATTTAGATAAAATAATTGACGCTGCCATAAATGTTATACCGGATGATACGTGGTTTAAATATTCAATGGAAACAGCGTTCAATATAATAGATAAATATAAAGTTCTTGAAGACATTTGGATGCCTTTACATAAAGCGCTTTGGAGTAAATATAAAGCCGTTGTGCCGGAAGCGGTTACTTCAGCTTTTGCTGTTCTTAAAATGACCGGCGGCGACTTTAAAAAAGGAGTTATTTATGGTGGTAATTTCGGAAGAGACTCCGATACAATAGCAGCAATAGTCGGTGCAGTATCGGGAGCTATGAACGGGGCAAAAAGCATTCCGGAAAAATGGAAAGGGAAAACAAGATATCCAACCGGCACCTGTTTGCCGTTTACGAAGGGGCTGGATATTTTCCAGATTTCTCAGGATTTAACGAGATTCATTAAGTAAAGAATAAAAAAAATAAATGAACTATAATTCCTAATAATTGCTATGATAAACTAAGTCGAAAATTTAATAAAGCACAATATGGCTGAAGTTAAACTCAAAAATGTTTCTAAAATTTATGAAGGCGAAAATCGCGTTGTTAGTAATATTAACCTAACCGTAAAAGATAAAGAGTTTTTAGTACTGGTTGGTCCTTCGGGTTGTGGTAAATCGACCACATTGCGAATGATAGCCGGGCTTGAAGAAATATCGGAAGGTGAACTGTATATAGATGACAAGCTGGTTAACGATGTGTCGCCCAAGGATAGAAATATATCGATGGTATTTCAAAATTACGCGCTGTATCCTCATATGACTGTATTTGAGAACATGTCTTTCGGATTAAAGCTTAGAAAATATCCAAAGAAAGAAATTCAAAAAAGAGTCGATAAGGCTGCTAATATTTTGGGATTGAGTGAATATTTAACAAGGAAGCCGAAAGAATTATCAGGCGGCCAAAGACAGCGGGTGGCGCTTGGCAGGGCTATTGTAAGAGAACCAAAAGTATTTTTGTTTGATGAACCTCTATCAAATCTTGATGCGAAATTGAGGGTACAAATGCGTACTGAAATTTCCAAGCTGCATAAATCGCTTGAATCAACTATTGTATATGTTACTCATGATCAGATCGAAGCCATGACGATGGGTGACAGAATCGTGGTTATGGAGAATGGGATTATAAAGCAGATTGATACACCGATGAATTTGTATAATCATCCTCAAAATCATTTTGTCGCAAGTTTCATTGGAAGTCCGTCGATGAATTTTGTCGATGGAATAATTACAAAAGATTTGAAATTTATGAGCCGTGGAAAGACGCTTAACTTTCCGATTCCGGTTGAAACAAAAAAAGATATGGAAGAACGTAACATAGTTTTGGGTATCCGTCCAGAAGATATAATGACCCGCCGAGAAGATGATTTTACTCTCGAGTTTAATTCTATAGTGGAATTAGTTGAACCGATGGGAAATGAAATATTTATCTACTTTAAAGTAGAGAACATCATGTGGGTTGCTCGAACTAATTCAATGGTTTTACCCGAACTTAGCAGCCGGGTTAAATTTTATTTCAATCCAAGAAAATTATATTTTTTTGACAAAGAAAACGATGAAACACTTGTTAGCAATAATTCAAAGTAAAGATTTATTCTTTCTAAAAATAGTAGTAGCCTTTAATCTTTTATTTATATCAAACCTGCACTCCCAGGATATAAAGATAGAAAGTTTGAAATCGGAAATACTAAAAAGAGATTGGCGCTATTCTGTGTATTTACCCCCGTGTTATAGTGAAAGAAATTCATTCAAAATAATTTATCTACTTCATGGCAGCGGTGGTGATGAAAACGATTGGAACAAAGGGATTAGTTTAATTGACTCACTAATAAAAAAAAATGTTATTGAGCCTGTAATTACTGTTTCACCGTCATCAGGTACCAGTTGGTGGGTAAACGGCAAAGAAAATTTTGAAACTGCTTTTTTCCTCGAACTCAAACCGTTTATAGAAAAAAAGTATAAAGTTGAGAAATCCAGGGAAGCAATTTTTATAGCAGGATTCTCTATGGGTGGATATGGAGCGCTGAGATACGCGTTGATTCGCCCGGATCTATTTAGCGCTGCAATTCTACTAAGCCCGGCTTTATACAACAATTTGCCACCGGAGAATTCAAGCGCTATCGAATCAGGGTCGTTTGGTAACCCGTTTGATAAAGATTTATGGATTTCTAAAAACTACAATACAATTCTTGATTCTACTAGACTTAAAAACTATCCAGTAAAATTGTTTATAGCTGCGGGGGACGATGACTGGAACCATCCTGAAGGAATTCAATACAATATTGATTGGCAAGCAAACTTGCTTTATTCTAAATATCATAAAGAACTGAATTATCCCGCAGAACTTAGAATTTATAACGGCGGTCACGATTGGAAGTTATGGGAAAGAGCTTTGCTGGAGGCTCTGCCACTACTGCTTGATAATGAATCCAATTTTGATTGAATGCCGGGTATGCGGGGATCGCAAATTTTGCGATCCCTACGCCACTTTTACAATAATTCTTTTGCTTTTGCTACAATGCTATCAACACTAAACCCGTATTTTTCGAATATCACCTGGTAAGGCGCAGATGCTCCGTAGCCTTCTATACTCAATGTAGCTCCATCGTTTCCAACATATTTTTCCCAGCCTTGTGCAACACCTGCTTCAATCGATAGCCTTGCAGTTACATCTTTGGGTAAAACCGATTCTTTATACTCGTCGCTTTGTTGCTCAAACAATTCCCAGCTAGGGAAACTAACCACACTGGTTTTAACACCTTCGGTGTCAAGTTTTTCCGCAGCTTCCAATGCAAGATAAACTTCCGATCCGGACGCCATAAGAATTGCATCAGGTTTACCTTCGACTTGTTTTAATACGTAAGCGCCTTTTGAACTGTTGTCGGCAGAAGTATATTTTTTCCTGTCGATTATCGGAAGTTTTTGCCGCGTAAGTAAAATAGCAACCGGGCTGTTTTTATGTTCGAGCGCAATCTTCCACGCCTGTACGGTTTCATTTGCGTCAGCAGGACGAAGCACAACTAACCCGGGTATAGCTCGCAGCGCTGCAAAATGTTCGATAGGCTGATGTGTTGGACCGTCCTCACCCAACCCTATGCTATCGTGAGTAAATACCAATATAGTTTTGATGTGCGAAATAGCAGCAAGGCGAATGGCAGGCCTGAGGTAATCCGAAAACACTAGGAACGTTCCACCGTAGGGAATGAATCCGCCGTACATTGCCATTCCGTTCATCATGCTTGCCATTGCATGCTCGCGTATTCCGTAACGAACATAACGGCCTGTATAATCCGCCGGGGAATAGTTTTCGTATTCCTTTACATGCGTATTGTTAGACGGTGTTAAATCCGCCGATCCACCAATCATTGTCGGGAGGCTCGAAGCTATAGCGCCAAGTACCTTACCGGAAGCTGCACGGGTCGCAATGCTTTCGCCGTAATTTTCGAAGGTTGGTAATTTTGCTATCCAGTCTTCACCGAAATTACAGTTCATAACATTTTCAAGCAGAGCAGCATCTTCCGGGTAGTTAGTTTTGTAATCATTATACAACTCGTTCCACTCATCTTCATAGCCTGGGAAATTAGATTTAACTTCATCAAAATATGCTTCTACTTCTTCGGGAACATGGAAAAACTCTTCTCCTGGGAAACCAAGATTCAGCTTTGTTAATTTAAGCTCCTCTTCACCCAGCGGCGAACCGTGTACACCGGCAGTATCATTTTTATTCGGGCTTCCGTAACCAATAACGGTTTTGGTAATAATTAACGATGGCTTATCTTTAACCTGTTGAGCATTTAAAGCGGCATCTTTAAGTTTTGCCAAATCGTTTCCATCATCAACATGCTGAACATGCCATCCGTATGCTTCGAAACGTTTACCTACATCTTCAGACATTGAAAGCTCGCGCCTTCCGTCAATAGTTATGTTATTATCATCATAGTAAAAAATAAGACTGCCTAATTTATTATGTCCTGCGAAGGAAGCTGCTTCGTGCGATACACCTTCCATTAAATCGCCGTCGCTGCAAATACCGTAAATGTAGTGATCGAAAAGTTCGATATCGTCTTTATTAAACTTAGCCGCCATAAACTTTTGCGCGGCAGCCATTCCCACGGCATTTGTAAAGCCTTGTCCCAAGGGGCCTGTGGTTGTTTCAACACCGTCGGTTAAACCGTATTCGGGATGTCCCGGTGTTGTGCTTTCCCACTGTCTAAAATTTTTGAGATCTTCTAGAGTTATTTTATACCCGGTTAAATGCAGAATGCTGTAAAGAAGCATGCTTCCGTGTCCGGCAGATAAAATAAACCTGTCGCGGTTCCACCATATTGGATTTGCCGGGTTATGTTTCATTAACTTTGTGTACAACACGTATGCAATTGGCGCGCAGCCCATCGGCATTCCGGGATGACCCGAGTTAGCTTTCTGAACACCGTCGGCAGCTAAAAGTCTTATTGTATTTACTGATAATTCATCAATAGGATTGCTCATTATTGCTCCTGTATTTATATATTTTTTTTTAAACTTCTTCAGCAAGGATATCGCCGTTTACAACGGGTGTAACACAGACAAGCGGATTTTCCGGCACTTTGAAACGTTGAAATATTTCTTCAAACAATTGAAAGTGCATACCTCTTTCTTCAAGCCTTGCGAACTTCCGGTACTGCATAAATTCACCTTTCGAATTAATCGGTGCGTCGAATCGGTAGGCACTTTCAAAATCTGCAAGGGCGCGGGACTTGAGAAATTTAATCTTTACCTCATCACCTTCATCGCTTTCGTAGGCTTTGGCTCTAAATTGCGTAACACGGTCGTCATTTATAATTAAGTAGATGTTTAATATTGTTTCAGATAAAATGATGCTACTCCTTTCCAAATACGGATTTATTTTTCAGTGAAAAGTAAGTTAATCCCAATGCAAGAAATAGAGCTATTTTGCATAATATACTCTCTTTGATCGAAGACATAAAATCGGACATTAAAAACAACAGTCCCGCCGGCACAAAAGTTACAATAAATGATACAAGCATAATAAGGGCAAGATGTTTAGGCAGCTTTTCTTCGGCTCTATGCCATGTAAGCGCAATAAGTATTATTATTATTCCAATCGGAAGCCAGTAAAAAAAACCGTAAAGCGTACCGAGAGGATAATTGTAAACTGCGTAAAGGACTGTGCACCTGACTACTTCAAATTCCGTTAGAACCGTTGGGAAGTAAAATATAAAAAACAAGGCAGGCAAAAAAACAACCTTATGCCACGATTTGTTTCCTTGAAACATTCTAAGCGAAACAAGCAAACCAAGAGGGGGCAGCAGAGTTATGCCCAAAAAAGCTAAATAAACTACCAGCGGTTCATTGATTCCGAAATAACAAATTACAAATTCATAAACCTGGTAAAGCATTAACAGGAAAATCAATAGAATTATCGGCTTGTTAACACTGTTTTTCTCCGCAAATATGAGCAGGTTCAACAGCAGCACTAATTCCATGCAAGCTATAAAAAGAGATAATATGCCTTCAAACTGATCCATTAACCCGGAAGAAATTTAATCGTGAAATTTAAGAAAAATGACGCTGGGAATTAAATTATGATTAGGTTCAATCCAGCCTTAAAATTTTGAGACAATTATGAAAAAATAAAATCGGGATTAATTTGAATCCTGCGAACTGACCGGGATGAAAGATCTTTAGCTCGTAACTTCGTCGTTACTCTTACATTAAATTATTAATTTGGGCAATGAAGTTGTCAACCCGACTTGCTCTTTGATTGTTTTTGCCAAGCAGGTAATCAGCCATAGTTTTATTAGTTCGGTTTTCGCCAGGCTAATGTCATTACCAGTGCTGCTCTTGGATTTCAAGTAATTACATAAAGTAGAAAATTGCTCTTCAAGGTATTCTTTTATAACATCATTAAACGTGCTGCAACCATCAAAATTTTTAACCGGTTTCATTTCTCCGATGCCTATTAATAACGCATTCAAATTTTCAGGGAAATTAAAATGGCAAATATCCATCCTGCAAACCTGGTCATTAAGTTCTTTATATTTGCCGCCATGCTGAAACTCTTCATAAGATTTCCAATCCCATGTCAGCCTGGCAATTAATAAACGTACCAGCCTTTCTTTATCAGGGTTTTTATCTCCCAGCCACATTGAAATTTGACGGGCAAGTTCCTTATCATAATTCTCCAAAGCTTCCAGTTGAGAATTATAATCAAGCCAATTTCTTAATGCCCATAAACATTGCTGTCCTAGTAGACTGCGTCCGGTTTTATCATTCCTCCACGCGTCTTCACCTTTGCCGACATGGTTTGCACCTATCTTGCCGGCGTCAATTACAGGCTTTAGGTTTAGAATAGAATCATTGATTTTTTGCAAATGCTCCCTGTATTTGAAGTGACAGACCTCAAATCTTGTAATAAGCTCGCGAACTTGTTTCGCTCTTGTCGGAATGTCACCTAGTGTCTTCTCCAATTTGTCTATTTCAATAATTTCAGAATCTTTAGGAGAGGCTTCTATATTGGACCAGGCATTCATGGTTGAAAGATAAAGTTATTTAATTCTTATTGAAACAACTAGCTTCGAAATGAACAATTACCATATGAGTTCGACACTTTATAGTTAAATTTCTAGATAAAACATGAACTTTATATTAACTACCGTAAAGACCATCCAGCTCGTCAAGAGTGCGGGGCCAATCGGTTTTTAGAAGGCGGGATAAAGCGCGGTCGGCTAAAAGCTTGCCTCCTGTTTGACATGTAGGACAATAGTTTGTTTCGTTGGTAGAGTACCTGATTCTTTGAACGGCTGTTCCGCAGTCCGGGCAGGGTTGTTCGTACTTTCCGTGTACGGCCATTTCTTTCCTGAACGCAGTTACCCTTTTGGGAAACCCTTCGCCTGCTTCTTTGCGCAAGCGGTCGGTCCATTCAACTAAAACTTCTTTAGCGGCTTTGAAAAGCCTTTCTACCTGTTCGTCCGTTATATTTCTCGTAAGCAGAATCGGGGAAAGTTTTGCGCGATGCAGTATTTCATCGGAATAAGCGTTCCCGATTCCGCTTAAAATTGTCGGGTCGGTCAAAGTGCGCTTCAGTGTATGCGATTCGGATGTAACAGCTTCATTAAATTCTTCGAGAGTTGCGTTTAGTACCTCGAGCCCTTTTCGGTCAAATTTTTCAAGGTTCTTTTTGTCTTTCACCAGGTGAAGAGAAGCTCTTTTCTGTGTAGATACTTCGGTAACCAGCAACGAACCTTTATCAAAATCCATTGCAGCCAGGCCTTTCTTCTTAGGTATCTTTGCTCCGGATTCTTGCCAGTGCAGGCGACCGCTTATCATTAAATGCAGGATAAGAAAGTAATCATCCTCAAAAGCAAAGATAATCCTCTTGCCCATTCGTTCAATATCTTCTACTTGCAAACCTTCAACAGAATTGATCGGCGGTATTGCCGTGCGCAGAAAAAACGGCGTTCCCAAGCGAATTTTCTTAAGCGGCTTGTCTTTTATAAAATGCTGTAGTCGTTCAATGTAAATTGTTATGTCGGGATACTCGGGCAATAATTTATCCTTGCGAATATATTTATCGGGTTAATTTAATACTCGCCGGTAAAAATGAAAAGCTCAAAGTAGCCATATAGCTTTTCGCTATTTTCGAAAGACCGGCTTAATACAGAAAAACAAAGTTCTTTACTTCGCCTTCCAAGCGTCTATTGCGCCGATTTCTTTCAACAACGGATTTGCTGTTTCCGGCTGGTAAACAAAGTAGTTGTCTATAAAATCTTTTATTGATTTTAGCCCGTAACTCTTTAAGATATTGTCAAGCTGATCCTTGGTATATAGAATCTTTGCTCTCCTTACCAGTTCATTCTTATACTCTTCGGTGTATAAAAAATCTACCATAGCGGTCTGACGAGTTTTCTCAACCGGTGTTAAAAAAATCAATGCGTCGTAAGCATCGTACATTTTTTGATCAGGCGCTGCATTGAGCATATGGTTACCGATATACTTCGCATCACCAAACGAGGTATCTTTCAAATCAAGAGCAACCGGAGTGTTACCATAGGTTTCAAATGCACTATCCCATAACCCGTTTTCTAGGCGGACCCAATTAACTTTTACCTCTTCTAATCCTTCGGTAGTTTTTATAGTTGAAGAGTCAACTTCTTTTTTCCCGGTGAAACTCAGGTTAATATTGTGGAAACGAACTGAATAAGTTTTTCCAGGGTCGTTTAAGTAAAAGAATGTACCGCAATTAAAATAATATTTATTCTTTTTGTTTTTGATGCCCTTGTAAGCATGGCGTGTGTTGGTAAGAAATATGCCCTTTTTTCCTGATTGAAAATTATCAAGATATGAACGAATGACCTTATACATGGTGTAGTCGTTACCAGAGAGCGAAAGCCTGAATAAATCCAAATCTTCCCGTGTCTTAATTTCACTCCAATAAGTCGGCGCATTGACTGCCAGCACCTTAAATCGTTCTTGCTTTGGCAGCTTTGAGTTAACTTCCCAAATGCTTTGCATTAGATCGAAATAAGTTTTATACCGCCATCCGGTTCCGCTGAAATCGTTTTGGAAAGCAGGAGCTAAAAGCTGCAAATCACCGGTTTCCGAATTAAAGTAAGCATCTATTGCCGGCTGCTGATTAATGGGAATAATTTCAATAA
>JANQLA010000446.1 GCA_028280855.1 Melioribacteraceae bacterium
TTTAATTTCTTAAAGAAAAAAGTAAACGCAACTGACGGCAACCTGAGCGTACACATTAAAAAATTGGAAGAAGCCAAATATTTATCGGTCAAAAAATCATTTGTTGATCGTAAGCCTCACTCCACATACAAATTAACCAAAAAAGGTATTTTGGCTTTTGAAGCATACGTAAATAAACTCGAAGAATTAATTAAGAAGTAAAAATTTTTTGCACATTAACTTCATTTTTCAAAGTACTTTACTAACAGTAATAGGAGACTCCCATGAAAACAATTTTCAATATTACATTTGTCTTGCTGCTTACGTTCCTTTCCTGTATTGCAAAGGATAATCCTAAATCGGGAACACTTGTCAAGATCAAGCAATTGACCGAAGAGGGATATTTCGAATGGTCTCACGAGATATTTATGAAGGCATCAGCGTTGTGTCAAAGGGTATTGTCGATGGATGAGAACGATCCTTACGCTAATTATTACCTATCCTATTCATCATACAGGTTGATGAATATTGCAATGACCGAAGGGAAAAAAGAAGAGATGCAAAAGTATGCGGGGCTTGCAAAGGGACACGCTGCCGCCCTTTACGAAGTTGACAAATTCAAATCAGAGGCTCATACTTTAATGGCTGCCATCATAATGATGGAACTGGCTTTGGATCATTCGCAAGGTATGGTTCTTTCTCAAAAAATTCACGGCCACCTTGGTAAAGCGGAAGCTGCTGATAAAAGCAATCCCCGAGTAAATCTTGTTCGCGGCGTAATGATGTTTAATACTCCCGAACAATTCGGCGGTGGCGCTAATTCCTCAATAGGCATTCTAAAAACTGCAGATGCGCAATTCTCAAAACAACCTGATTCAGAATTAATGCCCACTTGGGGCAAAGTTGAAACTAAAACATGGATTGGTCTAGCACAGCAAAAACTAAGCAAGTTCGAGGAAGCAAAAGAAACGTTCGAAAGTATATTGGAAATCAAACCGGATTATGATTGGATCAAACATGATTTATTGCCTGCTCTCGAAAAGAAAATATCTCAAATCAATAATCAGGGCTAGGGTGATGAAGCTCATCTTGATTATAACAACTGTCTCTCTTCTTTTAACTGTTTCGGGAATTAATGCAAAGGATAAAATAAGCGTAAGCGGCAGAGTTCTGAATGAAGGCAAAAAACCTCTCGCTTTCGTTAATGTATTTGTTGAAGGTACATTTGACGGAGCCATGAGCAATGTAAAAGGCGAATTTTCATTTGTAACTCATTCAACCGGTACTTTTATCATTACTGCATCCATGATTGGTTATGAAAAATATCGCAAAGAATTTAGAAACATTACTTCACAACTACAGATTGAAATTGTATTGATCGAAGAAGCAATTGAGCTTGAGTCTGCAATTGTCATGGGATCTTCTTATAGCTCCGAAAAAGCAAAAGGATTAGTCGTTTCGCAAGTTGATGTATATACAACTCCCGGCGGTGCTGCGGATGTTTTTCAATCGATAAAAGCCTTGCCGGGTATTACACAAGTTTCCGAGAGCGCAGAACTATACGTGCGTGGTGGCGATCCAATTGAAACGGTAACATTCGTTGATCAGGCAAGCATTTATCATCCTTTTACATATGAATCATCATATGGCGGCTTGTTCAGCAATCTTAATACTGCAATTATCAAAAACCTCTACTTTACCAGTGGAGGTTTTTCCGCAATGTATGGTAATGTTCTATCGGGTGTATTGGATATTGAAACAATTGACGGACCAATCAGTTCTTCTTATAACGTTGGAATATCAATGGCAGCGTTTTCACTAAGCGGAAGAATTCCTATCTATAATGATAAGCTCGGAATGAATGTATTTGCAAATCAAAGTTATACAAGACCAATAATGTGGCTGAATGGCGATCTGGATCAGTTTACTTCAACACCTACCTCAAGAGACCTAACTGCTTCATTCGTTTCAAAGTATTCGCAAACAGGTACAGTAAAGCTGGTAACATTATTTGCCGAAGATCGGCAAGGCGCTAAAGTAGAACGTGCGGAGTACACAGGAGCGTTTGAAGGAAACTCCGGTAATACTCTCTTCAACCTGCAACAGAAAGATGTGTTCGGAAAATTATTCATAAAAAATAGTCTGTCCTATAATCGTCATACTAATGAATGGAATCTTGGAATACTTGATTTAGATATTAATGATAATGTGCTAAAATTCAGAAGTGATGCTGAAATCAGGTTAAGCAAAAAGTACAAACTATTTGGCGGATTTGTAATTGAAAATCGAGAAGAAACCTACAAAGGTTTAATCCCGGCCGAGGATTTTGATATTCGCCCCGAAGCCGGTTTTGATAAATTAGATGTATCGATTAATAGATTGCGGTACGGAGCATACGTTGAACTCGAAGTAGCAAACATATTCGGTATGAATAAGCTCTCATTAATTAGCGGTATTCGTTCAGACTATTTTACTGATTTAGATATAAACTGGGTGGATCCGCGTTTTGCAATCGGTTATAAACTTAGCGAAAAAGCAAATTTTAAGTTTGGGTTCGGATTGTTTCACCAATTACCTGATTCCCGTCTGTACAGTGAACTGGATGGCAATCCCGATTTGAAAGCAATAAAAGCGTCGCACTATATCCTGTCATATGATCTTCAAATTGGTGAACGAAACAACATCAGGATGGAACTTTACCACAAAAAGTATAAGGATTTACCTCTTGAGGATGACCAGGTTAATTATTCAAATAAAGGTTATGGCTTTGCTAATGGTTTTGACCTTATAATAAAAGGAACTTTACCAAATGGTATTAGCGGCTGGCTATCATATGGTTTCATAAACACAAAACGCAAATGGATGGATTACGATTCTTTTACACGCAGCGACTTTGATATTACTCATCAATTATCTTTAATAACAAAATATAATCTATCTTCGATGTGGCAAGTTGGTATAAACTATAAAATAGCAAGCGGTAGGCCTCATACACCTGTAGTGGGAGCTAATTATATTGAACAGCTTAGCATATATGAGCCAATTGAAGGTAGAACAAATTCTGCGAGGTATCAAACATATCAACGACTTGATTTTCGATTAACACATTTTAACCAGTTGTTTGGTAAATACAATACCATCGTATATATGGAGGCATTGAATATACTGAACATTAAAAACCTGTTTGGGTATACTTACTCAGAGGATTACAGCAGCAGAAGAAAAGTCAAGAGTTACTTCGGAAGAAGAACTATTGTTATAGGTATGAGTATTAGTATTTAACAACTATTGTAGAATGATTAGTGTCGTATCCTTTTGTAATGTTATTTCTTCGGAGGAATACCTTCGGCAGAATCTCCGGCTTAGTTTGTTGAGGTGAGAAATCTTGAACCCATTTGCAAATAGATTTCTCTGTCGCTCAGAATGCTCCTTCGAAATGACAATCTCAGAGTTTACAATAGCACAATATTAGACTGAACTGAAGAGATGGGAATAAACTAAAGCAGCAGCGCCCATTGCACCTGAATACTCTTTATACTCGGAAAAATGAATCGGAATTTCGCGGATGTATTCGGCCAGAGTCCCATATTTAATTCTTTCTTTAATAATATCTTTTATAATTGGCTCGGCATAGCAAATGTCGCCGCCTATAACAACTAACTCAGGATCAATAACGCTGATCAATGATGTAAGAATTTTACTTACCTCTTTGCCAATTTCTTTAAGAATAAAAACAGCACCTTTACCGCCTTTTTTCGCTTCAGCGATAATGCTTGTTAAACCCGTATGCGGGAATTCTTTTTGTAATTTTTTAATAAACGACTCTTTCGGATGCTTATTAACTGCTATACGGATAATTTTACTCAACAACCGACTATCAAGTAATGTCTCTACTTCACCAGCTGCCGAATGAGATCCGCGGTAAACTTGACCGTTTATAATAAGTCCAATACCCATTCCGGAATATTCCAGGTTTATACAAACGAACAAAATGTTTTTGCGATCATTAAATTTAGACTGCAGCCAGTTAACACCAATTGCTCCTGCGTTAGCGTCATTATCAATTAATACTTTGTAGGGCAATTGTTTTTCGATAAGCGCTTTTAAACGAATGGAGTGATAATCGAACGGTTTAGAATAAGTCACTATCCCGTTGTTATAATCAATTGATCCAGGGAAACCAATACCAATTCCAAGAACTTGTTTGTGTTTAATATTATTTATTTCAATAATGCGTTTTATTTGCTTAACGACTTGATGTACCAGAATGATGTGACTTTGTATGTATTCGAGTGGGACGTTTTCTGAATATAATTTTCCTCCAATAAAATTAATAACAACAATTCTCATTTCTTTAGAGGTTAACTCAACTCCAATAATCTTGCCGTAGTCCGGGTTAATTCCCCATACAACAGGCGGCTTACCGCCCAGTAATGTAGTATTACCGAGGCCTTTATTTATTATATAGTTTTCCTTTTCAAGAGACTTAAGAGTGTTCAAGGTAGTTGACATTTGTAAACCGGTTTCATCACTAATTTTTCTGGCAGTAACTATTTGGTTTAACCGAACAAGGTTAAGTATGTGATGTTTATTGAGGTTACGTACAAGGGACGTATTACCGCTTTTGTACATTAGAAAAACCGTGCGTTAATTAAACTTTCCAAATTCTTTTGCAGCATGAATCATTGCCAAATAGTTTTCAACATTTACATAAGCCGGGATGCTATTACTCGAACCAACACAGTAGCCGGTATATTGATCAAAGAGCTCAATGTTTTCTTTAACAATTTTTTTTATGTCATCCTTACTTCCCCTGGCTAAAACGTCTACTTCAACATGACCGATAAATGAAAGTTGATTACCGTACTTCTCTTTAAGTTCGCTAAGCTTCATAGCTTTCGGTTCAATTGGATGAAGAGCATCAACACCACAAGCAATTATTTTATCCATTACGTTGTAGAGAATTCCATCGGTATGATATATAAACGGCTTGTTATAATACTTTGCTAATTCACCAATTCTCTTTAGCCACGGGAAAAAATATTTATCCAAAACATCTGGAGGCATCATTAACCCGTTGGTATATGCAATATCATCGCTGTAAAACAATACGTCAACAGCATCATGTTGAGCCATTACTTCGAACATACTATATACCAGTTCACCCAAAGTATCATTTAACTGTTTGATTAACCCGGTATTTTCAAACAACGCAAAAGAGAAGGATTCAAAACCCATCATCTCCCACGTCATTGTAAATATATCTCCATACTGACCAACAACGCCCATTCCACTTGGTAACAACTCCTCAACATTATCAAATTTACCGTAGTCAAAATCGTCTTTACCCGGGAAAGTATAGTTTTCGAACTCCTCTATTGAGTTTATTGCACCATTACCCTCGTTTGCCCAGTTAAAGTTATTGGCTAAATCAAGCGATACAGCTTTTTCATTTGCCATATCCATGTTAGCCGGGTTAAAGTCAGCGCCGGGCTGAATTTTTATATAGTCATACCCGGCTAAACTCCAAAAGTCAATATCGTCTTTTAACGTCGAAACCGGTCTTCCTAAAACCTTCTCTTTTATTAAAGGATGGATACCAAGCTCTGCTATAGGTACGTAAGCAGCTTGTTCCCTTTTTATCGTTTTAATAAACTCTTCAATATTTGGCATTTAGCAAACCTTAAATAATTGCCACAAAGCCTCGAAGACACGAAGAAATATTTATAAAAAAAATTGTTGTTTTCGTATTAATAAAAATCCTTCGCGACTTTGCGCTTTAGTGGCGATCCTTTTTATCTTGGTTTATAACAGTTTTCCATATCACAAATATTGCACTGGTAATCCAACCGCTTTACATTTTCTCCGATTCCAATTATACCGCTAATAGATTTCCTTGGTATCATCATAGCCGACTTGTTCAGTTTGATCCCGCAAAAATTTTCCGGTAAAAGCGAAAATAACTTGTGCTGATCAGACACATCCCAATTGCAGTAACCCGGACTTAACCTATTTGAGATCTTTTTTTGAGCTGAAGAAAAATTCTTTGCCAGTGTTTTTTCAAGCCAATCTCCTGCAGCTTCAGCTAGTTCTGATCCGATGGTATCAACAATAAAGACTGTCAATTGATCAGTTTCTTCAGATAAATCACCTATCCAATCATCAAACTCATCTCCAATAGTTGCAACAAAAATCGCTAATTCGGTTGCTCCTCTTAAGTGAATACCAATTACATCATCAACATCAAAATTCACATTTTTGCATGTAATACACTTTTTCTCCACACCTACATCATGATTTGAGAATAAGACATAGCCGCATGTTATTTCAACTTTAGCAGCTGCCTCGGCAATGTATTTATACACTAACGGTTTTATATAGCCCGGTGCATCTAACCCGGCATAACCCATAGCTTCTAAAATATCCTGTTCCTTCATTTCTAATTCTTCGAAGCGAGGATTATTAATAACTGTTTGAACGGTTGGAGTATTCATTTTTATATAAGCCTGGGTGTATATCTGGTATTAATGATATCATTATGTTTCAGTCCATCACATGATTTATGGGTTGCATTTCTCGGATCATTAGCATTAAACTTATTTCCGTCTGCAATATATATTATAGTCATTGCCTCTCTCATCTCTTTTGTTCTGTTCGAACCTGCGCCATGATAAGTAAGTCCGCTATGAAAAGTTGCATCACCAGCTTTAAGCGGTGTGTAAACCGGTTGGATATCTTTAATAACTTCAGGTTTATGAGGATTCTTGAATATGTCTACATACTCCCTTTGCTTATTGTGAGAATCCGGGAAAAAATATAAACAGCCTTTTTCTTCCGGAACATCGTTTAGGGCAAGCCACATTGTTGTAGTTTTCAGCGGTTCCGCAATAGGCCAATAACTGCTATCCTGATGAACATCAGTATGTCGGCCTCCTGCCTCCTTAAACAATGCCTGGTCATGCCATAACCTTGCACCATTTGCACTCATTAAATCACGCGCAATTCCTGCAAACCTTTTAGCAAAAACAAACTCTTTGACCGCGGGAAAATCCCAGCACAAGAAACCGCATTGCAGGAAAGATTGTTCATAAGGAGTTTTATCTTTTAATTCCCGTTCGTCTTTACCCTTGCGAATAAACACTGCTGCTTCCATAATCTTACGAATAAAATTAAGTTGCTCGTTATCAACAACATCACGAAGAACAACAAAGCCATTACTGGAATAAAAAGCCTTTTGTTCTTCCGTTATGATGTACGAGGAACTATAAAGCTCGAACACGCTTTTCGGAGTATTGACACGTAATAATTTTGAGGCATTGTTACTATTGATCTCGTCAAATTGAATCATGCCGCACTGGTTAAATTGTTAAGATACTTTTGGAATCCATGCGGATCGGGGAAATAGCCGTCCGAGCCTATTTTATCAGCATACTCACTTGACAGCGGTGCTCCTCCAACAAAAATTTTAACAGACTTGTCGTGACTTTTTATAGTCTTTATAATAGCTTCCATATTCATCATTGTCGTTGTAAGTAATGCGCTTAATCCAACTACTTTAGATTTATTTTCATCAACAGCTTCCAAAAACTTTTCGGCTGAAACATTAGTACCAAGATCAATAACTTTCCATCCATCTCCTTCCAGTACCATCTTAACGATATTCTTTCCGATATCATGCATATCCCCGGCAACGGTGCCAATTACCATTTTCCCCTTATGTTGTACTTCGCCGGTATCGAAATAAGGTTTTAAGTATTCCATTGCTGCGTACATTGCTTTTGCAGAAATTAAAAGGTTTGGAATAAATGCTTTACCTTCAGCAAATTTTTCCCCAATTCGATTCATTCCAACCATCAATGACTTTTTCAGAATGTCGCCCGGATGCACCCCTTCTTCAAGCGCCTGATTAGTAAGTTCCCTGGCACCATCTTTTCCGGTTAGATGGGGCGGGTGAGGAAAGTTTTTGTCCGTTTTACCAAGTTCAATACATTCTGCGAGTTTATCCAATAATTCCATTTTTGCATCAGGTTATTTCAAGATTTATAATAACTTATTCATAATTCAATTAAAAAGCCATATTATTTTATCTTTACGAATAAAATCTCTGTTAGTTCTTTTGGATATTATAAATACCCTCTGATTTATGAACGCCATGATAATATTTTTTGAGAGAATTGGGATATAAAGCAAGAAGGACTTTTTCAGGTGTAATTGGAGCTGAATAAGTCATTTTAAGGTTTGGTCGAAAAGCTTTCATCGCGTTTCTAATTGCAAAGTAAACGCCAATTCCGTACATAAGCGGAGGTTCCCCAATAGCTTTGGATTTTAGTGGACCGAACCTGTTTTCCGAGTCCTCGAGAAAGTGAATGTTAAATTCCTTTGGAGTGAAATGAATATCCGGTATTTTGTATGTAGATAGCGAATTGGATAACAATTGTCCGTCACTTGAATACTCTAATTCCTCCATTGTCATCCATCCAATTCCCTGGATTAATCCGCCTTCGGTTTGACCTATGTCCACTTTTGAATGAATGGATTTTCCATAATCATGAGCAACATTAATCTTATCTAATTTATAGCGGCCTAGAACACAATCAAGTTCAACTGTAATAGCAGCCGTTCCGTAAACATGATAAGCAAACGGTCTACCCTTATTTATGGTTCTATCAAAATAAATATCGGGAGTTGCGTAATAAGCGTGCGAGGAAAGGTTAACCCTTTTCATGTATGCTTTACTAATCAACTCTTCCCATTTTAAACCAGATAAGTCTCCGTTAACAAGTACGGATTCATCGACAATATCAATACTATCGGTGTATTCGACATTCAACTCCTCTGCGGCAGATTTTTTTAATCGCTCTAAAATATTTTTGCATGCAAGGATTGCAGCGTTCCCGTTTAGGTCGGCCCCGCTGCTGGCAGCTGTAGCCGAGGTATTGGCTATTCTTGTAGTATTGGTAGATTCAATTCTAATTCTGTCAGGATTGATTGAGAGAGACCTCGCAACAACGCCCATAATTTTAGCATTTACTCCCTGCCCCATTTCAACTGCAGCTGTGCTGACCCCAACACTTCCATCTGTATAAACGTGCACTAAGGCACTAGCCTGGTTCAGAAAAGAACTGGTAAATGAAATCCCAAAACAGACAGGCATAAAAGCTATTCCCTTTTTTGCTAAGGAGTTTTCGGAATTAAATTCATCAACTTCTTTTTTAAGTTTGTCGAAGTTGTACAACTCATTAGCTTTACTCCACGAACTTACAGCGTGGGAGTTTTCTACTTTTTGCCCGTAATGAAATTCATTTCCGTCTTTAAGCAGATTCATTTCCTGTATTTTATCTGCTGGGATTTCCATCTTCTCTGCTGCACGATTAATAGCGCACTCAATAACAAACATAGCCTGGGGTCCACCAAAACCTCTAAACGCGGTGTGAGGATGCAAATTAGTTTTACACGAAATACCTGTGGCACGCACATTTGGTATGTAATAACTGTTTGTAGCATGAAATAAAGTACGCTCCAAAATCGCAGGAGAAAGATCGGCACATGCGCCGGCATTTTGATAATATGTAGCTTCAAATGCAAGTATTTTACCTTTCTTGTTTAGGCCTATTTTGTAATCGGATGAATAGGGATGACGTTTGCCGGTAACCCTTAGATCCTGGTGACGCGGCAAAACCAGTTTTACAGGGCGTTTAGTTAATGAAGCGCCAAGAGCAGCCAATACCGCCCAATGAGTTGCCTGATCTTCCTTACCGCCGAAACCGCCGCCAAGCCTTAGTACATCAACTTCAATATTACTCATTGGTAAGTTCAGTAAATTAGCAGCAACTCTTTGAACAGCGGTCGGACTTTGTGTAGAAGAATATATTACAAGTTCATCGTTTTCTTTTGGTAATGCAAAAGCACTTTGTGTCTCCAGGTATAAGTGCTCCTGTCCTCCGCTATCTGCACGCCCTTCAAAAATGTAGTCGCAATTTTCCCAGGTCTCATCCACATTACCACTTTCAAAAACCTTGGGCGGCATTATGAGTTGATTCTTATTAAACGCTTCGCGGGGATCAACAACTACATCCAATTCTTCGAATTTTATTTTAATTTTCTTTGCAGCTTTCTTTGCCGACAGCATATTGTCTGCAAGAATTAAAGCAACAGGCTCACCTCTAAAATGGACTTCATTTTCAGCCAGCAAGGATTCATCCTGGATGATACCGCCAACCTGGTTTTCGCCCGGGATATCTTTATAGGTAATAATTGAATGTACCCCGTCACTCACTTTTGCCTGTTCCACATTTAACGACTTTATGTTTCCATGAGCTATAGAGGAATCAAAAACGTGAGCAAAGAGGGTACCCTGAGGCAGCGGCATATCATCTATAAATATTGATTGGCCTTTTACGTGTTTATCAACATCAACATTTTTCATGACAATACCTCCTCGCTTACCAATGTCGGAAAGAGCGTGAGAAAGTGTTTCCTGACCATTTGTGTAACAAGCAGTCTTTTATACTCCTCCGATCCCCTTATATCTGAGATTGGCGAGATTTCAGCTTGAGCGGATTCGATTAAAGAGTCTACCAAATCATTGCCTATCGGTGAATCGTTTAGTAATGAGGAAGTATTTTCAAGATAAAGCGGAACCGGGGCAACGCCACCAACTGCAATGTGTCCATTGATAATCTTTCCTTTGTAAGCATTCAAACTGATTGCCGAATTAACACTGGCAATATCAAGATTAATTCGTTTGCTGACTTTTTCGAAGTTGAAACGGAATTCATTTGTCGGTTTTAAAAATTTAATTTCTTTTACAAGTTCGTCATTGGCTTTATCAAGCGATTTATACCCAAGGTAAAAATCCTTTAGATTCACTTCACGATGTTCATTGGTGCCTGCAAGCAAAAGCCTGCTGTTCAATGCTAAAAAGAAAATGGTCATATCACCAATAGGC
>JANQLA010000492.1 GCA_028280855.1 Melioribacteraceae bacterium
TTCTTATAAATATTCATTGCTATAGCTATCAAAGTTATGTTAACTAAAAGCGAGCTTCCCCCGTAGCTCAGGAATGGTAGCGGAAGGCCAATAACAGGAGTAATACCGATATTCATTCCAATGTTAATTGCAAACTGAATGAACAGTAATGCAAGTATTCCTATGGCAACCAGGCTGCTGAAACTATCATTCGCAATTGAGCTCAGATTGAGCAATCTTCTAAACAATAATAAGAACAGGCCTATAACAATGATACTTCCGATGAATCCAAACTCTTCGCCGATTACGCAGAAAATAAAATCCGTCCACTGCTCGGGAATAAATTTTAACTGCGTTTGGTTTCCTTCCAAAAACCCTTTGCCGAAAAGTCCGCCAGAACCAATCGCAACTTTTGCCTGAATTGCGTTATAACCTGAGCCAAGCGGGTCGGAATAAGGATCAACAAACGATTCAATTCGTTTTTGCTGATGAGGTTTCAGGAACCTTATCCCAAGCTCATAAACAAATCCCGAACCAAGATTTATTACAAAAATTGTCGCGCTTAAA
This sequence comes from Melioribacteraceae bacterium, assembly GCA_028280855.1. GTDB lineage: Bacteria > Bacteroidota > Ignavibacteria > Ignavibacteriales > Melioribacteraceae > PGYT01. The sequence continues at coordinate 547 of JANQLA010000492.1, forward strand.
AACAAATCTTTCCTGAATGAGACAAGCGCAACAAGAATAGCAACTAAAGTAATTATGAACACCGGTAACCCAAACAACGATGCAAAAACCGCAATCCCTGGTGAAAGCACGGCAAACAGACCGAACAAACTTATCCCACCCCAGAAAATCATAAAAAGCGTTATTACCGCGTAAACAATTCCTGTCCCCATATCCGGCTCGAGCAATATTAAGAGGATTGGTACAAAACCTATTAGTATAGCTATTGCCAAGTCTTTAATATTGTTTATATCGTGCTTCTTATTCGACAACCAGTAAGCAAGAAAAAGTATCAACCCGATTTTTCCAAGCTCGGAAGGCTGAAAACCTATCGGGCCAAAGCTTATCCAGCTTTTAGCTCCTTTAATCACTTTCCCAATTATAAGTACCGCTATTAAAAACCCTTGCGAAATCAAGTAGAATGGGAGCGCGGAAAACCTGATGCTCTGGTGGGGTATAAAATAAATGATAAAGAAACACGATAAAGAAACAATTACCCAAAATAATTGCTTTTCAAAATTATTAATAGCAATGGTATGAGTAATTGTTGCGCTATAAATTGCAACCAGTCCTAAAGCAACTAGCCCAATCATCGGTAAAAAAATGCCGAAATCAAATTTATCCTGTATGTTGTAGTCTATTTTCATTCAGTTGCTTGTTCTACGTATGTTAAATCTATAGGTTGAGCAAATCCAATCTTTTTAAGGTATGTTTCAATTACTTTTTTTGCTGCGGGCGCGGCATGTGTGCTTCCGTAGCCGACGTTTTCAACAATAACCGAGACTGCTATCTTGGGATTATCCTTTGGTGCAAATGCGACAAACATAGCATGATCTTCTCCATGAGGATTCTGTGCAGTACCGGTTTTACCGCAAATTTGAAGGCGTTCGTCCTTTATATTTGTTGCGGTTCCGTTTCCATTTACTGCCTTGTACATTCCTTCACGTATGAGATTAAACGTCTTTTCACTTAAATCAACCGAGATATCATCAAATTCAGCCGGTTTAAAGTTATTGTCGCCGTCAATAATTCCTTTTAAAAAATGCGGCTGCTTCGATACTCCATGCGCGGCTATAAGCGAAGTATACTTTGCAAGCTGCAATGGAGAACTGATAATATCCCCTTGTCCAATGCTTAAACTAACAAGGTATCCGCTTGTCCATTTGCCCTTACCGTAGGCTCCGTCGAAGTAATCGGAATCAGGCATGATACCTTTTATTTCCGGACTAAAATCAATATTGGTTTTACTTCCAAAGCCAAACATCCTGCCGTACTTTGACCATTTCTCCAGACCTGTCTTAAGAATCAATCTATAAAAAAACGTATTGCATGATTTTTCAATTGCTGTTACAACATTTACTTTTCCATGAACGTGAGTACATTTAAATGTTCTGTTACCGAATTTAAAACCGCCTTGGCAGTTAACTTTGTCGTTCTCGGTTATAACACCTTCTTCCAAACCCGCAATTGCCGTAACCATTTTGAAGGTTGAACCGGGCGGATTGTTGGTCATAGTTGCCCGATTAAACAACGGTTTCGATTCACTTCTCGAAAGCTCCGTCCATTTGGAAAAACCTGCACTTGCCGATAATTCATCGAGGCTGAAATATGGCGCACTCACGAATGCAAGTACTTCGCCTGTCGACGGTTCAATTGCAACAAGAGCACCTGTTCTATCTTTAAAATACTCTTCCGCAGCTATTTGCACATCTTTATCGATTGTTAAAACCAGATCATTTCCTTTAACCGGTGGAAGATCCTTAGCGCCTGATTCATACCTGCCTATAATTCTCTGCTTAGAATCCGTTATTAAATAGTTATAACCTTTTTTGCCGCGCAAAATGTCTTCATAAACTTTTTCCAGTCCGCTGTTGCCGATATAATCGCCGAGGCTGTAAATATTTTTTTTGCTGCTAAGCGTACGGGAATCAATCTCCCTGATATAACCGAACAAATGCGAACCGTATACACCGAACGAGTAGTCGCGCTGCATTTCTATAGAAAGTTCCAGACCGCTTATCCTGCTTACATTTTCCGATATCCATGCAACGGCAGGTGTGTTTAAATTGTTGAAAATCTTCCTGGGAATAAATGTAGAAAATCCCTCGAACCGGTTAAGCACAGAGTTAACGTAGCCCGAATCTATACCTATAGCAGTTTCGATTTCGTGCGCATTATGTGAATTAAATTGGCTTGGGGTTAAATATAAATTGTAAGCAGGTTTGTTGGAAACTAGTACTTCAAAATTTCTATCGTATATCACCCCGCGCGGAGCATCTACTTCAATAGTTTTAACGCTGTTCTCTTCCGACTTTGTATTATATGCCGACCCGTCAAGTATCTGCATTTTGAAAAGCCTGAAAGCAAATAGTCCTGCAAACAGTAAGATTATACTGAGAATTATCTTTCTGCGGATTGTTAGATCGAATATCTTATCGTTCATATTGCAATTTTTTGTCTTAGAGTTAGCAGCGGCAGAGCAATTATCGTGCTGTAAACCGCCGGTAATATTGAAACCGTGAAAAGTAATTCAAAGATGTTTACACTTAACGTTGCACCACTAATAAAATTGTAGAAAAAACTATCAATAGCAACACATAAG
>JANQLA010000396.1 GCA_028280855.1 Melioribacteraceae bacterium
ACGGATTTAACTTTATCAAGCGGTGATTGTTTTGAACATGCAATTAACAGCACGCTCATTACAGCTATGGTTATTTTTAGTTTACTCAATGATTTTATACCTGTTTTTACTATTCGAAAATTTGTTGCCGGGCAGCCGAAAAGTAAATGCCCACTCTCCTTCAAGTTGACTGGCTTTTATTAATAAATGGTTCCTGCCTTTTTTAAGTTTTATGTTAAACTCATCTTCGTCAGGCAAAATAGTTCGTGCAGATTCATGGACGAATACTTCTTCGCCATTAACAAAAACTTTTATTCCATCATCACTGCCAACCGATGCACGAACAGTACGATCCTTTTTAGAATCAATCATTGCATGAGCATACATTATTGCTTGCCCCCCGGTATTTGGAAACAGTTGCGCAAGATTTACAATATCGAACTGATCAGAGACTACTCTTCTCCACCTAAATTTTTGGTTGTTGTAATAAAACTCCTGTGTAACTCTCGGCTTAGCCATAGCTTCTCCGCCCATATCAACAAGGTAATCGGGCGTTAAAGAAGAAGCAAAGTTATCAACAGGTATCGGATTGATCATCATCCATTCGCGAAAATATTTACCGGATACTTCGGATATATCAAGACGAACTTCCAATGGCGGCTGAATAAAGTGATCATCAGCAATATCGTTTAGTGCGTCATTAAGTAAATATTGTATCTCCTGCAGAGACTGAATTTCTTTATTGAACCTGTTCAACACCCTGTATAATGCATAGATTTTATTTTCTCTCAGCCATAAGTCTTCGTATGTATTATCAATGTATTGTAGTGAGGCTAATGTATTATTAATATAATCCAACGATTTACTTACGTAGTATTCGGCACTATCTTTTGATTCCCGTTGAATAAAACAAGCTTTCCTATAACTGTCGGCTGCATCTAGCAAATTGAAACGTTTCGTCGCTAATGAGTTGATCAAGTTAGTAGTAAATTCAAAATATTCCACCTCTTCGGAATTAAGCAGCATATCGTTCTGGCTCAGTAGTTCGAGCACTTCACTGCATACTGACTTTACTTCATCCCATTCGTTTAAAGTGAATTTTATTTTCTCACCGCGTTCGGGTATCAATTCAGTCCATAGTATTTTTTCGTTTAACCCGCCTGTTGCAGAAATATCTTTCAAGGTATTTAATTTCCAAATAGCTTCGGTAAACACGTTGGATGTATCGGCATTAATTGCTCGATTGTATCGATATGAAAAGTCATCAATATCGAGTTCACCCGGATTCCAACTCTGATCGGCACCGTATGCAACACCGTACCAATCGCGAGAGAAGAACGCAGACCCGCCGTCATCCCAGACACAGTTAAGCATTCCAACAACTTCAGGTTTATTGCCATCGCGTAAAAAGTGATTGATATTAATAAACGCTTTTTCATAATCAGGTGTTATCTTGCGGGAGTTTAATACACCGGGGCAAACTACCAGGTCGAATCCTTTGCCGAGAAACGGTTTGATAAACTTATCGAAGTTATCGAATGCATCGTAATTCCATGTTCCAATTACAATATCCTTTGGCAGTTTGTCTATTAGTTCAGGGTATTTAAGAAGTATGTCGCCCCATATTTGCGTTCGCTCTCCAAGTCCATTCATTACATTGTAAATGTTCATTATGTGATGAAGATACACGTTAGCGTAGCCTTCTTTTTCAACCATCTCTTTCGAGTAGCCGCGTCCAAGATCAAATGTTTCATCACAGTTTACGGAAAACCAGGGAGCGTCGAAAGCCGGAACCATTTCAGAATAAACATCTTTAAGGAAGGCAATACTTTCATCAAGCACCGGTGACAGGAGGTTTCCACTTTCTCCAAGATGTGCATATTTTGGGTGATCAAGTATATTTTTAAAATGACCAAATGATTGGAAATTTCCGACAATAGTTACAAAATATTTTTTTGCATATTCGGAAAGCTCTTTCCATTCATCAATTGTTATTGCTTCCTTTGGAGCAAACTCGCCATGTTTTTCCGTTTTAACAACATGTTCAACATAATGCATAAATTGGTTCATCTTCAATTCGGCCAGCCGGCGAACCTGGTATTTCATATAGTCCAATGTTGGCAAAGGCCCGCGGCTTATATCGTCCATAGTTGCACGGTACTTATAGATTGGGTAGTCGATAATTTTAACACATGGCAAAGTCTTGCTAAGTCTGTTGCCTCTTATAAGCTGCTTCAGGGATTGAATACCATAGTAGAGTCCTGGCTTATCATTGGCAGCAATAACAATTTTAGCAGTATCTATAAAAAGAGTGTATCCTTCATTGCCTTTTATCGATTCTTTTGAAATGCCTGATGCGCTTAACACTTCATCGAAAGTTTGCGAATGCCCAACAATTCCAATATTAATATCTCTTTGCCGTAAAACATCCTCAGTTAAATCAATTTTCCTGAATTGTTTTAATGTATTTTTAAGCTCATTGATACCTATTGTGGTACCGGTAGTGTCTTCTACAAATAGTTTATAACTTATTGCTGCTGAATCGAATTGAAATTCTCCTACGTTAATAAATACTTCATGTGGGTTCGGGACAATTGTAATCCTGGGGTGATGTTGAACATCATCTGCGAATAAGTTTAAACACGTGAACACTATTTGGAATGTTAATACTATTATTCTATTCATCTGGTCCCACTAATTTTTCTTCTAAATATTTTGCACTTTCAATGTAGGCAGCATCTAGGTCTTTTACATCTGATTCGGAACCTCCAATATCTAAGCCAAGGTATCCCTTGTACCTAAGTTCTTTGAGTGTCGTAAAAAACTTCTGCCAATTTATTTTGCCTTTTCCAATTGCAAGATGCTCGACTTTATTTCCGCGGTTATCGGATAAATGTATGTAGTCTACAAAATCAATTAATCGTGCAATAGCAAGATTTATGTTTTCTTTCATTACAAATTGATTCGCAGTGTCAAAGTTAAATCTCAGGTTATAACGACCGACTGCATTAAAAATATTTATGAATCCATCTGAAGATGATGCGAGCACACCCACGGCGGGGTGCAAGTTATAGGTCAAATTATATTTTGCAGCAATATCGCAAACTTTAGCTATTGTTTCTACTATATGATCCCACATAAAATTCCACGATAATCCTTTGGTTAATGTGGCATTTGCCAATAAGTCTTCATCGTAGTGGCGGGTAACTGGGATATCATCTGGGAACTGGTACGGAGGCAAAGGAGCATTATCCAAAATACCAATGCAACCAAATGCTTTAGCGAGCTCGCAGCCTTTCTCCAGCAAGTCCAACTGCTTCTCTTGTGTCTTCGGATTTATCGATGTTAACTCGGGAAGAACAACACAAAAGAAGGGAAGGTTAATTTTTTCTTTTTCGAGCTTTGAGAGAATCTCTTCTTTTTGATTGTATACTTCGTTCAAATGTTTTTCGTGAATGCCTTCCAATTCAATTGATTGAAATCCAAGCGATGTCATTTCATCAATATATTTGAGCGTGTCTTTACCCGGCGGCGGATATCCGTATTTAGTTATTGAATGAAGATAGGTGCAAACTATTTTTTTATTAAACGACATTATAAAGCCTCTATAATTCCTATGGCGCCAATAATACCCAATACCAAAGTGAATAGAATTGTAACAACCATAACTATGTTAGTAAACATACAGGCGCTACTATCTTTAATTAATTTTTTCTTATTCAGCAGAATAATCATAAGAACAAGAATTAGCGGCGTAGCAATTAAACCTAATGCCTGGGAAACAATCATAACAAATACGGGACGTCCGCCAAACACGGGGACAATTAAACCCATCATCGCATAGAATATTACGATGCCCCTGTTACGCCACTTATTAAGATCTAATTTCTCATTCTTATAATCCGAAAGTAATAATGGAATTAACATGTAGTGAGGAAATAGCGAAGATAGACCGGCGCAAACTATTCCCGTAACAAAAATTGATATTGCAAAACGACCGGCTAATGGCTCCAATGTTTTAACCATATCAACCGCGCTTGTAACTTTTAATCCCAATGGATACAACGTTCCGGCAGCAGCGGCCATAATACAGATGCTTAAAATAAACATTAGAGAGGCAGATACTTTTGCATCTCGTTTCTCATCTACCAGGTTTTCTTTTGTCCAGCCTTTTTGCTTGATGGTTATGGAACGGGTAACAAGTATAATACCACCCATTGTTGTTCCTACCATTCCGGCTACAATTAAACCCGCGTTAGCTTCATCAGGTATATTTGGAACCAGGCCTGCTATTACGGTCGAAGCGTCGGGAATTACCATAAATGTCGATAGCACAAAACTCAGCCCCATCATTGCAACAAAGAATGCCAGAATTTTTTCGATCGATGTGTATTGCCCGCTGAATAAAAAGTATACAAGTATCGAAGCAAAAATTATTGTCAGCCATATCGTGCTGAAGCCGTCACCGCTGGATGTAAGAGGCTTAGTCCATTCATTTACTACTTCCGTTACAACTGCCATTACGCCTACACTTGAAACCAATTCAGATATAATAAGCGTTGCCAACACAAAGCCACCTAAACCGGAGCCAAAGTTTTTCTTAAAACTATTAAGAGGAGTTTCACCTGTTGCTATTGTAAATCTCCCGAAAATTACAATTAGTAAATACGTGAACAGACATGATAACAGAACAGCCCATGATAACATCATTCCATGTTCAGCCCCTGCGGATGCCATTGTTGTAACGCTGCCGGTACCAATGTTATATCCAACTAAAAAGAGACCCGGCCCAATTGCTGCAAGAAATAAGGTTATTCGTTTCCAATATTTTTTCAATTTTTCTCCGACATTCGTTACTGAATTAAATTTAAGTCCGGCATAGGTTCTACAACCTTAACAAGCCTGTCAAAAGTTTTTTGATTTATAACTTTAATTTTCTGTAAAATATCCTCTCTTTCTTGAATAAGATTTTCGCACTCTTCTATGAATTCTTTCTTGCTCTTCGGCTCAGGTACCGAAGCTTTCAACTGCAGTTTCAGCGTTTTCAACCTCGTATAGTTTAGGTGGTAATAGAAAGGATTTTTTTCGGTAATAAATCTTATGTCACGAATTTTCTTCCATAAGGAGTCAACTTCAAACCAAAGCTTACGTTCGCCAATTTTCTTTCTAAGTCCTAATTCTATTTCTTTGAATTGTACTACTAGTTCCACAACATCGCTTCCATACTCCCTTTTTATAGCGTCTTCGAGCGACTTATCGGGATTGTAATTTACAGGATTCCACAAATAATCATTCGTTGTAATCGCAGAGACTATAGTTGATTCAGAGTTCGCATTACCATTGATGAACATTCCATTACCAGCTGTCAGCTCATGAAAATTATTCGGCAAATTGTTATTCCAGGCAGTCAATAAAGGCGTTGAGGTAAACGGATGATGGCTATAAATTGTATTATCCCATAAGAATGGAGCTCGTCCTGAAAGGTTCATTGTCCAGCTGGTTAAATCTTGTTCAGTAATTTTTCTACTCCGCACATATGGCCCGCACCAGATTAAATATACTTCTTCGTTTATGTTCTCCCCAATATATTTCAGATCACGATAAAACGGATCAAACGCTGCTTGCTCCCACGGCGTATCAATAAATAACGACATATCACCCTGATGCATTTCTTCATATGTATAAAACGCAGGAACATAGTAGGTTTCAATTTCCATATTTTCTTTATCAAACCAGTTAACGAGCTCATTCATTAAAAAAGTATTAGCAGCTTCAAAATGATCGAATGTTTCTTTATCATGATCATCGGTCAGTACATAACCTTCGCCAAATTCGAATGGAGGTGTATCGTCTGAAAGAATCATTAATTTTTCGACCTTATGATTATAGTAGGTCTTTATTACACTTTTTAATAGCTCAACATCGCTCTCATCAGATATTACAATATCGCGTCCATCATATATATTATGAGATTGCATTACTTTCGGGCCGCCGTACTTATCTTTCCATTTTTTCACTTCACTTAAAATGGCTAAATAGTTAGCAGGGATTTCGTACCAGGGATGTTGACGACTTGCTATTACAATAGTCTCAAACTTATTCTTTAAAGCAGTATCGAATAATGACGAAACCGATTCTATAGTTGGAATGGTGACAAACATCCTTCTTTGATAGGATGGATAATCTTCAACGTAATATACTTTTGATTTGATACAAGAGCCCTCCCGGGTTAACAACTCGCTGAATGTAACAACTCCGTACAATAATCCAATTTGAGAAGCTGAAGATATTTCTATTCTTTTATCATCCTGGTTAAATTCAATTTTGTAAAACTGGTCGTTAAACATTTCCTTGATATAAGGAATTAGCTTTAACTTTATCTTCCACTGGTTTATTAAATCGTCGCTTATGATCTTTACATTCTTACCATACTTCGAATCAATTAAATATGACAGGTAATTAGCTGCTTTGTTTTCCTCTTCGTTCGTTGAGTATATTTCAATCGGCTTGCAGCTTGATAAAGAGACAATTCCTTCCAGCATGACTAGTTTTTTTGGCATAGGTTGAAGAACAATTTGCTGAGGAAAACTAATTGAACTGCACACAAAAAATATTATTACAAGCAGCGTATATTTTTTCATTTCTCGTTTGAAGAATATAGTTATTTTAAAACAACAAACTTAATGGAAGCAATTCCGGCATAATGCTTATACAGAGCATAATAAACGCCACTGCTCAAAGAATTACTATCCAATTTAAACTCCGCCCTGCTCCCATATGCATAATTGCTAAGTTGCTTTATTCTTTGCCCTATTGAATTTATGATTATAATGTTATGCTGCACAACACTAGCTGATGATGGAACCATTAAAACAATTCTTGTTAAGTTATTAAACGGATTCGGATACATAGATAAAGTAGGCCTTATAAAATTACCAGTATCATTCTCTTCCAGCGATGTAACAAAGCCATGAACCATAACGTGTAAAGTCGATCCCCAGGCAGTAAAATTCTCGCCGTTTATTCCAACAGGTAAAGTGTTAAAGCCAATTGAAAGGTTATCATTCTCAATAACGTCGATAGCAGTAACCAACATTTTGTAGCCTTTATCAAGCACTTCAACCCCACTTAACTGTAATTCAGTATTCGAATTGCTTAGTTTAATGCTATCAACAATGATTGACGATTCATCAATCCTTTCCGAAAAATAAAGAGTCAGTTTGTTACCGGTAACGGAATGTTTTACAATTCTTGGCTTCTCTCTATAGTTTATTGAACCGCTTGGCGAAGCTTTGAATCTAAACGCTGGTCCATCTGCATAATTTCCATTTTCATAAGCGCCGATATCGGGCGCTAGTCCTTCGTAGGATTGAGTCCATCCCAGTTCATCTATAGTAATAACTTTTCCAGCATCAATGCAAGGGCTGTCGTCCTTTAATTGCAAATTGCCGCCGGGTCCGTCAACGAATTTTGCATCAGCAACAATCCCGTTGTGTTCCTGGTTATTATCTGTAATGTTTGAAGGCCAATCCTGGTTAATACAATCATAATCAAATTCAAATGTACTATGCCAGTCGGTGAGTCTTAGCCTGTTTGAACCTTCAAAAAAATAATAAGCGTTATTAAAATGTTTCATCTGCTGATTAGTAGCTTCACCTTCTTTAAATGCTTTTGCTTTTGTATAAAAACTATTGTTGAATGCGTAGCAAGGATTTGTTAAAGGACCGTTCTTAAATTTCCAAATTCCGGTTGTAATACTTTTCGTGTAGCTATCGCTATCCTGGGTAATAACATTGTTAAAAATATAAACGGGGCCGCCTTTTAAATCATCCAGCGAAAAAGGTTTGTGGGCGTTGTGTATTTTATTGTGATAAAAAAAAATGTTCCATGTATTTGACTCGGGTTCAAAAACATTATCCCTGACGTTAATAAAGGTGTTGCCATACACTTCAATATTTCCATCCTCATCTTTGTCAGTGTCAAAATCCGTGCGAAAACCGTTGAAAACATTTTTTATATAGTTGTTGCGCATAATATGTCCGCCAGACGTATTTTCAGGGTGTAGTAAGGCATTGTTATAATATGCCAACGATCCATGGTGCATTTCCTCCCAGCTATGGGTGGTCCAAACTTCATCTGGCAATTCCCATGTACAGTTTTCCACTAATACATGATGAGAGTCTTTATCTTTGGGCTCGATTACATGCCGTCCGCTGTAAAAAGTGCAGTTATCAATTGTAAAGTAGCTGGAATTAACTATTTCTATTACATTAGTCCAGCAATTTTGGAAAACCACATTCTCAATTTTTATCCATGATGAATTATTGAATCGAAATCCGAATTTGCTTTTGCCCATTGCAGGTTCTGAAGAACCGTCAATGACGGCAAAATTTTCCCGGTCTGAACTATAACTTCTAATTGTAATATATTT
>JANQLA010000548.1 GCA_028280855.1 Melioribacteraceae bacterium
TCAATTGATGCTGAGGAAATAAGAGTTGCACCTGTAGAATCCGTAGATCAATTGCTGCAAGGTCGCGTACCGGGTTTAAGCGCGTTTAGTTCATCCGGCATGCCTGGAACAGCCGGTCGCGTGGCCGCAAGGGGACTAAAAAGCGCTATCACAAATGCAACTCCTGTTATTTACATCGACAACATTAGAGTAGATAACCAGGATGCTTTCCGCCTGGCGCTTCAAACCGGAGGGGCCGAAACTTCAGCACTGGCAGATCTGGTTGTTGGAGAAATTGACCGAATTGAAATTATTAAAGGAGGCGCCGCATCAACCCTATTCGGTTCCGAAGCAGCCAACGGGGTTATCCAAATTTTTACTAGGAAAGGTGTTCCGGGTGAGCCAAGATGGCGACTAAAAGCTACCTCCGGCGCTGATATTGCAGACGAAAAATTTGTTATTGATGACTTTACAAAAGATAAAGTTTTACAAACCGGAATTTACCAAGGTTATGAATTCAGCGTAATGGGAGGTTCACAGGACTTTACTTACCATTTCGGCGGTAGAACTTTCCTGAATGAAGGTATTATCGTTTCGGACGATCTTCAATCAAAAGGGTATAATCTTAATACCGGATTCAGGGTACATTTATCCAAAAAAGCCAACCTAGAAATATCTTCAAGTTATACTAAAACTCAATTCAGCCGCATTTGGAATAATAACTTCAGTAGTTATGCGCCTTACGCCTTTTTTGAACAAGGAAGCGGTGGCGAGCAGTGGGGTTATGACGAGGCAGGGAGAGATTCATTGCTGCAGCTTTTAACCGGTGCTGATACTAGGGATGATGTTGACAGATTCAGAACTGCCGTAAACCTGGATTATGCCCCGCTTGATAATTTCAAGAATATATTTACGGTGGGATTAGATTACAGGAAAAATGAAGAAAGAATGTTCATTGCCAAGAAATACGGCCTGTTTTATCTTACCCCAGGAGGATACGTAAATAGGTCAGACAGAGAGTATTTAACGATCACACTGGCGTATTCATGTTCTTATATTTTGCCTGAGCTTGGACCAGTAAAACAAACTTTAGGATTTGGCGCTCAAGGCTTTAGGATTGAGGACCGCGAATCATTTGCATCGGGCACTAATTTTCAAATTCCCGGCACCGAGGATTTGGATAATACAGCGTTAATTGATGCTGAGGAAGATAACCGGCAGTTATTTAACGGAGGTTTATATTTAGTAAACCAGGTAAGTTTATTCGACAAAATATTTATTGATTTAGGGCTACGCGCCGACGGTAATTCAACTTTCGGTGAAGATATTGGACTTCAGTACTACCCGAAGGCAGGTATTGCATACAATCTTTCCGAGGAATCATTTTTCCCGGAAAATCTGAAAAACTACCTGAGCTTTGTTAAGCTTAGAGCATCCTGGGGACAGACAGGCAATTTCCCGCCCCCGTTTACACGTGATAGAACCTATGAGGCTAATTCGTACCTGGACCAATCCGGTTTAGCATTTGATAATCCCGGTAACGATAAATTAAAGCCGGAGAAAACGACTTCAGTCGATGCCGGCTTTGATCTTGGTCTATTTAATGATAGGGTGTCTTTGGAATTCAGCTATTTTAATCAAGTTACCAAGGACGGACTATTCCAGGTTCCGCAAGATGTTGCATCGGGTTTTGGACTTCAATATGAGAACGTTGGTGAAATTACCAATTCCGGCATTGAACTGTCGATTTATTCAAAGATTTATGAATCGAGAGATTTCAGCGCCAACGCACGTTTTTCATACGCTACGCTTAAAAATGAAGTAACAAGTTTAGGAGGATCCGCGCCCTTTAGTCTTGCCTCTTTTACTTTTCTTCCCAGAAGAGTTGAAGAAGGACATCCTTTAGGTGTTTTCAGGATTAACAAAAGAGTTAAAGATGCCGATGGTAATTATTCGGGAGACTTTGAAACCGTGCTTGAAGGAAATCCTCTGCCAGAACAAACCGGTAGTTTCTCTTTTATTATAACTTTATTCAGAAACCTAAGAATATCGACCTTAACTGAATTTGCATTCGGACACCAAACAGTTAACCTTAACAGGACTATACGCTATTTCAACGGAACAGAAGATACCGAGGATGTAGTTCCGGATGGATACTCTTTTGAAACCGCATCGGAAATATGGGTTGAAGATGCCGACTGGATTAAAATTAGGGAAGTGGCTTTAAGCTACAGGCTCCCCGAACATTTAATTAATGGTATTACGCTAAATGCAAGTTTAAGAAATGTTGCAGTATTTGGCACAAAGACAAACAACCTTGATCCTGAGTTAAATAGTTTTCAATCAGGAGGAGCTAATGTTGGGGGTTACGGTTATTTCGATATTTCCCCACCTCGACAGTTCAGGTTTAGTATAACTTATGATTTCTAACTATAACGTTTATTGAAAAATTGGATTAAGGAGTAAAAATAATGAAAATTAATAGATATATACGCAGATTATTTCTGTTGTTATTTATATTCGCGTTCCTCTTTAGTGCATGCGATCTCGTCGATCCAACCGAAGTCGACAATCCTCAAATTACCAGGGATAAACTTTTTGAAGATGCAACAGGAGGAGCAGTACCATTACTTACAGGGCTTCGTTTTGCCTACGCAGATGCTCTTAACAGAACGGCTGTTTTTACCGAAACAGTTTCCGATAACTATGATAACACGCAAACTTTTATTCCAACAACGCTCGATCCTCTAAGGCAGATTACTCCTAACGATCAATATCTTGGAGATGATCGTGAAATATATTCTAAATTACAAATCCTGAGAGCGCTTGCGGATTTTGGACTTTCAACGATACTGCCTGCCGACGCGGAGGCCACCGATGATGATATGGCCGTAGCATACTTTTATAAAGGAATGGCTTTATTAATGCTTAGTGAAAACTTCCTTGCTTTTCCTGTAGCCGAAGGAGGCTCAATGGTACGCGCCAAAGATGCTCTGGTTCTTGCTATAGAAGCTTTGGAAGAGGCTTTCTCGTTATCACCTTCGGGAAATTATTCAATTAGCTGTAAATTAGCTTTAGCTCGTGCATATAGGCTGGACGGTAATAAAGCAAATGCAGTTCAAGCCGCCAATGAAGCATTATCTCTTGATTTAGAATACGTGTTCAATGCAGAATACCATCCCGTTGATCTTAATAACCGTATGTGCGTTTTTGCACTGGTAAGAAGGCATAATGATTTACAACCACTGCCAAGGCTGGATTTTCTTGATCCAAAGTATCCTGACCTGGAAGCTGCTGATCCTGTAGCAACTCTTAAGGCTGAAGAAGCATATTTAATTTTAGCCGAAGCAGCTTTAAGTGACGGCGATATATCAGGCGCAAAAACTTACATGAATGATGTCATTGATTTAGTATCCATCCGGGAATCTGTTGAATTAATCGATGCTGACCCCCGCAGCAATAGACCCAATAACTCAAGCTATGTTGTTAAAGCGGATGCTTCTGCACCTGCAAGAGCGGGTTTAATATTTGAACGAGACGGTAATACGGTTAACATGAAACCTGTTTCTAATACAAGTTTATCTAATGCCGACATTGATGCATTGGTAACGGAAGATGAATTATATGCAACACTATATTTATTACGGCAGGAAATATTCTTTGCCGAGGGTAGAAGGATGAGCGACCTTGGAATTAGATTGCCTCTTATGCAGAGACAAATTGATTCAAATCCCAATGTTAACCCAGGGGATTATGGTACGGAAATTTACGTGCCGCCGTATATACCCGCCGGCGATGAAATGGATCATTTTACGGTTGACGATGCAAACGGAGTTGTAACAATATTACATGATATGAATAAGATATTAGCTCAAAATATTGATGTTGTTTCACCGTTTTAAGAAAATAGTGGTCAAGTATCATTCCTTTACCATATGGTAAAATTTTGTTTTGCCCATTAGTGATGAAATGGACATAGAACATTGCCTTTCGGTAAGAGGGGCGCCAATTAGGGCGACATGTTGATGCCGACTTGCTTAGCGAGTTGACGGAGTGTCGCTCTTTTAATTTAATGGAACGCAGATGACACAGGTTAAACAGATTTACACCGATTGTTATTTAGCGTAAAAGTATTTGCCAAAATTACACTTATCACGAAAATAATTATTGTGTTTTTATATTTAATCATTTGAAACAAGGTGAACCACATTCCCCGGAGCGGAAATCCAGAAACCGTTAAATCCATCAGGTAATTTTTCAATATAATCGCAACGCTGTATTCCCTTTGCTTCAAAGTATTCAACAGCAGCTTCAACATTGTCGGTAATTATTTCCAGCCAGATTTCAGTTTGGCTTATAGCTTCGACTTTATCGATCCAAAGTGTTTTGCCGTCATAGTCGAAAGCAACGCTTAATTCGTCTTCTTTAACAATTGCATAACCGAGTATGTCTTTATAAAATGAAACTGTTTTATCGAATTCAAATGCCGGAACTTTCATTGCTATGTTATTACCGGGTTGAAATTCAGGCCTAAGTTTATTTTCATTACTCATTAATTACCTCATTTTTTAAGCGCATTAATACAAACAAACGGGATTGACATACTAAGCCCGTTCTGTCCGTCTGCGATTATGTTTAATTTGTTTTCAGTTTTGTTAAACACATCCTCTACTTTTTCTTTTGGAAGTAAATTCATCCAGCTCTCTTTGAATGCCAGCTTGGTAAAAAAGTGATTTAGAAAAGATGTTCCATCGGTATACTTGAACTCAAAACCGTCTTCTTCGCAGCCAAGAATTTTGAAACCTGCTTCCTGAATTAATTGTCTCGTGTATTCTATAGGCTTTCTTTTAGAGTGAATATGTTCATCTACTCTCGAAACATATTCATTAAGTCCTTGTTCACGTATAACTTCTTTCAACACTGAATAAAACTCTATCATTGTACCGGGTAGATTAACCGTTATAACAAGTTGCGCATTTTGCCTAGTTACTCGTGCAACTTCTCTCAGTACTTTCTTATCGTCTTCAACATTATTTATTCCGTTATTGGAAATTACCAAATCAAAATACCCTTCTCCGAACGGCAGCTTTTCAGCTTCACTTTCTATTATCTTAAGATTCGTAATTCCCCAGGTTTCTACCTTTTGCCGTACCCTGTCGTTAGCTTCTTTCCACGGGTCTATTCCAAAAACTTCGCATGTGCCGCCGAGTCGCGAAGCAAGCTCTACGACCGGGAAGCCGTTACCGCTTCCTATGTCCAGCGCTTTTATATGTTTCCTGTAGCAAACTTTTTCCAGCAGCTTAATGCCGAACGGCGCGGACCATAAGGGAAGATCATCAATTGCCGAAATCACTGAAGAATCGTTTAAGTCATACTTAGTTTTGAAAGTGGATTGCATAGTCACCTCAAGTGAAAAGAAGAGAATATACGAATGTAATGAATACCGCTTCGAAAGGAAATCATTTGATCCCAGCCGCTTGGTTCTGATGCTGGTAAAAACCAGTTATTAAAATTTGCAGCAATAACAAATCAAGTGAATGCTTTGTTTATTGCGTGTAAACAACTTATTTTCTTTATAACAAATTGATATTGGATTTTATATAACAGTATCAATAAAAATTTCTTTGTATATTAGTAAAAAAATAAGGAGTGCCACCCTCAATGTCAGAAACATTAAGATATATAATCAACGAAAAAGGTCAACAGACTGATGTAATAGTTCCGATAAATTATTGGAAGAAAATAATTTCTGAAACGCCGTTAATAAATAAGAAAGCTCTTCAAAAAAAAGATATGCAAAAATATATTGGTAAGATCAAAATAAGTGTTGATCCATTAGAATATCAAAATAAAGTTCGCAATGAGTGGAAGTAAACTCCTTTTAGACACGAATATTGTGCTGTATCTTCTTGGCGGTGAATTAGATACAGATAAATTACCTGATGCGGATTTTGTTATTTCTGTAATAACTGAACTGGAATTACTATCTTATCCGAATATTACTGATGATGAAATAGAAGAAATAAAAAAATTCCTAAGTGAAATTGAAATTATAGAACTTAACGCAAACATTAAGAGTAAGGCTATCCAAATTAGAAAAGAATATAATCTTAAGCTTCCAGATGCTATAATAACTGCAACATCTCAATATAACGATTTTCCATTAGCTACCTGTGATAAATTGCTTAAAAAAGTCAAAGAAATTAAAATAGCTGATGAGTTTTGTTCACAATTATTAGTCGACAGAAAAACTCGCGATTGATTATTTTTAAAGTATCTCGAATGCAATAAAAATAGATCAACCTTTATCGCAATTAAATCATGCGTAAAAGCTGATCTTTTAATATGAATAATAATAAAACAGTTTAGCAACTTGTCCACCAAAGTCCGAAGTTTGCCTCACCCAGGTGGATTCAACAATGCAACCATTCTTAACTCATTTACGACTCGTGTATTAAACAACTAGCCGTCGTTAATACGAAATCAACCAAACAGGCTACATTTACAACTGACTCAACCCACCATCAACAGCTATTTCAGATCCGACGATATACGAAGCGTCTTCGGATGCTAAAAATGTAACTGTGTTTGCAACTTCTTTTGGTTTTCCAAATCGTTTCATAGGAACCATAGTTGAAACAGCTTCACCAAATTGATCCTGCTGTTCCTGACTTAAACCCATCTTGCCGAATATCGGAGTCTCAATTGGTCCAGGGCTAACGGCATTAACCCGAATTCCTTTTGCAATTAATTCAGATGAAAGTGTTCTTGCCAGAGAGCGAACTGCAGCTTTGCTGGCCGAATAAACCGTCATGTTTTGCATTCCTTTAACATTTACTACAGAAGTATTTAGAATTACCGAAGCTACTTCATTCAAGTAAGGAACAGCTTTTTGAACAGTGAAGTAAGCGCCTTTTACATTTACATTGAATATTTTATCAAAATGTTCTTCAGTTGCGTATTCGAGAGGTGCAACAGGTGCAATACCTGCGTTGACAAAAAGTACATCGACCTTGCCAATTGTTTCGGAAACTGTTTTGAACAGGTTTTCCAGGTCGTTCAGGTTGGACACATCACCCTGAATTGGAAATACATTGCTTCCAAGTTCTTCCGCGGCTCTGTCAAGCGATTCTTTATTCCTACCAAAAATAACAACTCTTGCTCCCTCATTTATAAAATTACGTGCGGTTTCTAAACCAATTCCACTGTTTCCGCCCGTAATAACCGCTACTTTTCCATTTAGTTTTGACATGCTATATCTCCTTTATTTATAATTAGTGTGGTATTATATGACCAGTCGTCTTATTTTTATGCAATTTTTTTTATCTCAATACTTTTTCAAACAAGAATTTTTTGAATAGGTTCAACGGTTGCGGCTTCTGAATCGCTTTAACTGAGAGGGCCGTTCCTCTCCAGCTATTATCGATAAATTCAGCCATTTCTTTTACATCTGCATCCAATCTTATTTCACCTTGATCCTGCGCTTCCTGCAAACAATCGAGTAAAGGCTTTTTCATTCTTTCAAAAATATTGCTAATTGCTTTTCCTATTGAATCATTTACATCTGCCATTTCATCGCAAAGTGAAGTAATCATGCAAAAGTCTGTGTAATTACTATCAATTATATTTTGGATTCGTTCATCATAATATTTTTCTATTCTTGTGAGTGGAGAAAGGGTTTTATTGCCAAGAATGCTTTCGGCAAATCTATACCCACTTGAAGAGTATTCATTTAATGCCTGAACTGCAAAATCTTCTTTGCTTTTGAAGTAGTTATAAAATGAACCTTTTGGCACTCCTGCAGCGTCAACCAATTCCTGAACACCCGTGCCGTTATAACCTTTCTTTGTTAATGCTTCAATTCCTTTTTCGAGTAATACTTTTTTATTTTCTTCTTTAGTTTTTCTCATAACGGATGTAAATATATGACCAGTCGTCTTATTTGTCAAGTGAAAAATTAATATGTCTAGCCACAAAGGCTGAAAGGCGCTAAGGAGAAATTGAATCAATTAATAACATGTTATTTAAAATTGTTAGGACTAAGCGCCAACGATAAATAATCCTTTTAGTTTTCTAAAATGGCATTCAAATGATGTCAGATGTAGGCCTCGACGATTCTTTGTTACAGTTTAAAAATAAATTCTATAAGAATATTAGCTATCTGTCGGTAATGAATAATCCCCCGAATCCAAATTGAATTCGGGGAGATTTAAGGCGCTATCTGACTAGTAACATCTTTCTTATTTCGGAATGACTATTTGTTCTCATCATATAGAAGTAAATACCGCTTGCAAGGTTTTCAGCATTAAAAGTTGCTTGATGTAAACCGATATCTTTGTGCCCATTAACCAACGTAGCAATTTCTTTACCTAAAATATCATAAACGATAATTGATACATGTCCGCTTTCTTTTAATTGGTAATTAATTTGCGTCGTCGGGTTAAATGGATTGGGGTGGTTAGCAAGTAATTTTGTATCAGAAACAATAGTCCTGTCATTTTCATTGCTGTTTTTTGGCTTGCTTTCGCATTTACAATTCTCTTCATATCGTCCTACTGTTTTAAGAACATAAGCAATCTTCTTTTTGGAGTTATTTTTACTTTCGAATGTAAAGTCAATTCGTTCGCCCGGATAAATTTCAGTGTAATCTTTATCAATGTTAGCTACAAATTCCCTAACATCACCTGATTTGTTGTGCGATGAAATTAGCAGATCAAGTTTATCAACTTTAGCTTTTTTTTCATTCTTTACAATGGTAATGAAATCAATTTCTACATCCTGCATAAAATCAATAAATAATTTTTCGTTTATATTTTTGCCTAGTTTGAAAGCTACTACAGATTGGTTTGGTCTTAAGAAAATTTGTTTGGACTCAATCGGCTCTAAGGATTCTTCCAAACCTGTCATAGTTAATGTAGCTACACTTTGTTCTTTGATAGGCGGTTCTTGCGCAGCCATAACAAGAAACAAGTCTTCATTTGTTTGTTGAGATTTAACCTCATCGGAATTTAGTAGTAATGATTCCCCTTTGTTGAACTTAATATTTTTATTATCCCTGCTCGATAAAGAATTCTTTATGTCTCTTTTGTCGCGTGATGAATAGGATAAAGCTTTTTGTGATAATTTATAACTCACGATCTCGCCTTCGTCGCTTACAGCAACCATTTCATTTGGATTTACTTTTACTTCCAATAACTCAACCTGGTCTAAATATGTATGCTCATCTTCCGGTTCGTGAATTATAAATTTTACTTTTTTGTCCGCTAGTTTTATATCCCGCTGAATTAAATAGCAATCCGTAACATCACCTTCACTGATAACCGAACGCGTCAGTATTGGATTCTCATTATCAATAAATCCGTTTTCTTCAAACGCAAGCGTTGGGCAGCCTCCGCAATTTGAACTATGGTAAATTGTTCTTGAATCCGTATCTGAGCCAGCAGAGTTGCTTACTGTACACGTTAGTTGGTTTACAGGCGCCATTATCTCATGAATACCGCTGCCTGATTTAGATGCTGAAGAAGAATAGGTAACTTTACACTTATTACCCATTGGGGTTATGCTCATGCCTGCCGGTAAATTTGTTGCTGACCATGAATAACTTAGATTACCATTACCTTGCGATAGGTTACAGTAAACATATGTATATGAGCCTTCGCATACAGGTGATGGGTTTTGCGTGAGGCTGGAAATGATTGGGGGTGTTACAGTGTAGTATACATTTCTTTCAGCTTGTGGCAACGAATTACCTGATGAATTATATGCAACAACTACATAACTATGATGTCCTATAAGGTCAGTATTGTCTATCCAACTAGTTACATTTTGGCCAACTGTTCCAACAAGTGTATATCCATTTAATGTACCGTCCCAACTACTTGAAGTTGCTTTTCTGTATATTTTGAATCCCTGCTCATTATTTTCAATAATATTAACATTATGAGCTCCCCACGAGAAGTAAGATGGAGATGTATTATCATTCCAATTGAGAGTTCTTGAATTATAATCACCCGAAACATTGAGACTAGTCGCGGTAGAAGACCTTGGATTACCCGATTGACCAATAATACTATTATACAGCGAATTAATGGAATTGTGATATTTACTATTGAGCCCATTCAATAATGATATTTTATAGGCTTCCACATTTGTGGAGGCAAGCAGTTGCCCAAAGATATTCCATCTATATTGAATTCTATTTAATAGTGTACTCCCCGAAATTCCTAAATCATCATTATCGCCGGTATAATTGGGTGCCCGCCGATTTACGTTATCCCATAAACTATATAAAAAACAGGCAACTGCACCTTCGACCTTTCTATTATCATTACTCGAGCTTAATATACTGGTGGAATAATCCATCCACTGATATTTTGTTGGGATTATATATTCCGGAGATGCAGGTAATTCAATGGAGTACCAATGCATCAAACATCCTGCTGCATAGAATTCTGCCCAACCTTCGGTCCATGCAATATTATGGGTTGTTACCTTTTCAAACCAATGACCTTCGCCGCCAAGGTCGTCGTAAACTAGTTTACCGACTTTTGACCATTCGACAAAATGACCATATTCGTGATAAGCTGTTGCATTATCTTCCGGGACGTGGTTAAAAATTATTCTTGGAACACTCATTGTCGTATTTTGACAAGATGTATAATAGAATCCCAGAAAAGCATTATCAGGATCACAAAAAACACTATTCTCACCATTGAGATCAATAATATATCTTATTTTAGGGGGTGTGTAGTTAAGCTGATTTATGCTAAATAATCTCGCTCTATATAAATATCTGAGAGCTGATCCCTGATTAACCTCCACATCTGATATGTGCGCCGATGATGAACTAATATATGTTGTAGAGCTTAAGATATCCAAATAGTAATACTCTGAAATTTGCGCACCATTACCGAGGTTGTGATCAAAACATGCTGAATTACTGTTAGTAGCATATACTCTTATTTGATCGGAATAGTAATTTGCAGGGTGAGGTGAATTAACAAACGTGAATGAAAAGTAATAATTTCCGTTCATATCAGTTTTGTCATATTCAACATGAATTTGATTATTTCCGTCATAAGGAGTGTATCCGGTAGATGGATCATTATCATAGTCCCAATCCAGCCATACAGTTACGTCAGGAATACCTTTTGAAGTTGTGTGGGAATAAGAAATTCTACCAGCTATATAAATTGTGATATCATAATTACCTGTAATTGAATATGAACTTTTAGGAAGAATTCCATGTGGAGTAATGTATTCTGCTCGTAGTTTCTTTTCATTTTCTGTTTTATCAACTAATACCGGTTGGTTGGTGTATTTAGATTCAGGTGCCTGAATGCTTGAATGTGTAATCTTACCATTTTCTGAAGAAAAGAATACAGGAATACTTACAAATTTTGCAAATTGTTTTCTACCAGTTATATGATCATCGGAAAAGTTATCAATTTTAATATCAACTCGAAAATTGGAAATATTATTTGGAATAAAGAATCTTTGTTTGATTTCCAATATTTCACTTTTTGTTACGTATTTTTCAATCAAATAATCGTTTAATTTAGAGTTTCTTTTTAACTCACTGATTTCCATTGGAAAGTTTAACGTAATTTTTACATCACCCTGTACATTTAATTTTAATGTGCTAATTAACTCACAATAATTTTCTTTTTCATCAATCATATTTACTTCGTAACTCAAGATTTTTGCCGGACTTTTAATTTTGTTGCTAAGAACTTGATTAGTCGTTGAAAATAAGACTCCTATAACAAATACTAATTTGAACATGTTTGAGATCATTTCAATTTTCCTTATTTAGTTTGGATGGTTTATGCTAGAGCTTATTGCACGAAGTGGTAAATCAATTAGTTCCTCTCTATACTCTTTTAATGCAATTATACAATCGTATTCATCAATAAAAAGATCACAGCTGTCTTCAACAAAAATTGTATCCATAAATGCTTCAGCAAAAAAAGTATAATGCTTCGCTGAGTTAATGTTTATTAGCCAATTAATTGAAAATTGCTTGCCGGAAGTAAATGAAGTATCAAAGATACTTTTGAAATTATTACTGCTGCAGTGTTTTGCGTTAATGGGAGAAATTATTTCATAACAGCCATCACTTGAGTTATTGGTTCCGTTTAATATAACTCTTCCCTTACCATTAAAAAGAGGCAAACATTTTGTTTCTAAAGTAATCGTCGAATCTGATGTTGGTACTAAACTAATGGTAACATTTAAATTTTGAAATGTTGGTTTCCGTGGGTCTGCAATAAATCTACTTGTATCCAGTCCATTATTTTCACATCCAATTACTGAATACAATAATAGTATTATAAAAATGGTATTAGGATAAAAGAGATTAAAACGGAATGATTTAAAGCGAGTTCGCATCTTATTTGCTCCATTTAATTTTATAGATAAAATATTTTATAATTCATAATTTTTATTATCCAAATTTTCTATTGTTAAAATGAATAGATATTTTAATTTAGGATGCAGTCCTGAGCACCGGAACCTAACGGTATGAAATAAATAGAAATAAGAATAATAATTAAAATACGTCCGTTATTAAATTTCTTTTTCATTGCTGTTTCCCATTTTAATTAGTTGTTAGTTGACATTTCTTAAAATATAGATAGTTCTTTAACCAGCGGCACCATTATTAACAAGTATTCCGCTACCGTATACAATGCTTTGATAATCGTCGACCCAGTTAGGAGCTAGTTGAACAGACTTGCAGGTATTGCCTTTGTTAGTATTAACATCCAGTATTCTTTTGTTTAATGATGGGTACTCTATTATACCTACTTCGCTATCATCATTAGTTGTATCCCCATAAGCTCCCTTCGGATAAACGCAATAAAGTATCTTTGATCCATCTTCATTATATCTTACCCAAATACCTATTCTTACAAATGAAAAATTAAACTCAAGAGATAAAGTATCTATTTTATCAGAACCGAAATTGTAAACACCTAGTTTAGGTGGTTTTGAATTTAGTAATGTGGATTGGCATAACGGAACAAGTATTTTCTCATTATCGGGATGTAAGTCAAAACCGTTAACTAATTCGGCAATTCCCCCTGGGGAAATGTATGGAAACAGCAAAGTATCTTTATTTGCCAACTTATCGTAAATGTAATAGCCGGGTTTAGTGCCAACAGGGTCTCCGTACTTGTAGTAAATTATTTTATCGTCATCTCCGTTCCAGTAAACAGCACTGGATACATTATTAGTGCTGTCTCTTAATAGGGTTAATTGTTCGCTTTGTATGTCATATTCGTAAAGAGCCCCCCCCCCGATACATCATAGTATAACGACTTTACAAGAAGAAGCTTCGTTCCGTTATCATTTATTTCTATATATGTCCAGTTTCCCCATGGTATCGGAAGTTCGTTTGATTCGATTATTTCATAACTGTTATTTATTATAAAATGTTTGGGTGGTGCGACTGTATAAATTTCATTTTCATTCATTACAGCAATAAAATAATTGAATGCTGGAATATCTAATTCAACAATGCTTGGATTAATATCGCAATTGTTATCCGAGGGATTATCATCGCAAGAATTCAGTACTAATGAGTTTAGAATAAATATAAAAGCTACTACTAGTTTTTTCAGTGAATCTATTTTCACTTATCCTTCTCAAATTTTTGATATAATATAATTGAATTTTTCAAACACAATGTCTTTTTCTAAAACTTCTAACTAAATAAATTTTTACAAGAAATTTAAGTAATAATTAGTATTTACTCCAAATTAAATTCAATGTAAAAATCGACTTATTAGTGTAAAAATCTAGTATCCTTTGATTAAATCTTCTTTTAAAATGCTTGTAACCATTTTAAACTTCATTTCGTCTTATTTCGTAACTTGTTGGAAATATTATCAGGCATTCTTTTGTCTAATCATTTTGTCATCATTCAACTTTTCGGTAAATGAAAATAACTATCGAGCAGCTTTCCAAGATTTACAAGAACGGTAATCGTGCGGTTAGTAATATTAATTTAGAGATTGAAAGCGGCCTGTTGGGCTTACTAGGTCCGAACGGCGCCGGTAAAACAACTTTAATGCGTATACTATCTACTCTAATGAAACCGTCCGAAGGAACGGTTAAAGTAGATGACTACGACCTGCAAAAGAACAGAGCCGAGATTCGCGCAATGTTGGGCTTCCTTCCGCAGGAGTTCGGTTATTTCGCAAAACTTCGCACTTGGGAATTTTTAGAATACTCGGCTTCGCTTGCGGGCATCCGAAAAAGAAAAGACAGACGGGAAGCCGTTGACGAAATGTTGCGCAAAGTGGGGCTGTACAAATACCGCGACAGGTTGGCCAAGAAACTATCCGGCGGTATGAAACGAAGACTGGGAATTGCGCAAGCGCTCATAGGCAACCCGAAGATAGTAATTGTAGACGAACCAACTACCGGCCTGGACCCGGAGGAGCGGATACGC
>JANQLA010000400.1 GCA_028280855.1 Melioribacteraceae bacterium
ACATCACCCGGCTTTACCGGCTCGGTTTCATTCCCAATAGTAACCAGGCCTTTCCCTTTCAGCACAAAGAAAGTTTGCTCCTTCTCTTTGTGAGCTACAAAAGCGCCTTTGTTACCCGCAGGCCAGCTTACAACCGTAAGTTCACATTTGTTGGTTTCATTTCTATCGAGAAGTAAAATACTTGTGTTCGATCCGAATTCGTATTTTTTCCCTGCATAGATGTCATTAAAAAACTTCGGCTGTTTGATGTCTGTTATTTTTTCTTCATCCGTAAGTTGCGCTTTACCGGTGTCAGCCTGTTGTCTTCTAATCTGTTTTACTTTTTCGATGTGTTCGGCAAAAGTTGCGTGACCTTCTTTATCAACAGAATTGAAAATATTAAAAAGCATATACGATAACGGCTCATCGCCTGTAGTTATTGTTTGATGCACCAATCCTGCCGGTACATAAGCTAGATTGCCCGGTTTCACTTTGTGTTCATTCTCTCCAAGTTTTACAATGCCCTCTCCGTCTGTTATGTAGAATACCTGGTCTTTGTCATTATGTTTATGCGGAGGTCCGTCAAGTTTTGGCCGCCAGCTATTCCACCCGATTTCCGTCATCTCGGTTTCGCTTCTGTCAACGAGGACAACAATTTCATTTAATCCTGCAACGTCAAGCCTCTCACCCTCTTTATAAAATCGATGAATCATTTTATTCTCCGCCTGTTTTTACATCGTCAATTTGAAACACGATTAACGGGGCTTTTACATCTGCGCCCGGTAAATCTTCCGAGAAGAATCCGCTTTGTTTGCCAATACCGTGTTCAACTACTCCTGCGGGCACATAACCCCTGTACGGACCTGTGCGGAAAACTATTCGTTCAACTCCGTCAACTTTCTGCGCAAGCTTTATTCTTTCCGGGTAAGGTTTACCGTTTATTGTTGGCAGATATGTGCCATCTTCTGTATCAATTTCGATTGAAACGCGATGCCATTCTTTCGCGTCAATTTTTACGGGATCGAGCGAAACCTTTTTTATATCGTACGACAACCAGTCTTCGTCGACACGAAGCCGCAGCGCCCTGTTTCCTCGTTGATCTTCCACTTCAATTTGCGCTGATGTTCCGTATGGCAGTCGCTCACCCCTAAACTTAAACTCTATTTTTTTCTTAGTTGCTTTTGGAAAAACTCTTTCAGCTACTGCGTAGTCATAGGGTTCTTCATCTCTTAGTTCTAAATATTTATTGGAGCCAACATCGCTTGTAATATGAACCGGCGCCCATTGCGTAATGTAAACGTTCCACCATTCAAGTTCGCTTACATCGTTGAGGTTGTCGAAATTCATATTTACTTCTTCATCTACAGAAGCGACAATTGGCGTTCTAGTGCGCGATACCCAAATATCTTCTTTGTTTACGCTATAGGTATTCCACATTTCAGTTCCCGGCGGATTGCCGTTGCCTTCGATTATTCCGCGGAAATACTGTACACCGGGATTTTTATGGAGCCCAAAATATTTCCTCGGCGGTATTTCGCCTCTTAGTGTGTAGAGTCGATCAAACTCATGCCCGTCGTCGCTTACTAAAACTGCCATCGGGAAACGATTTCTTTTAGTAGCTGATTGATTATGAACAATAGCGAATCTTCCGTCTTCCGTATTTTGCGCCCATGTTTTAGCGCCGCTGGTAAGCAATGTTGTATTCTTTGCAATATCGGTCCATGTTTTGCCGTTATCGTCGCTAAGCGCGGAGAATTGGTTTTTCCAGACAGCAACAAGCACATCATCATGTCGTCTATAAAAGTTGAACGCCTTACCGGCTCCCCGCGCAGTCGTTATTTTGCGATGAAACACGTCGCCTCCGGGTACTTGCGACGGATCGATAAGATAAAATCCGTCTTTGCCCCGGTCTTCTTCCCACCACTGTAGAGTGACTAGTTTATCATCGAGTAAAGCCTCGCACGCCGCTAAAAAATCTTTATCTTCGCTTTCTTTGTAAAATGGGAAATCGGTATTTGTCTCATCCCAGCCCGCATGCCTGTTATACCTTATAAAATATACAGGTCCGAAAGTACCGTCATCGTTAACTTCTCTTATTACTCGTCCCAATCCTGTGCCGGCATTAGGCGAGCGTCGGGGTGTAGCGCAAAAGCTATAGAAACCTGAAGCTAGAAGTTTGCCGTTAGGCGCGACGTACCATCCCATTCTTTGATGCATAACCGCTTTTGTTCCCGCTGGTATGAATTCGCCTTCGTCGTCTATTTCGGGCAGAGAGTATTCGGGAAATAATATCACAGGGTCTGTCCAGTCTTGCCCGTCTTCCGATGTCATTAATAAAATCCGTGTGGGAGGAGTGTGCTCTGCTGTAAGTCCGGCAAGATACTGCAGGTAAAATTTATCTTTCCAATAAGCAAGATAAGGCTGATGATTGTATGTCCATCCGATCAAGCCGGGTTCGTCGGGATTTGTTCTATTGGATCTGAATGCCTGGTAATGATGAACGCCAACGGCATGCGGAAGTTTACCGTCATAAAATCCTTTGTCAGTATTTATCTTCCCGGTGTATACTATTGGTTCACCTTTAGTCTCTTCAATTGACGGCGGCGTTACGTTTTGAGCAAAGGTCGAAATAAAGCCTAAGAAGATTACTATCAAAAATAACCTGAATAATTTGCTCATCTTATTTTCCTTTATTTTTAATAAAATAATTATCAACTACGTCAGCAGTAACGACAAAACATATATTATCACAACACCGCTAATTCCCTGGAATAAAGTAGCAAGAGTATGTGTTCTTAAAGCCGCAGACGTATCCATGCCCGTGAATTGAGATACAACCCAAAAGTAGCTGTCGTTAACATGAGAAACTGTCATGGCGCCGGCTCCTATTGATAACACTACCAGCGCCTTTGATGCTTCTGAGTCCAACCCAAGTGATACAAGCAAAGGCGAAACGATTGCAGCAGTTGTAATAATTGAAACAGTTGAAGAACCTTGCGCTGATTTTAGTATAGCGGCTATAACAAACGGCAAAAAGATTCCGGCATTCCAGCTCGAGAACGAATCGCCGATAACATCTCCCAAATCGGTTGCGCGAAGTATATTTCCAAAAGCACCGCCCGCTCCGGTGATTAGAATTATCACCCCTGCGCTTTTTAACCCCGAAGAAACCCAGTCGAAGTGAGAGGATGATTTGTTGTTATCCTTCTTTAAACCGAATGCAAGTACGACACCTATCAATAAAGCGATAACAGGATTGCCGATAAATGATAAAATATCACGTAGCAAACTATCGCCGAAAGGTAAAGAAGGATAGTCCGCTATTGATTTCAATGCGATTAGAATTATTGGTACAATAATAGGGGCAAATGATCCTGTAGCTTTTGGGAGCTTTTGCCCATCACTTTTTTGAATGTCATAATTTGATTCAATATTTATTTTGCTGCCTGACTTCCTCGCCCATAAAAAGCCGGCGAGGGCCGAAGGAATTGCAACTAACAACCCCATCATAAGTACCAAACCCAGGTCTGCTCCAATTGTTGCCGCGGCTGCTAAAGGCCCTGGAGTTGGTGGGACAAAAACATGCGTTGCGTATAGCCCGGTTGCCAATGATATTGCCAGCACAGCCAGTGGTATGCCTGTCTTCTTGCTAAGCGCTTTATTTAAAGTGGAAAGAATAATAAAACCCGAATCGCAAAAGACAGGTATTGAAACGATGAAACCGGTAATATTCATTGCAAGCGAAGACTTTTTTTCACCGACGAATTTTAATATACTGTTAGCCATTGATTGAGCGCCGCCGCTCTTTTCAAGGTATGCACCGATTATTGTTCCGAAAGCAATAATAATGCCTATGCTTTTAAGTGTGCTTCCAAAACCCTCGGTAACTTTGTTTATAATTGTTACACTGTCCAACCCTGAAAAGAAACCGATTACCAATGACGCCAGGAGCAAGGACAAAAACGGGTGTACCTTGTATTTTGTTGCGGCAATCACAATCAGCGCGATTACTATAATTAAATAAACCAGTGTTGTCATTTGCTTTCCGTTAGATTAAAATTAAACCCTACACCACCCTCTGATTTACAGGGTCCCATTCAACTCTTCTTTTTTCAACATAAGATTTGGTAGCCATCAGGCATGTGATAGAATCTTCAAAAGCTGTTTTAATTGTACCGCTTGGAGTACCGCCGTTTCTAATTGCATCAATCCATTCGCGCAAATGAAGATATGTTACATCTACTTTTTTCCCGCCTTTATAAGTATAGACCAACCCCTGGCTCGCATACAACTTTTGCGATGCAGATGTAACGGCATCAACACCACCGGATGAACTGCCCGGATAATATGTAAGGAAAGGAACGTTCGGTGATATTATTCCTTTCGTTAATTTTTGTTTATACTTTTTCGAGTGCCTGTCGACAATCACGTCAATGTTCATCCCAAGACGCATCCATGCATCGCTTCCGAATAACTCTTTTACTTTTGCGCCCGACTCATACATACCCGTGCTGCTGCTTGCCAAGGTAGCGTCATAAGTGAGCACCAATTCTTTATCGGGGTATTCGAAAGCAGCCTGGAATACATCCGGCGTGTTGCGTGTATCCTTCCAATAATAAATTCCCCCGGTCGCAGAAACCGATTTGGGAATACCAAGGTCGAGTACCTGGTTGATTGCATCGTACTCGTGTGAAAACATGTGAGCAGGTAAGCCGCCGCTGTATTCAAAGAATTTTTGCCAGCCGAAAAATCTATCGGGTGTAAAAGGTTCGTACTTTGCCGCGCCCAGCCATTGTTTCCAATCAATCAATTTCGGATCAGTATTTTCTTTGCCTATATGACGCAGCCACGCGCCTCTTTCATTATTCCTGTTCGTGTGAGTTTTTATAACGGAAATTTTTCCGAGTATTTCTTTTTGTAAAATTTCCCGAGCAACTTCGTATGACTTTTGTTGCCTGTTTTGATGTCCGTACTGAAATACAATATTGGCATTGCTTAAAACATCATTCAGTGTATATGTTTCTTCAATGGTACGGGTAAGACATTTTTCACAATAAATATGTTTACCTGCTTGCACTGCATCTATTACCATTTGCGCATGCCAGTGGTCGGGTGAAGTAATTATTACTGCGTCGATATCATTGCTATTCAGCATCTCGCGGTAATTTTTATATATTTGTGCGGCTGGTAAAGTCTCGTTACTTTTTGAAAAACGGTTATACTTTGAAAGCGCTGTTCCTTCGTCCGCATGTACGTCATAAACATCGCATACACCGGTTAATCTTACATTCAGATCACCGTGAGAATAATCCTTTGTTGAAGTTTTACTAAAACCCAGGGATTCCAATACACTATAGCCGCGTGAACCGACGCCAATTATACCGAGTCTTAATAAGTCACCCTTAGAAGTTTGAGTTATGTCAAATTCTTCTTGTCGTAAGGAATCAAGATTAATTTCGGAACTTATTGCTTTCTTTTTATCTGAATAGAAACCCAGCTTGGAAAGGTAACTACCGATAAACAAACCGAAAACAGGAACGCTCGCCAGTCCAGCTAAAAAATCTCTCCTGTTTAATCCATTTTTTTCTTCCATCTATTTTCCCCCATCCTTTTGTTTGAACAGGATTCTATCCAAGCCTATTATTCTGCTTGTTGGTAAAGCTAATAAAACGAGCAAAGCTGCAATCTCAATTAAGTTTTTATTTACTATTAGATAGCTCCCCTCGGAAGGTAACATGTACGAAAGCCCTACTAGAGGCGGTGCGGCAACATAGTATGAAGCTATTAAAACAATTCCACCAATAATAAAATACCTTGTAAGAAGACCTGCTATAAGCGCAAAACCTATTACGGTGAGTCCCCACATATTAATAAAATTAACAACGGATAATGCTTCCGGGATTGCGGCTATCCAATTGAATAGTCCGGCAAAAATCCATTTCGAATCTTTGAGGTAAGCTGCGGCAGACCAGTCCGGGTTTGCAATCTTTACAACGCCTTCGTAAAGAAGATGCCAGCCGATTAGCATCCTCAGCAATAAAAGTGATGACAACTGAAACCGGCTATAATGTTTTGTGCTGTTTTCTTTCACGTTCGTAGTCATGTTATTTTACAAATGGTTTAATTGATCTCACATGCTTTCAACAAAGTTTCATGAACAGCTAAGTCATGTTCCCGTGAATACTCAGTTTCCCTTTCGCCTTTTATTTGTTGAGCAAAGTCAATTAGCTGTTCGTCGTACCTTCCGGACACTGCAGGCAGCTTCAATTCGTTGATTCCGCGACTATAGTTTCCAACAGGTTTTTCAAGAGTAAGTTTTATTTTAGGCGGTTCAAGCGGCTTTATTTCAATTGTTCCTTTCTTACCGCAAACCACAAACTGCCTTCTTTTCATTCCTTCTACTTCGAGCAATGTACTTCTAATAGTAGCTGATGAATTCGGATAATCGAACACGGCAAGTTCGTTATCATAAAGCAAATCATTTCTAATATTAGACTGTTTTCTAATCGTGCTTATCCTTTCCGGCTTACCGCAAACTTTAACCATCATATCAATGAGATGGCAGCCGAGCAGCATCATGCCTCCACCGTAAGTATCTGCAAGGCTTTTTCTTCTTTTGGAATTAATCTTTTTGCTAATTACACCATGTACTTCAAATATTTCTCCGATCACTCCTTTCTCAACAAGGTCGATGCATAATTGAAATGCCGGGTTATAGCGAAACATGTAGCCTTGCTGAACAACCAGATTTTTCGCACGCGCGGTGTTAAGTAGTTCAGTCAATCCGTCTATCGATTTCCCGGGAGGTTTATCAATGTGAACATGATAACCTCTATTTATACAACGTACAGCTGTTGTAAGCAAGCCGGGAAAGTCTGTCTCAACCAATATCGCGCGCAAACCGGGGGTGCTAAACAACTTTTCTTCCGTTATCCAATTCGCATTAGCATACTCTGGTTTCATCATTGCTGCCTGTCTGAGCGTTTCGTCGTTCTCCACTACTCCAACAACTTCAAACACCTCATGAAGTTTTTTTATTGTGGTATATTTTTCCTCTGCGTGCGAATGAGCAGTTCCAATTTGGCCAACTTTGATTTTATTCGCTCCAAAATTTTTCAAAAGAGCAAAGCCGGATAAGCCTACACCTACTAATGATAACGCCGATATTTTTGTGAAATCTCTTCTATTCATTTTAAGTCAAATCGCCGAGGTCCACAACTTGGGAAGAAAATTATATCTTTCTTACAAAGGAATGGTCCTTGACAACTTTTAATTTTCTATTGATCATACCACCACTTTAGCATTTGGTGTTTCGAAACCGATTCTATTCAACTCATCCGATACTGCTTTTATTTGATCATCGCTTAACGGCCTGATAGGCCTGCGAAATACCGGGCTGGAAAATTTTCCCATAAGCCATAGTGCAATCTTCATTCTTTGATGTGCGCCGCTGCCCGGTTCACCGAAATTGTAGATTAACCTTGCAAGTGGAGCTACTGTTTGCTGCGCCTCTTTTGCAGCTTTTAGATCGCCATCCAAACAAGCCTGAACAAGCTGTATCATTAATTCCGGTGCAAATCCTGCAAAACCAATAAGCGCCCCGTCACCGGCTTCAAGTAGTGTCGGTAGCAAGTATTCATCATGACAAGTAACGATTGACAAATTAGGCGAAGCTTCTTTCAGCTTCTCGTAATCAAAAAGCCAACGCGCCATATCGCGCGTACCCATCTTAATACAAACTACTCTTGGATGTTTTACCATCTCAAGCATCTCGTCTAATGTGTATCCAACTTTTGTCCAGGATGGGTATTGATGAATGATTATATCAATATCAGCACCTTCGGCGACATCATGAATAAAATTAACTGCTGTTTCACTCGACCTGCCGAAACGCAATTGATAATGAGGCGGCATTAGAAGTATCGCATCAGCTCCGGCCTCCCTCACTGCTAATGCATGATCAATAGCTGTTAAACTTCCTTCACCCGAAACACCTGACACTACTTTGATGTTTTTACCGCTCTTCTTTACTTCTTCGGAGAGCAACTTTGTAACACGAGCGCGTTCTTTTTCACGAAGAGTCATAATCTCCCCGGTGTGCCCGTTACACACTAAACCTTTCATATCTTCTACCATGCATAACCGCGCAAAATATTCACGTAATCCCGATTCATCTATTACTTCGTTATTGTCAAACGCACATAAAGTAGCTGCAAATACTCCCATCCAGGGATGATCTTTGTAAGTCATGATAGTTTTCCTTCTTGAAATACTGTTAATGATGTATTGGTTCTATAATCAGGCGTAATTAAAACGCTTGCCATTATACCAACCCCAAAGACTATTACATTTCCAAACAAGCCTGCCCATAAGGTGTTAATGCCTATTGAGTGAATCCATGAAACCGAATCATTATTACCCAGGTAAACCCAAAATATAAAGAGCACACCAGACACAAGCCCGATGTATAAACCTTTCGGGCTACACCGTTTTGTAAAAATTCCCAGGAAATACATACCAAGCACTCCACCAGCAACAAGCGATACAAAATTGAAAGCTGCGTCAGCCATTGAATGTATTTGCGTCATTGCCATGCCGAGTATAACTGCGAGCAGACCCGATACAAGAACTGTAAGTCTCGAGAAAAATAACCTTTGTTCTTCGCTTCTATCTTTTTTTATTTTGTTGTAGTAATCATCAAAGACAACAACGCTAAGACTGTTTAAGTCTGATGAAAGAGTAGACATAGTAGCAGCCATTAAACCTGCCAGTATTATACCTGTAACGCCTTGCGGCAACTGGTGACCGATAAAATAAGGGAATACTTTGTCGGGTTGAGAGCGCAAGGCTGACGGCAACAAATCTGGTTGTAAGTTATAGTAGCCCCAAAGCAAAGCACCGATTGACATGAACAAAACCCAACTAAACATAACAAGAATTGATGAGAGCCAAAGAGCTTGCGATGCCTGCTTCTTTGAAGGCGAGAGAAGAAACCTTTGCACAACTGTTTGATCGGACACATATTTTTGCAGGAAGTAATTGAAACCGAAAAATATGACAGCATATAACCCTGCATCACTCCAGTAAAACTCGAATGAAAGGAGCTTGAATTTGCCAGCATCAATTGTTGTTGATACAAGATTTTCAATACCGCCGGGGGTAGTTGAAAACATAAAAATCAACGAAACCAACCCGGCGCCCAGCAATAAAATTCCTTGTATAGCATCAGCCCAAACGACCCCCTCTATGCCGCCGAAGAAAGTATATACAATTGTTGAAACGCCTATTATTGCTATAAGAATAAAAATGTTCCACCCTGTTATGCCTGCAATTGCAAGGCTTAATAAATATAGTATTGCGCCCATCTTTCCGAAGTGAACAATTGTAAAGGCCAGGTTGCCGTATACTCTTGCTGCAATTCCAAATCGCTTTTCAAGGTATTCGTAAGCGCTTAACTTTATCTTTTCCCTGTAGAGCGGAATTAAAAATTGCGATGTAATAGCTGCTGAAATCAACAACGTGCAAATTGTCATCAGGTAGTGTAAATCGTCTTTAAAGGCTTTACCCGGTAATGCAATAAACGTCCAGCTGGAGATAATAGTAGCGAACATGGATATGCCCACAGCCCACATGGGTAAGTTACGACTGCCTAAAAAATATCTACGAGTATCTGTTTGTTTTTTACCAAAACGCGTACCGAACCATACTATAAAAAAAAAGTAAATAAGTATAATCGATACATCTAATATGGTTAGTGAACCTTCGAGCATCTTAAATAACTACTTCGAGTTGTTTTTTAATTTATCGTAATATGCATGGAATGTTAAATCCTCATGTATTTCATCCGTCTTGAAAAATAAACTCGACACATAACCGACAACCAAAACAATTAGATGACTATAAACGCCGAGCATATACTTATGATGAGTGAAGTTCCAGGCTCCGAGATCAATAAGAGTGCTGTCTCCAAACTTCTGCGATGTAAGCACGGCATAAGCAGTGAACACTATGCATGTTACTATTCCGATATTCAGTCCTTGCCTGTTGGCTCGCTTCGAAAAGAGACCGAGCAAAAATATTCCTGCAATTCCGCCTGAGAATATTGCATACAATCCGAATACAATTCCGAGGACGCCTTTGCCGCCGATGCCCACATAGAGAGTAGCGATAAGCAAGGCGGCTATTCCGGAAATCACAACTATAAGTTTTCCGAACCGTAGCTTTTGTTCATCAGTAGAATCTTTTTTAAATCTTATGTAATAATCTTCAACCGCAATAGCAGATAAACAGTTAAGATCGGAATCAAGGCTTGATACTGCTGCAGCAATCAGCGCCGATAAAATCAATCCTGTTAAGCCGATGGGCAGTTTTGTCATTATAAAGTAAGGAAAAACTTCGTCCGGTTTTATATCGGCAGGTAAGGAGGCTTCCGTAATGTTATAATAAGCAAATAAAGCAGTACCAATAAACATAAAAAGCGCCCAAACCGGAAGACTTAATAAAACGCCCATCAAAGCGGCTTTAACGGCACCTCTTTCCGACTTTGCCGTCAGGTAACGTTGAATGATTGTTTGATCGGTACCGTACTTTTGAATTCCGTAGAAAATTCCGTTAAAGACCATTACGATAAATGTAAGCTTAGTAAAATCCCAATCATAGGGTGCAAATCCTATTTTATCATTATCAATTGCGTAACCGATAATAGCAGCCGGTCCACCATCGACACTGAACAAGATTATTGAAAGTACTAACAATCCTCCTACTATCAGCATGAAACCTTGAATTACATCGAGCCATATAACTGCTTCAATTCCTCCTTTAAGCGTAATAAAGATAACAGCAATACCAATAATCCATATTAAGATGTAAGTGTTCACGCCTGTCATGCTGGCCAGGGCGAGACCCATTAAGAAAAAGACAGTGCCCATCTTGGAGAAGTGAGTAAGAGCAAAAGCAATTGAGCTGTACATGCGTGCAAAGAATCCGAATCTTTTTTCGAAGTATTCATACGCGCTTATACCGATAGCTTTTCTATACAAAGGAACAACAATCCAAACCAGTCCAACAAGTACAACAACTACCATAATCGCTTGTACAAGCAATATCCAGTTGGACTTAAAACCCTCACCGGGATAAGCAAGAAAGGTAATGCTGCTAATCAGGGTTGCAAGAATAGACATTCCAACAGCCCAAGATGGAATGCTTCCGCCGGCGGCAAAATAGTTATTTGTACTTGTCTGCTTCTTTGCAAAGTATACACCGATGTAAAGCGACACAATCAACGAAATAATTATTACGATATAGTCTACTATATGAAGTACCTGTTGTTCCATGTTCACTCCTTCACCGAGATATTATTTTTCAGCTTGGTTCAATTCCAAATGCAATTTGGCCAAGCATAGCTCCCAGGTTTCATAATTATATTAAGTCCGGGTTTATCAATTACATTCATCCTTATTACACCTGGGGCAAGTTCCTGTTGGGGTAAAAAACTTGTTAAGTTTGCTTTATGCAATATCGATGATGCTGTTGCGCCGCCTTCAATTATTAGTTCATCAACACCAACTTTTTCAAGCAGATTATTTACGAGCAAAGAGAATTTGAGCCGCAACCTTTTTGCGAAACCGTCATCGGAAACGATTGGCCTGTTGATTACCAAAAATATTTTATCAGATGATTGGTATCGCTCAATTATCTGCTCGTTCCATTTATTTAAAAACTTTTCATCGTCATTTTCAAAAACCTTTAACGGCATCTCACAAACTGTTTCTCCGCGTAATTTTGCATTGATAATCACTTGCCTGCTTTTAGCAAAAGAACTTCCGCAAACAATCAACATTTTTCTACCAAGTTCACAATCCGGTTCAACACCGTTAGTTAACTCTTTATAACCTTTCGCTTTTAACAACGCCCCGAAGAATGCAGCCGCACCGGCAGGAATAATTCGGCTATTTACCTGTTCAGCCCAGTAATTAAGATCACCGGAGTCCGTTGCTTCGCCAAGTGTAATTGTACCGTCTCCAACTTCCTCTCCGCGTTTATTTATTCGCACTTTGTATTCATCACACGAACCAAGCAAATCTTTAATACTGGAAGATGTTAACGAAAACTCAGGGTCTTCGGCAAAATCAGTTTCGTTAAGAGGCTTACCATTGACAAAGTAAAAACCGTCTACTACAGTCCTACCGAGAGCTGGATTAGCGGGTACCAATAACGCCTTGTCTTTATCAGCTGCTTTCAACTGTGCTGAAAGTTCTTTAACAACATGTCCTCGTAAAACGGAATCGTTTTTTTTATAAATCCAATCGACCCCTTTATTTAGCAGTGTGCTTGTGATATTCATTACTTCCATGTATGCTTGTTCATTGCTCATTGATCGTGTATCCGTTGCCACAACCAACAAATCAGCTTCGAGATCAGGGATTACTTCTGTTTCAATTTTTACAGATAAACCATGCCTTATGCCTAACCCTCCAATCTCCGCAGCGCCGGTAAAATCGTCTGCAATTACTGCTATCATTGTATTCCCGAAATTTTAATATTGATGTTCTTAGACATTTTAACCGCGTACTCAATAGCCAATAACATTGCCTGGTGACTTGCGACGCCCTTTCCAGCAATTTCAAGGGCGGTCCCGTGATCAACAGAAGTTCGAATAATCGGTAATCCTAAGGTTATATTAACACCGCTTACACTTTTCATTTGCTGCTTTTCACTATCCCATTGAAAGCCTTTTAACTTGAACGGGATATGTCCCTGGTCGTGGTACATGGCAACACATCCGTCGTAAAAGCCGCTGCTAACCTTTGTAAACATTGTGTCGGCAGGAATCGGACCTTCAGCAACAACTCCTCTTGATCTTGCTTCTTTGATTGCCGGAATTATTTCAAATTCTTCTTCGTTACCAAACAAACCGCCGTCTCCCGAATGCGGGTTCAGCCCTGCCACAGCTATTCTGGGATTTTCGATTCCAAAATTTTTACATGCGTCGCTAATTAATTCGGTTACTTCAACAATCCTTTCTTTTTTTACAAGTTCGCAAGCCCGCCTTAATGATACATGAGTTGAAACATGAATAACACGGAAATTTCCTTCGACCAAAAGCATTGCGTACTTTTTTGTATTAGTAAAATGAGCGTAAATTTCAGTATGACCGGAGAATTTGTGACCAGCAAGGTTAATAGACTCTTTGTTTATAGGCCCCGTTACGGTAGCATCCAATCTACTTTCAAGCGCAAGCTCAATAACTTTTTTTACATACTTAAATGAAGCGTCTCCGGCAAGTTTGCTGACCTCTCCAATTCTTAGACTATTAATTTCTAAATTTGCCAGGTCATACACATCAGCAATACCATGCTTGAACATGGAATCGTTTACATTCGAAACGGCATTAACACGTAAATTAAGATTAAGTTGTTTCACGATTAATTCGACAAATCCCGCATCACCAATAATAACAGGGTTGCATGAATCATAGACGGATTTTTCACTTAAAGCTTTTACTGCAATTTCCGGCCCGATGCTTGCCGGGTCGCCCATAGTAATCCCAATAACAGGCTTAGGTTTTGACATCAGTTAAAAAGTCCATTTCAAATTATACTTCGAGATTATTTCACGGGTTCTTGCGACTATTCTTTCTTCTTCCCAGGGTTCGAGAAGCGTTAATGGCTGTAAAACATTTTTTTCGCAAAGCCCTGCTGTATTCATCATTACTTTTAATGCAGCGAGCGATTCACTTAGCTTTCTATCTTTCTGATATATCAATGCAATTTCATCTGTTTCTTTCTGCAGTCTGAAAGTATTTTCTTCGTCACTGTTTAGAGTGGCTTCATACATTTCAGCGTACATAGAAGGGCAGAAGTTACCTGTACTTGGAACCATTCCATCGGCGCCGCGTAGTAATCCTTCCGCACATTTCGCTCCCCAACCAATAAAATAAGAAAAGTCGCTTCTGTCTTTGAACGAATCTATTGCTTTATAAAAACGATCTATATCCCTCTCGGAATCTTTTAATCCTACAACCTTTGGATCATGACTAAATTTTTCTATTACTTCAAGAGGAATTGAAAGCTTGGTTGTAGCAGTAATATTGTAAAGGATGACGGGTCCATCCACTCTATTAATAATCGACTCAAAGTATTTTTCGATTTGGTAGTCAGCTATCGGGTAATAACTTGGGAGGTGAACTGCAGTAACATCAATACCAACATCGAAAAATGAATTCGCCAATTCAGTTGCCTTCGCTGCACAATTATCGGCAACGCCGGCATAAATAGTAGCTGCGCCGGAATACTTTTCCACCATGAACCTGGCAAACTTGAGTTTATTACTAATATCCTGTGACGGACCCTCACCTGTAGTTCCCGCTATAAATAGATTTAGTTTATTGTTAACTATACTATCGGCAATTTTTATTGAAGCATCAAAATCTATTTTGCCTTCGCTGGTAAACGGCGTTACCATTGGTACGGCAACACCTGAATATTTTTTAAGTGTACTCATGATTATTTAGAAAGCTTCCTTATATATTTTTAGAGCATCGTCATATTTTATTTCACGGGGGTTATTAACCAGCAGTCTCGTAACCTTCATAGCGGCTTCGGCCAGTTCTTCTATCGAATTTACGGGAACTCCCAGTTCTGAAATCTTTTTCGGAATATTCAACATTTCATTTAAGTTGAATAACTTCTTAACACCGTTGTTTGCTGTTTTCAGAACGGTTGTCCCTTTTTCAGCACCTAAAGCTAGTGCAACATCAGCATGTCTTTCAGGATTTGCATTGATGTTGTATTTAAATACGTATGGAAGCAACACGGCATTAGATATTCCATGCGCAATATGAAACTTACCACCCAACGGATAAGACAACGCGTGAACACCCGCAGTATTTACCGGTCCCAAGCATAGCCCACCATATAAGCTGCCAAGAGCAAGTTTTTCGCGTGCCTCAACATTTTCGCCGTCTTGGTAAGCGATTATTATATTTTTTGCAATGTTCTTTATTCCTTCGAACGCGTATAAATCTACAACCGGGTGGGCATACTTGTTTGTGTACGCTTCTATGCAATGAGTTAACGCATCAATACCCGTTGCTGCCGTAACAGCAGGAGGTACGCTTATGGTAAGCAGCGGATCGATGTATGATGCATCCGTTACAAGGAACGGGCTTACAATTCCTTTTTTGAGCTGATCATTTTCATCAAGTAAAATAGCGTTTGGGGATACTTCGCTGCCTGTGCCGGAGGTAGTCGGGATGCAATAAAGCGGCGTATTTCGGGATTGCAGTTTACCGATTCCAAAAGTATCATAAATCGACTGATTGTTATCAATCATTGCAGCAACAATTTTTGCTGCGTCCATAATGCTGCCGCCGCCTATGCCCGTTACTGCATCAACTTTTTCGGCTCGTGCGATTGAAAGAAGTCTATCATAGTCCGCAACCGTGGGCTCCCTGGCAATCGATTCATCAATAATTAAACCAATACCGGATTTTTCAAGATAGTTTAATTTATCGATAACCATTGAAATAACGTGGCGGTCGGTAATAACAAATACTTTACTATACCTCTTTAATGATAACTCATCGCAAAAGTCGTTAAAACATCCATTCCCAAAAACAAGCTTATTTGATTGTAACAGAGTAACTGTTCGCATTCGTTTTAACCAATTTTAAAAAAGTACAAATATTACCAGCAGTTAAATTTTAGTAATCATAAACCATTGAAATGGTTTGAATGTTAAGTTTGGTTCTTATTAACCCACGACTTAAGTCGTGGGTTAATAAAGAAAAAATTACATCAGTAACCGTTTTAACGGTTTTCGTATATATTTCTATCAACTTTATTCAACTCGTTTTCACCACACCGTTATCAACATACCAGCCCTTCCTATCCTTAAACCGCCAATCGGCTTTTTCAGGATTATGGTCCGGGTTTACTTCCATTTCCTGCGCATTCATTTTTTTCCGCCAGTCGTGCAATTTATTTTTTAACCTTTCAACAAGGTCTGGCATTTCATTTGAGAGATCTTTATTCTCACCGACATCGTCTTTAAGATTGAATAGCTGGTAAGCGTTATCGCCGCCTGTCTTTGATTCTTCAAACCATTCGATTAATTTATAATCACCTTCTCGAATTGCGCCTGCGGGTTTATAGCCAAGGTGATGATAGTGAGGAAAATGAAAATATAATGCGTCCCTGTCAATTTTTCCCTTTTGTTTTAACAATGGTAAAATGTTGTAACCGTCAATATCCTTGGAGATACTATTTTCGTTTAACACGGAAGCGAACGTTGGGAAAAAATCATCCGAAATTACTGGCACTTCACATTTAGAGCCGGTGCTTATTACACCAGGCCATTTAATAGCCAACGGTACTTTAATGCCGCCTTCAAAAATCATTGCTTTACCCCCGTTAAGCGGCGCCTGGTCCTGCAGTTGTTCGAAGCCTCCGTTATCTGAATAGAAAACAACAATAGTGTTATCGGTTAATTTATTTTTTTCTAGAGTTTCCAATATCTCGCCAATCCCGTTATCCATTGTTTCAATCATGGCACCCATAATTGGATTATTTACCGGATCATCCGAGCCATCCTTTTCTTCGTACTTTGCAACAAGGTCTTTGTTTTCCATAATTGGCCGATGTACAACATGATGGCTAACGTAGCAGAAAAACGGCTTATCTTTATTCTTGTTAATAAATTCGATTGAACGCTTAGTTATTATTTTCGCATGATGCGCATCCGCGTCGGGGTCATGATCATAACCCGGCTTAACAGAAGTATAAACTTCATCAAATCCCTGAGACTCCGGATCGCCTTTCCTGCCCGGTTGGTAATTTTTATCTTTGTTCAAGTGCCACTTGCCGAAGTGTCCCGTTGCATATCCGTGTTGCTTAAACATTTCGGCTAAAGTTACTTCGCCGAGTGGCAAGCCGTCTTTAAGAATTGTCGGATTAAGAACTTTAGCGTAAGGATAACGTGAACCGGGAATGTAATCGGTAATATGCAGCCGTGCAGGATTTTTGCCCGTCATCAAACTAGCGCGCGTTGGCGAACAAACCGGGCTTGCGGAATATGCACTTGTGAATTGCATACCCTGGGCAGCGATTTTATCGATGTTTGGAGTTTCGTAATATCTTGAACTATGATAACCAACCTGGTT
The DNA here is from genome assembly GCA_028280855.1 of Melioribacteraceae bacterium. GTDB lineage: Bacteria > Bacteroidota > Ignavibacteria > Ignavibacteriales > Melioribacteraceae > PGYT01. The sequence goes on from JANQLA010000400.1 coordinate 17,141, forward strand.
CCAGCCGAGATCATCGGTTAGAATGAAAACTACATTCCACTTTTTATCGGTCTTAGCGCATGAATTTAATAGGCCCTGCATAGTTGATGTACCTGCAACAACTACCCCAATTTGCCCTAAACGTTTTATAAATTTCCTTCTATACATATTTTAATCCGTAAATCTTGAACTATACTTAAATTTTTATTTATTGATATTACCCCTGCAGGAGGAGTTAGTCATCTATAAACACAAAATGTTTAACTAACAGACCTATAAGTCTATCAAATAGTAGAATAAATAAAATTGGAGCAGCACAAAAAGTAGAACATACTATTGGCTGCTCCCAATAGAATATGTTATAAACTAATTTTTAAACCTGAACGGACCGACCAACCATAGTATGCATTTTCTCTTGGTCTCTCCGTCACGTTAAAGTAAACCCTTTGTGGTGCATTAGTCAGGTTTAGCGCCTCAACATAAAATTCAAAATTTTTCCAGAATTCGTAACTGCCGGCAAAATCAAGTTGTATTCTTTCATCTTGCCATCTGTCGAAATCTTTATCTGATTCAACTTGCACAAGTATTTCAGATGTGTAGTTCAAACTTAGTCTCGCGGTAAATCTATCTCGCTCATAACTTAGACCAAAGTTCCCAACATCACCAGCCTGGCCTGGCAACACATTCCTCTCCTCAAATGATAAATCAACATCTGATTTAGTATATGTGTAGTTCGCGTAAACGCCAAAACCACTTGCAATGCCAGGTAGGAAGGTAAGCTGCTGCATCCAACTAATTTCAAAACCATATAGATCAGCGCTGCCCCCGTTCACCTTCTTTAATTCATCAAAGCCATCAAAATTTCCACCTTCTAATCTTGTAGAAACTTCGTAGATCACTTTATCAAGGCTCTTGTAAAATAGTCCTAAATTAATTGCTCCAATACCTTGGAAATAATGTCCAAACATAAGATCTACGTTCTTTGATTCAGTTGGTTCAAGATCGGGATTGCCAGAAATAATTTCATCATCATCGGGTATTACCCAACGATAAGGAGCTAAATCAAAGTAATCGGGACGAGCGATGCCTTGAGTATAAGCTAATCGAATATTTGTTAAAGGTGATAGTTTGTATTTCAGATGCAATGCGGGGAAAATATTAGTATAGTCGTTATCGTTTTCAACAGGCGCGGCGCTTACGATTTCACCGTCATCATCCAACTGCAGATTTGTTCCTTCGTAAGTTGTTTGTGTTATTTCTGTTCGCAAGCCTGCTAATACCATCAAATTATTAAAATTGATGGTAGTCATTAAATATCCTGCAATTATATTTTCAGTTGCGTCATATTTACCGCCTAAACCATCTGTATCTGTTGTTCGATCTTCAATCCTGAAACCATTATCCGGATCAATATTATTTCTATAGAAATCCCGCATTTTTTCACCGTCCATAATTGGTCCAAAGACGTAGTTATCTAACAAGAAATCGTCAATGGTTTCATCTGTACCGGCGACCGAAAGAAAAATATCATCGCCTCTCCATCTGTACCTATATCTCTGACTGTCCCTATCTTTTTGGTCTATTCGTACTTTGCCGCCAAAACTCAATTCAGATTGAAAGCTACCGAGAGTGTAGGGGTAAGAAACATTTAGATTACCAATTATATTTGTATTTGATGCATTTCTTTCTCTGAAATCTTGTCCGTCTTCTTCCCAATTTGTAGGATCAAGCAGAAAATCTTGAGTAACATTTGTAAAAGTTAAGCCGGGTATATCAACATCGCTTAAATCAAGAGCCATACTAATATCTTTTATTCTCCATTCGGATTTAAGTTGTCCATCGTCACCGGTTGTTTCTTCTCCGAAGCTATATGATAAAGTATAATCCAGATCCCAATCACCTAATTTGTTTTCTCCACCAAATGACACAGAGTACAGATTTTGTATTTCGTCTCTATAAGATAATTCGAAACCTGTCCTACCTTCATTAATAATGGTAGAGCTTATGTAGTCTCCCCTATCGAGCCTGTACCTTAGCATATTTCTTGTTTGATCGTCAGTTCTTCTGTTATACATTCCTCTTAAAAAGTAGCGGTTCTTATTATCCAGTCTGTATTCAACCTCACCATTAAATCCAAAATGATCCCTTGTTGTTTCATAGTTATACAACCGATAGTCGGCGAGCGTAAATCCCGGTAACTGATTCCCATTTACATCTTCAGCCTCATCATCCCAGTCAAACTCGTTGGAATGGGAAGATATTTTGTTACGATACCAACTACCGCCGATATTAATTCCCCAATTTTTACCCGAGCCAAGTATTGCGCTGTAATTAAAAGAACCCCTCATCAACGGATCGCCGCCAAGCTCAGCATATCCGCCGCCAACATTTAATTTCAATAGTGAATTGTTCTCGTAGTCAAATGCGCTCCGAGTAACCAGATCAACTGTACCGCCAATTGCATCTCCATCCATATCCGGAGTAATCGCTTTGGAAACCTCGATTGAAGCCAACTGGCTCGAGTTAATAACATCAAGACCCATAAAGCGATCCTGCTCTCTTGGTGTAGCTATTTTTTGTCCATTAACTGTTACTGTTGTTAATCTTGGTTCGGTACCGCGTAAGTAAACGAAACGCCCCTCTCCGAGACTTCGCGTTACCGTTACGCCCGGAATTCTCTGCAACGTTTCAGCGGTATTCATATCAGGAAATTTTTCCATTTCTTCCCTAGATAGAACATTCTTTATATTTTGCGAATTAAGTTGCTGGTTCAAAGCTTTCACCTGCCCTTGTAAAAGACCCTGAACGACTACATCGTCAATTTCTACCGCGCTTATGTTAAGTTCAACGTCCTGCTGCAATGTTCTCCCCGAAGTAATAGTCACTGTAGTTGAATATTCATTATATCCAATATATCTAGCCTTTAATGTATATTCACCTTGAGGAATTTTTTCAATTCTGTAGCCGCCAAATCTATCCGTTGCTACCCCAAATGTTGTCCCTTCAATAAAAACATTAGCCCCCGGTAAACTTTCTCCCGTAGACGCATCAGTCACTCGCCCGGAAATGCGTCCCGATTGTGCAGATAACAGCAGATTGAACATGAGGAGACTGATTAGGACTAAACAGCCCTTAAATAATGTAGTACCAGTCTTCATGAATTCCTCCTTATTTTAGTTTTTGTTTTTTAATTGGTAATGGATAAAATCAATAAGTTCATTTCAGCAGCATAAGTTTTTTTGTTTGTTGGTATTTGGTTGTAATCAGTTCATAGAAATAAATACCGCTAGCATAGTTACTCGCATCCCATTTAACTTTATACATACCGGGTTTTTGCTTTGTATCCACAAGTATTGCAACCTCGCGCCCGAGTATGTCGTATATTCGCAGGGTAACGGTTTCAGAATTCCGACTTCTAAATTCTGATGCTGGAATCGTATACTCAATGTTAGTAGTCGGATTAAAAGGATTAGGATAATTTTGATACAGATTAAAATCCGAGGGTACTTTTGACAAATTATTATATTCACTTTTAACCGAACTTATCAGACCGTTTGGATCAATTTTTAATAAATAGATATCATTTGCTTTGCTATAACTTCCGGTACCACCCAATATGACAAAACCGCCATCATCGGCTTTTTCAATTCTACCGGCGCCTTCAGATTTATCTTTACCGTACAAGCGTCTCCAAACTTCGTTGCCCGAAGCATCTGTTCTTACGATGAATATATCGGTAAATTGCTGCTCATCGGTAAAAATTGTAACTGAGCTGCCCACGGCTATGTAGCCGCCGTCTTCTAACTGAATAACATCGCCAAAAGAATCCGAATGAGTATCGCCAAATGTTTTAGTCCAATTAATATCGCCGTTTGAATTTAGTTTTACTAAATAGCCGTCACGCGCCCCGCTTCCTTCACTTGCCGTATAGCCCGAAACAATAAAACCACCGTCGCTTGTTTGTTCAATCGAACTTGCTTTTTCCCAATTGGAACCCCCGAATTGTTTTTCCCAGCTTACTTCTCCTGATAAATTTGTTTTTACAACACTTAATTGAAAATCTTCTCCAATAGCTACGAAGCCAACAAATACAAATGCTCCGTCCGAAAGTTGTATTATGTCCGCTCCTTCGTTAGCATTAGTGCCTTCAAATAATTTTTCCCATTGTTTGTCGCCATCTGCATTGGTTTTTATAAGGATTGTACTTTTACCTATTCCCCCGGCAGGAAAAGTAGTACCAAGTATAAGGTACCCGCCGTCCAATGTTTGAATTATTTCGGAACCGGACTCATCTTCATTGGTACCGAAAGTCTTATGCCACAATTTTTCACCTGCGCTATCAAATTTCAGTAACATTATGTCAGAACCACCGGCGCCCCAATTCTCCGTATTCGCTAAAGCAATGTATCCTCCGTCCGAAACCTGAATAATATCCACACCGCTGTCAAAACCATCATCGTCACCGAAAGTATTTGTCCATAACATTTTGCCGTGAACATCTAATTTCATTAAGTAAATAAACGGGAAATCTTCTTTTGGCGGGGTAATCGAACCAATTAATATATAACCTCCGTCATTTGTAGCTTTTATATCGGCAGCGCCTTCGCTTTCGGCTGTGCCTAAAATTCTTTCAAAAGGCTGTATTCCGTTTCTGGGCGTTATTCCAAAACCATCAAGAACTTCGGTATATGTACCGGAACTACTGCTTACTATAATCTCCGCTTCGGCTTTTTTATTATCAACGGGTACAAACTGAACTTTAAGTTCTACTTTTCCTATTGCATTTAGCGTTATGCTTCCAGGATTATCTATTATGTTGAATTCATTAGCACTCACACCTGAAATGCTAATGGAGTTTATCGTTACAGAATTTATTGTAGTATTAAATATGGTAATATCTCTAACAGAACTGCTTCCTACCGGTATTTGACCAAAATAAATCGGCGAGGGTGAAATGAGTAAATCCGTCTGAGCTGATGTATTTTGGAAACAACTAATCAGGATGATTAGAGTAAAGATTACGCTCCTGTAAATATTGTTTAATTTCATTACTGCCCCAAATTTTCTATTGTTATTCTTTCTTATATCTTCTGAATAATTTGAGTTAACGTGCCATTCAACAAATACTAACCGAGATACAAGCTCCATCATCGCTATATTGAAGTGCACTCTAAACGGCGCTAATATTTTTACTAAAAAGAAATTCGCATAATGTTTTATTCAACATGATTCCCTAATTTTTAACTCCGTATCCAAAACAACTTTTACGGGTAATCTCTCAGGGTCGGTGATTCTTTGAATGAGAATATCAGCAGCGCGCAATCCAATTTCATAGCCGGGTTGACTGATTGCCGATAGAGGCGGATTTAACGAAATTGCCCACGGCATATCATCAAAACCAATTACGGCAATATCATCCGGTATACCTAATTTCATTTTATGAATTGTTTCTAAAGCTCCCAGAGTAATCAGGTTATTACCCGTGAAGAATGCAGTTGGCGGATTTTTTAATTTGAGCAGTTTTTCTGCAATGATACGCCCGCTTTCATGTTTTGAATCACCTAATCTGATAATGGAGTCATCAACTTTAATTTTATTACTTTGTAGCGCTCGTAAATAACCATCTTTTCTTTGTAACGTTGTCGGAATATTCTTTAATCCTCCAATATATGCTATCCGCTCATGACCTAATTTTATTAAATGATTTACAGCATCGAATGCTCCCTTCTCATTATCAACCAATATAACATCAACACCAACACCGCTTAATCCCCTGTCTACACATGCAACCGGTAAACCGTTTTTAATAATTTGTAATAATTTTTCATCCCGTTCATTTGCCGGGGCTACAATTAATCCGTCAATTTCTTCAGAACGCATAATGTCTAAGTACATTTTTTCTTTTTCTTCGTCTTGAGCAAAATTACCCATTAGTACTGCATATCCTTTTTTATATGAGTAATCCTCAACTCCTCTTACCACTTCAACATAGAATGGATTTTGAATATCAGGCACTAAAAGCCCTATTAAATTCCTTTGAGTATTTTTTGCTCTTAACCTCTGGGCTACCTTATTTGGCTTATATTTCAGCTTTCTTATTGCTTCCTGAACTTTGAGTTTGGTCACTGATGAGACAGTATCGGAGTTGTTTATTACTCTTGAAACTGTAGCTACCGAAACTCCCGCTTTCTTGGCAACCTGTTGTAAACTAACCATCAAATTTCCCTAGAGTGTGAAAATGCTATTAAATATGTAATCGTTTACATCTTCTAACTTATTGTTTTTTAATAAGTTATATATTATATTATGGCAACTAAATAATAACGATTACATATTAACTGAAATGAAATGCTTTGTCAAGTAAAAAATAGATATGGTTAAGATTATGATAATATTTTTTTGAATGCTATTAGATGTTCGTTTGATTAAGGTTAGAATTGCATAAACAAATTTAGATAGGAGATTAAAATGCTAAATAAATCTTTAAAATTATTAATGTCCGTCACAATTTTATCAACGATTTTTTTGTGTTCAAATAATTATTTGTACGCCCAGGGAGGAAAGGAATACGGCATATTTGCACCGAAAGATGCATATCCGCCGGGATCAATTTATCCATACTACGGCAGTGAAAACGAATGGAGCAGACGAATGTTCACCGAAAAACGAGCTGATGTGCAATACAAACGCCGTGGTCAAAGACAGATGCTTGCAATTATCGAAGGTAAACCCAGCCAGGCAATTGAATATTGCAGGCGCAGATTGCGTGAAGAGCCACATGATCCCGAACCATTGTATATGATGGCAGTTGCTTTTTCCAAATTAAACAAAGTTGATTCAGCATTTTATTACATGATGAAATCCATAAGCAGTGGAATACCTTTCAGCAGGTTCCTCGCCGGCCCGAAATCAATACTACGTCCCTTGTATGAATCGAATGATTTTAAAGATTACTATGAAAAGTATCCGGAGAAATTAGTTCACGGGCCAATGCTGGGTAATGTTACAGATTCAAGCGCTCAGTTTTGGCTACGCACATTCCAAGAATCCGATCTTGTAATAAAAGTATTTGAAAAACCAGACAAGACACAGTTTATATTTTCGGGCAAGAGCAGAACTAGCGAAGAAACCGATTATACAACGGTAGTTACAGCGAATGGTTTGAAACCGGGTACAGACTATTTTTACCAGGTTTTTATTGATAACAAAGCTTGTTTTAATGATGGTTATCTTTCTTTTTCAACAAGTATAAATACAGGAAAGCAATCAGAAATTACAATCGCTTTCGGAGGCGGCGCGGGTTTTACCCCGAAGCATGAACGGATTTGGGAAGTTATCGCAAGCCACGATACCGATGGTTTATTCCTTCTCGGCGATAACGTATATATTGATTTACCCGGGTTACCGAACGAGTTTCACAATTTTACTTACTACAGAAGGCAGTCCCAGCCGCAGTTTGCCTCACTGGTAAAATCAACTCCTGTTTATGCTATTTGGGATGATCACGATTGCGCAATGGATGATGTATGGATGGGACCATTTAAGGATAAGCCCGCTTGGAAAATCCCGAATTGGCAACTCTTCAAAAATAACTGGAATAATCCCGCTTACGGCTCGGAAGACACGCCAGGTTGCTGGTTCAAAAAATCAATCGGAGATGTTGACTTCTTTTTCCTTGACGGCAGGAATTACAGAACGTGTCCGTTTGATTCTACTTATCGCACTATGCTAGGCGAATATCAAAAGGACTGGCTGCTTAAAATACTTGGCAATTCGAAAGCAACTTTCAAAGTGCTTATTTCCCCGGTTCCCTGGTCGTTCGATGCAAAGCCGGGGAGCAAAGATACTTGGGCAGGCTTTCCCGAAGAAAGAGAAGAGATTTTTAAGTTTATCGAAGACCGTAAAATTGAAGGAGTAGTACTTCTCTCGGCAGACAGGCATAGAACTGACGCTTGGAAAATTGAAAGACAAAACGGTTACGATCTTTACGAATTCCAAAGCTCAAGACTAACAAATATTCATACACACGAGTTGATGGAAGAATCAATTATTGGTTACAATGAAAAATGTTCGTTCGGGCATTTGACGTTTAATACGGCGGAAGACAAACCAAATATAAAGTTCAAAATAATAAATATTGATAGCGAAGTGATAGACAGCCTTAGCGTAACATTAAAACAACTAGGGTACGGGAACTAACTACATAGCTAGTAATAGTAAATTAAAAAATTTTTCAATCCGCCAATTCATTATCTTGGTAACTTAAATATTATACCAAACAATTCGTAAATAGTAAGTAATTCCCGGGAGGATTATTGGACCTTGGTAAATTGAGAGAGGATTATACAAAGGACGGCTTAACCAGAGAGATGCTGGACGACAATCCATTTGTTCAGTTTGAAAAGTGGTTTAACGACGCTACAAGTGCAAACATTATTGAGCCGAATGCAATGAGTCTTGCCACTGCATCAGGCAAATCCGATTTGGGCATTCGCACTGTTCTGCTTAAGATGTTTGATGAAAAGGGATTCGTATTTTTTACCAACTATAATAGTGTAAAAGCGAAACACATAGAAAGCAACCCGGCTGTAGCGGGAGTTTTTCCATGGCTGCTGCTTGAACGACAGGTAATCATTAACGGTAAGGCGAACAAAGTATCAACAACCGAATCAATGAGGTACTTCACTACACGCCCCCGGGGGAGCCAGTTGGGCGCGTGGATTTCGGATCAAAGTTCGGTTATTAATTCGCGTAAACTGCTGGAAATGAAGT
>JANQLA010000002.1 GCA_028280855.1 Melioribacteraceae bacterium
GACAGTTCCCTGATGAGTTCAAAGTTGCAGGATTAACGGCGAATTCAAATATTAATTTATTAGCCGGGCAGGTAGCCGAATTCAAACCTAAAGTAGTTGCTGTGCGCGACGTAATAGCCGCAGAGAAATTCATAAAATTACACAAATCCGGTTTTGAGTTTTATTCGGGTAATGAAGGTTTGATTGAAGCTACAAAACAATGCGATTACGATATACTAATTTCTTCGCTTGTTGGCTTTGCAGGACTTGAACCCACTATCGAAGCAATTAAACGCAAAAAACGTATTGCGCTTGCCAATAAAGAAACATTGGTAGTTGCCGGACAAATAATTATCGATTTGTGTAACAAATATAATTCGGAGTTGCTGCCCGTCGATTCGGAGCACAGCGCTATCTTCCAATGCCTTGCAGGCGAAAAACACGATGAAATAAAAAAAATAATTCTTACTGCATCGGGTGGGCCTTTCAGGGAGCACAGCCATGAACAATTAGCTAATGTTACGCGAGAAGAAGCGCTTGATCATCCCAATTGGGATATGGGCAGCAAGATTACAATCGATTCGGCTACAATGATGAATAAAGGTCTCGAAGTTATCGAAGCCAAATGGCTTTTTGGGCTAAGCAATGATAGGATTGAGGTTGTGGTTCATCCGCAGTCTATTATCCACTCAATGGTGGAATTTTCCGATGGATCAATAAAAGCTCAGCTTAGCCTGCCCGATATGAAACTTCCTATATTATATGCATTATCTTACCCGAAAAGAATTAAAAACGAATTTACGAGTACAAGCTTAACAAAAATAAAGTCTTTAACATTTTTTGATCCGGATTTTAGTAAATTTATCTGTTTAAAATTGGCTTACGATGTTTTAGAGCATGGTGGAACAGCGCCATGCATATTAAATGCAGCCAACGAAATAGCAGTAGACAGATTTTTGAAGCGGCAGATTCCTTTTACCGATATTCCAAACGTTATTCAAAAATCACTTGATCATATTGAAAATCATTTAAGACCGGGTCTTGAAACTATTATTGAATGTGATCGTAAAACACGCGAATATGCTTTGACAATTAATTAGCAGAAGAAGATGGATTATTTAATATATTTTATAATAACTATAGCGATACTGGTTTTTGTTCACGAACTGGGGCATTTCCTGGCAGCTAAAATTTGCAGGATGAGAACAGATGTTTTTGCAATTGGATTCGGTAAAAGATTGTTAGGCTGGAATAAAATAAACGGACTTACTTTTGGCGATCTGGATAAAGATATTGATATGCAAGGGTGTACCGATTACCGCATATCTTTACTTCCTCTCGGCGGCTATGTAAAAATAGCGGGAATGATTGACGAAAGCTTTGACAACAAATTTACAAAAGAAGAACCTAAGCCTTATGAATTCCGTTCGAAACCCACGTACCAGAAACTGTTTGTTATAACAGCCGGTGTAATGATGAATTTAACACTTACATTGGTTGTATTCGCGGGTATAAATTTTTTCCAGGGTAAACAAATTTATAACACCACCACTGTTGGGATAATACAGGAAGAATCTTTTGCGGCAAAAGCCGGGTTTAAGACCGGAGACAAAGTGCTTCAAATTGACGATACAAAGCCAACGCACTGGGAAGAAGTATTAAATAGCCTGGTTCTTACGGGACTGGGAACAGATAAAAACGTAAAAGTTGATCGCGACGGTGAACACGTTGAATTTGTTGTTGACGGAAAACTGATTTCCGAAGCGGCGCAGGAATCTTTTATTCTGCCCTTGGGTGATTCCAGGCCAATGATTTCGCAAGTTTTCGAGGACTCCCCCGCCGAACAAGCTGGAATTGAAATGTACGATATATTTCTTTCAATAAACAATGCTTCCCTAAATACCAGTGCCGAAGCAATCGATATTATTTCATCCAACAAAGATGTTGAATTGCCCGTTACTCTTCTGAGAGAAAAAGACACGGTTTATACCGCAGTTACTCCCGGCATTGATGGGAAAATAGGAATAGGTATAGGCGACGCTTACACCGGAGAAATTGATTATCAAACATTTGGTTTTTTTAAGTCGGTGTCTTTAGGCGTTGATGATATCATACAATATACGGTATTAACATTTACTTCAATTGGAAGCGTAATTAAAGGCGATATCGAATTTGGAAGCGCATTCGGCGGACCTGTAAGAATAGCTCAGTTCGCAGCAAGGTCGGCAGATTTGGGCATAGTTTCGTTTTTAAGATTTCTTGCTTTGCTGAGTTTAACACTTGCCATTCTGAATATTATGCCGTTTCCCGTACTTGACGGCGGGCATTTTGTTATTATTCTTGTCGAGGGTTTAATAAGGCGGGAGCTTCCGCTAAAGTTTAAAATTGCAATACAAAACGCAGGATTTGTTTTGTTGCTTGCTCTAATGGTATTTATAATATATAACGATATCCTGAGTTTATAAGCAGCTTACTGTTAGTTCTTTGATCAAACGTTACACAGGCCGGGTTGTGAATATTTAGCTATCTTAACGGAACACAATCCTTTTCAGTAATATCCCCTGTTGCTGCCCCTGCGTAATAATCAAATCAATTTACATATCTATTTTTTTAACGAACATGAAAGAGGTTTTATGCGAATAGTTTTCTATTTGTTAATTGCAATTGTTTTGTTTAATTCCAAGATACCTGCTCAAAATGAGATGCGGGTAACTACAGGTGATGTTATCGTAACAGCAGGCAGAACCCCGATTTCAATATCGAATACAACGAGGAACGTTGCACTTATTTCTGCAAAAGAACTTGAACTGCTGCCTGTAAATTCGGTGCAAGACGTTCTCCAGTTTGTTGGAGGAATCGACCTTAAGCAACGCGGAGTGGACGGTATTCAAGCCGATCTGTCTATCCGCGGCGGCACGTTTGAGCAGGCGCTCGTTTTGATAGACGGCATAAAAATTATTGATCCGCAAACGGGTCATCATAATTTAAACTTACCTTTGTCGAAGGATGACATTCAGCGTATTGAAGTTGTGAAGGGACAGGCATCCAAAACTTTTGGACCAAATGCGTTTTCCGGTGTAGTAAATATTATTACAAAAAAATCTAACGGCAAAAGTTTTTCAATTGAAGCGATTGGGGGAGAAAACGGTTATTACAACTCTGCTATTGGCGGAAGCTTTTCTTTTGCTAACTGGGTAAACAGGATTTCGTTTAATCAGAACCATTCTGATGGTTATAGGCACAATACTGCATTCGACTTAACATCGTTTAATTATAATTCGTCGCTTACATTTAGAAAGGGCAATGTTAACTTATTATTCGGCTATAATGAGAAGAAGTTCGGTGCGAACAGCTTTTACACTTCGCTTTTCCCTGATCAGGCGGAACATACTATTACCAAGTTGCTGAATATTAGTGCAAACTACGGTAGCAATGTATTTTATATTTCGCCTAAGATCTATTGGCGCAGAAACGATGATGAATTTGTGCTGCGCGAATATAACCCATCATTCTATAGGAACAGGCATGAAACAAATGTATACGGCGCTGAGCTGCAGGCAACTGTTAAATCTAATCTTGGAAGCACTTCGGTTGGTTTGGAGTTTGTTAGAGATGAAATTAAAAGTAACAATCTCGGCGAGCACAGACGTGAACGAAAGGGATTGTTTTTTGAACATGCGTTTGAACCCCTGAACAAGCTTAATGTAAACCTTGGCGGATTTGTTTATAAGTTTACCAATATCGATTGGCAGGTATACCCCGGCCTGGATTTAGCTTATTCTATTTCGCGCAACGTAAAAGTTTTTGGTTCTATTGGTAAAGCTTTCCGGGTTCCGTCGTTTACCGATAGATATTACAACGATAGTGTTACTGAAGGCAATCCATTGTTAAAGCATGAGGAATCACTATCCTATGAAATTGGATCAAACTACAACCGGGGCTATCTCGAAGCGACTATCTCTCTCTTCAGGCGCGAAGGGAAAAACATAATCGATTGGGTGCAGTTGGTTGAAGGAGGTAAATGGACGGCTCGCAATATTGCCCAAGTAAATACCAACGGACTTGAACTCGGACTAAAACTTTACCCGAATAAACTTATGAAGGGTCTCCCGTTTAAACTCGTTTCGGTTAGCTATACAAAGCTCGATTCCGATAAATCCACCGAGCAGTTTGATTCGCGTTATGTACTCGATCACCTTAGCAACCAGATAATAGCAAATGTAATTCATACTCTACCGCTTGGTGTCGATGCAAGCTGGGTCTTCCGCTACGAGGATCGCGAGAATTTCGAAGATCACTTTTTAACCGATTTGCAGCTTAACAAACAGGTGTGGGCGTTTGAGTTATCTCTGAAAGCAACCAACTTGTTCAACGAAACTTACCATGACATTGCCGGAGTTACCTTACCGGGCAGGTGGATAACCGGTGGTGTAAAGTATACTGTTGATTTTTAGCCTTATTGTAGCACAGGCTTTCCAGCCTGTGCAATAATAATTATTATCTCTGCCTATAAACCCGGACAAATTACTAATCTGT
>JANQLA010000005.1 GCA_028280855.1 Melioribacteraceae bacterium
ATATACCGCGTATCGCCATGTCGGGCCAATCAATAATTCGCCTGCATTTTATCAGGTTATTGTTCGAGATCTCGATGAGCTGCACCAAGCTCATTGCGCCGTAGAACAAGGCTCTACCGGTTCGCGCCCGAACTGTGATCCTGGGTTCGGTAATATCCAGGAGGTATGCTTCATTATAATTTGCGGTGTGGTAATCGCTAAAATCTATACTGGGATCAAGAAGGAAAATAATCTTAGCGTTATCGGGATTGTCGATTTCCGTGAACGAGACTTTCGCATTATTTTCAATCGACTTATGCAGTTCAAATATAACGGAACTAAGATCGGAATTTTCCGGAACGTATAAATTTAATTTACCGATTAGAGAAAAATTTCCCTCTGTAATTTCTTCAATCTGGGGTATGGGAATTATACCTGGCTGTTTCATACCTTTTGCAAAATTTGTGGTTGATAGAGTGAATAATATTAGAATAACGATTCGAGATAAATTCATGATGTATTTCGTGATTATTTTTGGAATGCATAAAGAAAGTTACTGAATTTCATCAAAAAAGTAATTTATATAGGACAAGATTAGATGGATATTTTGATTATAATCCAATAATCTGAACTTTAATGCTTTAGAATGTCTCGAAAGTTAACCTAAACTTAACTTTATTGGAAATTTAATTGCTGTTATCATTCTAGGTTAATAATTTTTTAATATGCTATTCTTAGGATTTAGGAGAGAAAACTCAGATGGAATTATTCCTTGTTATCGTTGTTATCCTTTTCGTTCTTGCTATTTCGGATCTCATCGTAGGCGTAAGTAATGATGCGGTAAACTTTCTGAATTCCGCCATTGGTTCAAAGGTGGCTCCGCGCCATATTATTATGATAGTTGCCAGTCTCGGTATAATGGCGGGTACTATCTTTTCCGGTGGATTAATGGAAGTTGCCAGAAAAGGTATTTTTAATCCAGATATGTTTTACTTCCAGGATATTATGATGATATTCCTTGCGGTAATGCTTACTGATGTTCTTTTGCTTGACTTATTCAATACTTTTGGATTACCCACTTCAACCACTGTTTCTATAGTATTTGAGCTGTTGGGATCGGCAGTTGCAATTTCGCTGGTGAAGGTTCTTAGCGTTAGCAATAACATTACCGAAGTAGTAAATTATATCAATACCAGTAAAGCTTTCGCAATTATTTCAGGTATATTATTATCTGTAGTAATTGCATTCACCGTTGGCGCGATAATTCAATACGTAATCAGGTTAATTTTTACTTTTGAATTTGAGAAAAGAGTAAAAAGATACGGGGCTGTATTTGGTGCAGTAACATTAACCGCCATAAGCTTTTTTATTCTTTTAAAGGGAGCTAAAAGCGCAATATTCATACCTGCAGATGTAGTAAACTATATAAAAGAAAATATGCTTTCCGTTATTTTATATAGTTTAGTAGTCTGGAGTATATTGTTCCAGCTTCTTTTATGGTTTACAAAAATTAACATCCTCAAGCCGCTTGTTCTTATAGGAACATTTGCCCTGGCGCTTGCTTTTGCCGCTAATGACCTGGTGAATTTTATCGGTGTACCTTTAGCCGGTCTTAGTTCTTATCAAATTGCGGCCAACATGAACGATCCGTTTACTCACTTAATGGTAGAATTAAAACAAAAAGTTGATACCCCAACGCTCTTGTTATTAATTGCAGGGGTTATTATGGTTATTACTCTTTGGTTCAATAAAAAGGCCCGAACAGTTACTAAAACAGAAGTTAACTTAGGCCGCCAGGAAGAAGGGTATGAAAGGTTTGAATCTTCTTTGGTTGCCCGCGTAGTTGTTAGAATGAGCATATCGTTTTTAGCTATCGTTAAAAAGATAACTCCCAACAGCCTTCAGGGTAAAATCAATAAAAGATTTGATATCTCTAAAGCACAGCTTAAAAAAATGAATCGTGCAGATGCTCCTGCTTTTGACTTACTTAGAGCATCTGTTAATTTAATGGTGGCTTCTATTCTAATTTCATTTGCTACATCTTTAAAGCTGCCGCTCTCAACTACGTATGTAACTTTTATGGTTGCAATGGGCACTTCATTATCGGACAGAGCCTGGGGTCGCGAAAGCGCGGTCTATAGAGTTAACGGGGTAATTACCGTCATCGGGGGATGGTTCTTAACCGCCGTTATTGCATTCACAGTTAGCGGTACATTCGCAACATTAATTTATTTTGGTGAATTGGTTTCTATTGTAATACTTGTTCCTTTAGCCGGATATTTTGTTTTCAGAACCCATGTTCTTCATAAAAAGCGCGAAAAAGAAGAAGATGAAGCCATACAAAAATTAACAATGGCAAGCGCAAAAACCGGCGCTGAATCTTTAGCTGCTTTGTTTTCCGATATCACTAAATACTTGTCCGATGTAGTTGTGACGATCGAAAAGAACCTAGCTGCTCTTTCCGGGGGAGACAGGGTAAAGCTTACCGGCCAATCTAAAGATGTAAAAAAGTTAAAGAAACATTCGAACTCAATTATAACCCAAATTATACATTCTGTTCAAATGCTTGATGATCGTGAAGTAAAACAGGGGCGGCGTTACGGTAAAATAATTAGTTCTGTCCAGGAAATACAGGCAAACATTAGGGAATTCCATGAGTATTGCTTGACTCATTTGGACAATAATCACCAGTTACCCGGCCCCGAAGAATTTAGCGACTTGAACAAATTGTATAATTCGGTAGCTGACCTGGTAAATGTGGCTAATGATATTCTTGATAATAAAAAGTTCGAAATGGTTGAGGACTTTAACAAGAAGCAGGAGGCCGTTCAGGAATTATTCCAGGTACTGGATGAAAGCGCTTTGCTGCGCATTAAATTCGGCAAAGTTACAAGCAGAAATTCAATGCTGTTCCTCAATTTACTTTCAGGCATTGATAACATTTCCAGCCAGGTGGGTTACCTGGTAGCGCTTTGCAGGAAAAACTACATTAAAATTGCTGATTTTAAAACCAATCAGGATAAAAACACGCCCGAAAATAAATAATCGAAAGCAGGCCGCGGCCTGCTTTCTTTTTACACTTATTCCTTTACGCTTTATCGCGATAATTTTCTAACTTTGTCACTCTAATAAAAACTAATAAGTCATATCATCTTTTATTTAGTTGCTGAGTAACTTGAGCCAATATACCGAAATAAAACTTTCATGCTATCATTGCGGCGGCGACTGTTCGGACGACTCGATTTTTATTGACGATAAACTGTTCTGCTGCAACGGGTGTAAGACCGTTTACGAGATTTTACAAGCAAACAACATGTGCGATTACTACTCAATCGAAGAAACACCCGGCATAAGCAAACGTAACGAAATCCGTCGTAACTTTGATTTTTTAGATGATCCCGATTTGCAAAACAAACTGATCGATTTTACCGACGGTAACTGGACTAAAATAACCTTCTTTATTCCGCAAATGCATTGCAGCTCGTGCATCTGGATACTCGAAAACCTGTACAAATTTAACCTTGCAATACCCGAATCCGAAGTTGACTTCCTGAAAAAAACAGTATCGGTAAAATATTCGGTAAAGGAAACTACTCTAAAGGATGTAGTCATTCTTCTCGATTCACTGGGCTACTTACCTTCGTTCAACTTCGAAGAGAAAACGAAAAGTAAATCGGATGAAGTGCTTAAAAAATTGTACTACAAAATCGGCGTCGCAGGATTCGCTTTCGGGAATATCATGCTGCTGAGTTTCCCTGAGTATCTCTCGCTCGATGATGTAGTTACGGATAATATCAAAAACATATTCGGTACATTGAATATGCTGCTGGCGCTGCCGGTTTTCCTTTACAGTGCAAGTGAGTATTATTTTTCCGCATGGAAAGGGTTAAAGAAAAAGATTATTAACATCGATGTACCGATTACTCTCGGAATATTCGTATTGTTTGCGAGGAGCTATTACGAGCTAATAACGGTTACAGGGGCCGGTTATCTTGATTCGCTTGCGGCGCTGGTCTTTTTTCTGTTGATAGGAAAATTATTTCAGTATAAAACATATGATGTTCTGAACTTTGAGCGGAATTATCAATCCTATTTTCCAATTGCCGTTACCATTATTAAGGACAGTGCTGAAACTACAAAACCGCTTGATAAACTTGAAGCCGGCGACAGAATAATAATTAAAAACGGCGAGATAGTTCCGGCAGACTCGGTTCTTATCAGCGACTCCGCGAATATAGATTATAGTTTTGTTACCGGCGAGTCGGTTCCGGTCTATAAAACAAACGGGAGCATAATATACGCTGGCGGCAAACAAGTAGGTAAGTCTATAAAAGTTGAAACCGTGAAAGACGTATCGCAAAGCTACCTTACTCAATTATGGAACCAGGATGCCTTCAGGAAAGAATATAGCAGCAACATAAATATGCTTGTGAATATCATTAGCAAGTATTTTACAATAATAATTCTGGGCATTGCTTCAACTGCTTTCATATTTTGGGCGCCAAGCGATATACATGTTGCATTCAACGCTTTTACCGCCGTGCTTATAATTGCTTGCCCATGTGCACTTGCGCTATCAACGCCGTTTACACTAGGAAATTCGTTGCGTATATTCGGGCGCAACAAGTTCTACGTAAAGAACGCTGATGAAATCGAAAGAATGGCGAAAGTGGATTCAATAGTATTCGATAAAACGGGAACACTGACTGAAACAAATTCATCGGACATAAACTATATTGGAGAGGAACTCAGCGATGAACGGAAATCGCTTATTTCTTCTGCGGCAAAGGACTCATCGCACCCGTTAAGCCAAAGCCTGGTACGTGCGCTTTTGCCGGCCGATCATTACCCGGTAGAAAGATTTGAGGAGGTTTTCGGGAAAGGTATTTTGGCAATTGTTAACGGCGCAGAAGTGAAACTGGGGTCTGACCGGTTTTTCAACGGCGCCTCCAAAGTTAACGGAGACTTGCCGAATAGCTCTAAAGTAAATGTCGAAATCAATAATGAAAGGTTAGGGTACTTTGAAATAAAAAATAAGTACCGACCAAATTTGAAGGCAATCGCTGCCAATCTTAAATCGCTTTACTGTATTTCAGTATTATCCGGCGACAATGCGGGGGAGGAGAATAATTTACGAAACTTTTTCGGTGATAAAGCTAGGCTGCTTTTCAGGCAATCGCCTTTTGATAAATTAAATTACGTAAAAGACTTACAATCAAAGAATCACAAAGTATTAATGATAGGCGACGGACTGAATGATGCCGGTGCGTTAAAACAGAGCGATGTTGGCATTTCAATATCGGAGAACGTTAATAATTTTTCGCCTGCTTGCGATGGAATAATGGAATCGAAGTCCTTTAATAAGTTAAAAGATTTTGTTAATTTTTCACGAACCAGTAGGAAAATTATTATACTAAGTTTTATTATCTCTTTTTTGTATAACCTGGTGGGATTATTTTTTGCCGTACAGGGGTTGTTATCACCTGTAATAGCCGCAATACTAATGCCTATCAGTTCAATTTCAGTGGTAGTATTTGCAACTCTGTCCACAAATTTAACGGCTAAAAAACAAGGATTGCTTTAGTGGAAGTAATCGTAATTCTTATAGGCGCATCGTTAGCAGTAGCAATAGGATTCCTGATCGCCTTTTTGTGGGCTGTTAAATCAGGCCAGTACGATGATAAATACACACCCTCTGTTAGAATACTTTTCGACAACGATAGCAGTGAAGAAAAATCAAAAACAAATTGAAAGGATATAGATCCCAATCATAAGGAGCCTTCGTCTATGAACATAGAAAAATTCAGTTACGACAACAAGATTGTTCGTATGTTCCTTTTTGCAGCGACCCTCTGGGGCGTTGTAGGCATGCTTGTTGGAGTTATTCTCGCTCTCCAGCTTTTCATTCCCGAGTTAAATTTTAGTCTTCAATATACAACTTTCGGCAGGCTTCGGCCTCTTCACACAAATGCAGTCATCTTCGCTTTCGTGGGAAATGCTATTTTTGCGGGTGTTTATTATTCACTGCAGAGGTTGTGTAAAGCGCCGCTGTTCAGCGACATGCTTGCCAAGATTCATTTCTGGGGTTGGCAGACTATTATTGTCCTCGCCGCAGTTACTTTGCTTTCGGGTATAACAACTTCAAAAGAGTATGCAGAATTAGAATGGCCAATAGATATTTTAATCGCTGTTGTATGGGTTATATTTTCGATAAACCTGATGGGAACAATAATAAAGCGACGTGAAAAACACATGTATGTTGCGCTTTGGTTTTACATTGCAACAATATTCACGGTGGCTGTTTTGCATATTGTAAATTCGATTGAATTGCCTATTAGCTTATTGAAAAGCTATTCCGTATATGCAGGCGTTCAGGACGCTCTGGTTCAATGGTGGTACGGGCATAATGCAGTTGCATTCTTTTTAACCACACCATATTTGGGATTGATGTATTATTATTTGCCGAAGGCGGCTAACAGGCCGGTTTACTCGTACCGGCTGTCGATTCTTCACTTCTGGTCGCTTATATTTATTTACATTTGGGCCGGCCCTCACCACTTATTATACACGGCTTTACCTGATTGGGCACAGTCACTCGGAACTGTTTTCTCCATTATGCTTATTGCGCCCTCGTGGGGAGGTATGTTAAACGGACTGTTAACGCTTCGCGGTGCATGGGATCGCGTTCGCGATAACCCGACACTTAAATTTATGGTTGTTGCTGTAACTGCTTACGGTATGGCTACGTTCGAAGGACCGATGTTATCGCTAAAGAATTTTAACGCGTTCACTCACTATACAGACTGGATAATAGCGCACGTTCATATCGGCGCGCTCGGTTGGAACGGGTTTCTAACTTTCGGTATGATTTATTGGATGCTTCCAAAACTTTACAAGACCAAACTGTACTCCATTAAACTTGCCAACGCCCATTTTTGGCTTGGTACTCTGGGTATTGTAATGTACGCAGTTTCAATGTACTGGTCGGGCATTGTGCAGGGTTTAATGTGGAAAGAATTTACACCGTTAGGAATTTTGCAATATCCGAATTTCCTCGAAACAGTTCTGCAAATTGTGCCAATGTATATTATACGTGCGGTCGGTGGAACAGTTTACTTAGTTGGTGTTATTGTAATGATTTACAATTTGTACATGACGGTTAAATCAGGCTCATTTGTAAGCTCGGAATCGATGGAAGCCCCGGCGCTTGAAAAACCCAAGGATAAAATTCGTTTCGGTCTTGCACACAGATGGCTGGAAAAAAGACCCATCAAATTTGCAATTCTGGCTGTTATTGCAATTCTGATTGGCGGTATTGTTGAGTTTATTCCAACGTTTCTTGTAAAGTCGAACATACCTACAATTGCGAGCGTAAAACCATATACACCTCTTGAGTTGGAAGGAAGGGACCTTTACATCCGCGAGGGGTGCAACTCCTGTCATTCCCAGCTCGTACGCCCGTTCAGATCTGAGACCGAACGCTACGGCGAGTACTCGAAAGCCGGCGAGTTTGTTTACGATCATCCTTTCCTCTGGGGATCGAAGCGAACAGGCCCGGATTTGCATCGCCTGGGCGGAAAGTATTCGAACTTGTGGCATTACCTGCATATGGAAGATCCGCGTTCTATGTCGCCGGGCTCTTTAATGCCACCGTACCCGTGGCTGCTGGAGCAAACACTTGATGTATCGAAGACTTCCTCAAAAATAAGAGCGATGCGCACACTTGGCGTTCCATACGAGGAAGGGTACGAAGAATTTGCAAACGAAGACCTGATGAAACAAGCTAATGAAATTGCGGAAGATTTATTGAACAATGGTGCCGTTGTTGAGCCTGATAAAGAGATCATTGCTCTAATCGCGTATTTGCAGAGGCTCGGAACGGATATAAAAGTAGAAGAAACATCAAACCAGGAGTAATTATGTTTTCCAAATACTTGGGATCGATTGACGGAGTTTCAATATATGCCATAGTCGGTTTGATATTATTCGTAACAATGTTTCTAGGTGTTGCAGTTTGGGCTTTAAGAGCTGATAAAAAATATATCGGCAAAATGAAAAACCTGCCTTTAGAAAACGATACAGAAAATAATAAAGAGTTGATAAATGATAAATTATAGAGTACTGCTTTCAGTCTTTGTTTTCTTTTTATCGGCTGTAAATCTATTTGCTGCCGACGATGCGGATGAGCTTCTTTACAGTATCGCAAAAATAATGGCTGTAATTACTTTACTTTCAATTCTTCTTGTTATGTGGCTCGTTCTCATTTATTCTGAAAGGAACGACCACCGGGGTGAATTGATTAAAGCTCCTATCCGGAAGTTCATCAACATGCTTACTAAATCTACACCTGTTGAGAAAGAACATGAGATTCTCATGGAACATGAATATGACGGTATTCGTGAACTTGACAGCCGAATCCCGCCATGGTTCCATGGGCTGCTTTGGGTAACTGTTGTATTCAGTATAGTTTATATGATTCGTTATCATGTGGTAGGCTCGGGCAATGTACAGGCCGAGGAATGGCTGGAAGGGATGAGGCTTGCCGCTGAGGAGCGAGAAATACTTGTGCGATCCGGCGCTTTCTTAAATGAAGAAACCGTGACCTTCGCAGATGACGCAGCTACATTGAACAGCGGTAAAGAAATTTATGATAAGAACTGCGCAGCATGCCATGGTAATGCAGGTGAAGGATTGGTTGGTCCAAACCTCACTGACGATTATTGGGTTCACGGCGGCGGAATAAAAAATATTTTCAGCGTTGTGAAATACGGCGTGCCGCAGAAAGGAATGATAAGCTGGCAAACTCAACTTGATCCTACGCAAATGCAAGCTGTTTCAAGTTATATAATGACATTGCATGGAACTAACCCGCCGAATGCAAAGGCGCCTGAAGGCGAGATTTGGCAGGAAGAAAAAGGCGACGATAAAAATATTTAGCCTCTATGGTTTGACAATATTGGTTGGAACCTCAGTTTTGGAAATCGTATTTAAGGAGTGTAAAAGCTATTCCCCCGTCACGATTAGTTTTTTTCACGTTTGAATCCTTGCTATTTTTCAAACATCTATTTTTTTGATCAGTCGCAATATGTTGAGAAATAAGTTGGACTGATTCATAATCAAATTTCGGTTCATCCTAGAAAATATAAGGCATCCCGGTTATGCAAGAAGAAAAGTTCAGAGATCAAATTTCAACTGTTACCGATGAAGGAAAACGTGTTTGGGTTTATCCCAAGAAACCTTCCGGAAGGTTTCATAATGCGCGTGTTATCGTAACTACTCTCCTGCTGGCATTTTTGTTCGGGGCTCCCTTTATTAAAGTAGACGGTCATCCGTTCATGCTTCTCAATGTTATCGACCGGGAATTTATTTTGTTCGGAATTCCTTTCGGCCCGCACGACCTTCACTTATTCGCGCTGGCTATGATTTCTGTTATAATTGGCATTTTCCTTTTTACCGTCGTCTATGGTCGTCTATTCTGCGGATGGGTTTGCCCGCAAACAATCTTCATGGAAATGGTATTTCGCAAAATTGAATACTGGATAGAAGGAGACTTCCGCCAGCAGCAGGCCTTAAACAAAGCTCCCTGGGGCGGTCAAAAATCTTTTAAGAAAATATCTAAACATATTATATTCTTTTCAATTTCCTTTCTGATCGGGAATACATTCATAGCATACATAGTTGGTATTGAAGAACTGTTTAACATAGTTACTTCACCGCCGACCGAACACATGACGGGTTTCATCTCGGTTCTCGTATTTTCGGGATTATTTTACTACGTATTTTCAAGTTTCCGCGAACAGGCATGTACGCTTGTGTGCCCGTACGGAAGGCTTCAGGGTGTGATGCTCGATCAGAATTCGATTGTAATCGCTTACGATAATGTACGCGGCGAACCACGGGGTAAAATACGCAAGGGTGTAGATCAATCCGGGCAGGGT
Organism: Melioribacteraceae bacterium; assembly: GCA_028280855.1. GTDB lineage: Bacteria > Bacteroidota > Ignavibacteria > Ignavibacteriales > Melioribacteraceae > PGYT01. The sequence continues at coordinate 9,918 of JANQLA010000005.1, forward strand.
GATTGTATCGATTGTCACTTATGCGTTGATGTTTGTCCTACGGGAATAGACATACGCAACGGAACGCAGCTTGAGTGCGTCAATTGCACTGCATGCATAGATGCATGCGATGATGTTATGGATAGAATTAACAAGCCTCGAGGACTAATTCGTTACGCTTCAAAAAATGAAATAGAGAAAAAGATTCGTTCGATATTTACTCCGCGGGCAATTGGTTATACGGTAGTGCTTTTATTATTGCTTTCACTTACTACTACCCTGCTTGTTACCAGGTCGGACTTTGAGCTAACAATTTTACGCACGCCGGGCATGCTTTACCAGGAACAGCCTGAAGACAGGATAAGCAATTTGTACGACTTGAAAATAGTTAACAAAACCTTCGACGAAATGCCGGCGGAAATTGAACTGCTAAACATAGATGCGGAAATTAAATTGATTGGTACTGATCTTAAGATTGAACCGCAGGGTGTTGCGGAAGGTAAATTTCTTGTTATACTCGATAAGTCCAAGCTAATGGGTCTAAATACACCCTTGGAAATTGCTGTGAAATCGAACGGAAAACTAATTGACGTAATAAAAACATCTTTCTTAGGAAAGGTTAATAGAAAGGATAATGTATGAAATTTTCATGGGGCGTAGGTATTACAATTACTTATGTAATATTTATAAGCTCTGTAGTGAGCATTGTAGTGTACATGCACACACTTGATGTAAATCTTGTTCGTGATGACTATTACGAGCATGAGCTCAAACACCAGGAGCAGATAGATAAGCAAAAACGTTCACAAGCATTAGCGGAAAAGGTTGATGTTGAACTAGATTCCGTTAACCTGAATATATCTTTCCCCAAAAGTTTTAAATCATACGAAGTGGAAGGGGTGCTTACGGTATTCCGCCCTTCCGATAGGTCGCTTGACAGAACAATGGATATCGACTGCGATGAATCGATGCAGCACAAAGTACCCTTGGCTCAATTGGCTAAAGGAGTATGGCGTGTAAAGATCGATTGGCAGGCCCGTAATACTACTTACTACGATGAAAAAATAATAATGATAAATTAATATGGAAATTTACGCAGGTTTTTTGATAGGATTTCTCGGAAGTTTTCATTGCGTTGGAATGTGCGGGCCAATTGCATTGGCTTTGCCGGTTAATTCCGAATCGCAATTAAAAGTTTTATGGAGCCGTATTCTTTATAACATTGGACGCGTAATTACGTATGCATTTTTCGGCGCAATGTTCGGTTTGTTCGGGCAGCGGCTAAGTTTGGTAGGCTTACAGGAAGCCGCTTCAATTGCGCTTGGGGCAGTTATTTTAATTGCAGTACTTTCTCCGCGTAAAATAAAAAATTGGTTTGCTGCTACCCCTGTTTATCAGTCGGTAAATAACTTTGTAAAAGATTCTTTTTCCAGGTTGTCTACATCAAAGGGGAGCAGGTCTTTTCTTTGGTTCGGAATATTAAACGGCTTTCTTCCATGCGGATTTGTTTACGTTGCATTGGCAGGCGCGGTTTCAACGGGCGGTGTTCTCAATGGGGCAATATTTATGGCGCTGTTTGGTCTAGGAACTTTCCCGGTTATGCTCGGGACATCAGTGGCGGGAAAATATCTTACACAAGGAATTAAAAGACGCATCAACAAGCTGATACCGGCTTTAGCAGTGCTGCTTGGTGTAATTTTTATATTGCGAGGATTGGGGCTTGGCATACCGTATTTAAGTCCGAAGTTAAAATCGCCGGTTACACAGTCTGAAGTTATTTGCCATTAGTTAGACGAAAAGTCATTGCTAAGTTTATGCTACAAGAGTTTATTAATAATTTAAAAGAATGGGCAATAACTAACAAAGAAGTTGAGTCAATTTTATTAGTTGGTTCTTATGCCCGGAATGAAGCTACACCCGAATCTGATATAGATTTAGTAATAATTGTTAAGAATCAAAAACTATTTTTAGAAAACTATAATTGGATTAGATTATTTGGTAAAGTAAAGGAAATTAGCTTCGAAGACTGGGGACGGGTACAATCAATTAGAGTTTTTTATGACAATTATTATGAAGTAGAATTTGGTATTGCAGAATCAATTTGGACTGAAATTCCAGTTGAACAGGAAACATACCGTATAGTAAATGATGGATGCAAAATTGTTATAGATAAATCAGGAAAGTTACAATTATTAATTGATGAAGTTTCTTCAACGATACGCAATGATTCTTTGTCTAACTGAGTATTTACGCAATAAACTGCTCTTAGAATCTAACATCTAAATTGATAAAAATCTTGTCAATTGATATAAGGTTGGTTAATATAGATCCAACGATGCAGTGCAGCCGGCCGATTTACAACGCAAACACTAGTAGCGTTATTTTAGCCCCAGGTACTTTGGTATTTTTTTTACAAGTTTATTTAGTTCAGGTTGATCAATTAGCTCATCTGCTCTAGCAATACTTACCCACTTGCGCTCCCTAAAATCTTCCATCCATTTATCAAGTTCTTTATCAACTTTCATTAGGTACACCTTTACCTCGCAAGTGTTGCCCCATTTCAAAAATTCATATGAGCCGTAAAGCTCTTTATAAACTTTGCCTTTTACACCGGCTTCTTCAATTGCTTCCTTTAATGCTGATTCCTGGGGAGTTAGGTTTGGCTCGATAATTCCTTTGGGAATAATCCAGCGTTTCCTTTTGCGTGAAGTTATTAGCAGTATTTCCAGTTTATCGTTTGTATATCTATATGGAATTACAGCGGATTGCTTGTAATAGTAATTCGGTTTGCTCATCTATATTAAAAATCCATATTCAGTGAAATTAAGAACGTTCTTCCAATTACGTTTCCGTTTGGAATATACCTTAGCGTTTCATTAAATATATTTTCGAAGCCTACATTCAGTTCAAGTTTTTTAATAAAATAAAAATCATCAAGTACAACATTATAAAAAATATTTAATAAGTGGGTCTCATTAATCTTGCCGGAGAAACCATGTTCATTGAACGGAAGTAACAACTGAGATGAATTTACCAGTTTATAGAATTGCCGGGAATTGTAACTGTAGCGCAAATCTACATTTCCGTCGAACGGCATCTTAACACGGGACGTAACAACTGTGCGGTATTTCGATAAATAGGGAAGTGATGCGTTATCAAGATAAGCTATTGAGGAGCCCAACTTTAACCATTTAGCAACATCAGCATCCAGTTCTAATGAAGCAACCGGGTAGCTAAAACTACTATAATTTTCATATGAAATCCCGCGTATTAACTCTTTCGTTTCAAAAGCTAGGTATGTGAAAAGGTTTTTTTGCCTTACCTGGTCAACCGAGTATACATACCTAAGATCTACGGAAGCACTGATTTTATTTATCACACGGTATATTTTAACGCCCGCGGTATAGCTTTTTGCCGGCTTCAGATTACTGTTACCTATACTTACAGGTTCCAAAAATAAGCTTGATACGATGTTTTCGCTCGGCAATCTATAGTCCGAGTAAAGTTCAAGATCTGTTGGAAAGAAAACTTCTTTTGCTGTGTATAGCTTTATTAGCGAATGTTCCTTTAATAAGTCAAAACATACATTAAACTCATATTCCGATTTCGAAAATTTATTTACGTATTCCGCATCTAAGGAAAATTGTATGTTATTACTAACAGCATAATTGTATTTGATTCCGGCATCATAAAAATACTCAGTGCTTTCTTTTGATATGAGTTTGCTGTCAAATACTCCATCACTGGAATTGATATTATCCGACTTATGGTAACGGATGGTAGTGTGAAGCTGTATATTTTGCCGTTTGTTTATAGAAAGTGAATGAGTTGCGCTAATTATTCTTTGCTGGAGTTCATACTTTAGTCCGTTTGCTTTATCAGTATCATGTATCTCGCTGATACTTCCGTCGAATAGTAAATCAATCCTTGTGGCTGGTATTAAGTTATTCAACGACAATTTTGTACGATAATTATACATTTCAAGGTGATGAAACCGCGTAAGCGCTGGAGCTATATCCCAGCCGTAATAGCTTATCAACCCGGTGGATAGGGTTATATCTTTGTCGTCATTGTAATAGTATCCGGCATTACCATTGAGCAAAAACTGTTTGTTTTGTTTGCCGAAATAATATTGATCTTTTGGCTTAATGATTTCATCGTTGCCTTCGCCTGTAGAAAAAAAACCGTAGTATGCAGCAGTGGCTCCATATTTTACTGCGCTTTCGTTATCCTGGTATTTAATTGCAAACGATGGTATGATTTTATTCTTGTTCGCAATCGGTTCATCGCGGGTAAAGTGATGTACCAGTCCGTCGCCCGTTGTACCGCCCATGAATACTCGTAAGCCAAAAGCGTTTCCAGAAGTATGGTCAAAAGAATTAATTTCTATTTTGTTTTTATCAATATTTAATGAAGCTTTCGCATCTATCAAGTCTAAGGGCAATAGATCGATTGATCGAAAATTAAAAGCAAATACATCGAACGGAACATCGTCGAAAATTATTTCAGTTTTTGCAGAACTCCAATGATCAACACCTGCGAATGTATAAACCGGTAAAAACCTTGTTGCCGAGTAGCGGTGGAGGTTCACATTCGGCTGAAGCAAATCACCACTTCTTATTTGCGAAATGTTTAAGCCGGAAACCAATAGTAACAGCAGTGTTATATAAATGCCCGATTGTTTCATACTTATAAGAAATAGAAAACTAATCCAATATTTGTAAACGTAATGTTTTCGGGCTCGGAGAAAACCTGCGAATACCTGACCTCTAAAGTTAACTCTGAATTTGACAGCGGCAATCCTTTCAACAAGGAGAGCTCTGCGCCTATGTAATATCCCACCTCCTGCTCGACATCGTTTTCACTAATCAACTCCGCTTCGCCCTCCGAAAACGAGAAGATATCATTAACAAGTCCAGCTTGAATGCTAAGCATGTTGGAGGCGAAGGGCAACTTGTAAACAACCCCGGCAAATAAGTCAATAAATAAAAAATCGGGCATACTCTTAACGGGTGAGTCTGCTTTAACAATGCCCGCGGCTAATCCTCCGCTTAGAATAAAGTTATTATCCATAGCGTATTTAAGCTTAAGAACACCTGCCGGAAAATTTCCCCAATGCTTTAGAATATCATTAGTAGTTAAATAATAGCTGCCTCCAATACCGATACTAAGTTTTGAAAAGTCTATTCCTTTACCGGCAACCTGGGCGTTGTATGAGAATAACAATATAATAAGCAGGGCAGCTTGTTTCACGATCACCAATAATTATTAACTCAAATTTAACCAATTACATCCATAATACACGCCTATGATTTAAAGCAATAGTACGTTTTTTTGAATTTTAATCTGTAGCTAAAATTATTTATTTTAATCACGTTATTAAATGCGAAAATCAAACCAGGTATTAAATGCTCGAAAATGAATTGCTTTCTTCGGTAGAAGAACATGTTCGCAAATTGTTCAAAGAGAAATTTCACCCCGATCATATTTATCACAATATTACGCACACAGCAGAAGTGGTAAAAGCTGCATTTAAAATTGCAAAATCCGAAGAACTCGGTGAAGAAGATACTGAAACACTTTTAGTCGCTGCATGGTTTCATGATGTCGGTTACGCCGAGTCGTTCGATGATCATGAAAGAGTTAGCTGCGAGCTGGCAGAAGAATTTTTGCTTACTAAAGGATTTGAAGCTGCTCGTATTGATAAAATTAAATCTGCAATTATGGCTACAAAGGTTCCGCAATCGCCTAAGAATCATATCGATGAAATACTTTGCGATGCCGACCTGAAACATCTTGGTGGAACGGATTTTTTTGAGAGAAGCGATTTATTCCGCGTTGAAATGGAAAGACGCACCGGTGAAGCAATGAACGACTACGAGTGGCTAAAAGGCACAATCGATTTCGCGACACAGCACAAATTTTTTACACGCTTTGCCAGGGAAAAATATCTTCCGCAAAAAGAGGTGAACCTTGTTAAGCTTCAAAAACAATTTCGCAAGAAATTAAAAAAATACGAAGAAGATGCCGTAAAAGATGAGAAGCTTGCTTTTGAGAAAGAAAAGCTTGCAAAGAAACGTGAGCAGGAAAAGAAAGCAGACCGTGGAATTGAGACAATGTTCCGTAACGTTATGAGAACACACATCGACTTAAGCTCTATGGCCGATAACAAAGCTAATATTATGATTAGCGTTAATACTTTACTGCTCGGCGCTATTGCTACTTTGCTTTCCAGGAAACTTGATTCGAATCCGCATCTGGTTGTGCCGACTATTGTGCTCAGCGTTGTAAGCTTAGCTACTTTAATATACGCTATACTTGCGACCCGCCCCTCTATAACATCAGGTACTTTCACGCATGAAGATATAAAGAATAAGAAAACCAACCTGTTGTTCTTCGGTAACTTTCACAACATGGATCTAAAAGACTTTAGCTGGGGTATGAACGAGATGATGAACGATCGCGACTACCTTTACGGCAGTATGATAAAGGACTTTTACTTCCTGGGACAGGTGCTTGGTAAAAAGTATAAACTACTTCGTATTTGTTACAGTATTTTTATGTACGGAATGATTTTGTCAATCGTTTTATTTATTGTATTTATACTTTTATATCCTGCCGGATCAGCGGATTTTGGTCCTTTGATTGAATAAATTTAGCAATAACTTAACACTATCATTTGTTTTTTATAATTAACATGTACATCAATGAAAAAACTTTATTTAATACGTCACGCTAAATCGAGCTGGAAGGAAAGAGGTCTACGGGATTTCGACAGACCCCTGAATAAACGCGGTAAAAGAGACGCCCCGTTTATGGGAAACATGCTCAGGCGAAAAGGTGTAAAGCCGGACCTGATAATATCGAGCCCGGCAAACCGTGCAATTACAACTGCAGAAACTGTAGCTCTTGAAATCAATTACAATCCCGAAGATATTGTTGAAGATAAAAATATTTATGAAGCCGGCGCAGGTGAAGTTATTGACATCATTAATAAAATAGATGACAAACATGAAACTGCAATGATATTTGGACATAATCCCGGCTTTACTATGCTGGCCAACTACTTAAGCGGTCAAAGAATAGATAATATACCAACTTGCGGTATAGCTTATATTGAATTTCCATTTGACTCGTGGAGTGAAGTTGAAATTGATACCGGTAAGCTTGTTGAATTTGAGTACCCGAAAAAGTATTTGAAAGAAGAGGAATAATCGAAAGTAGAATTATAAATCAACAATCCAACCTTAACACTACACCGGGAAACAAAATGGAAGAACCAATATATTTTAATCGCGAGCTTAGCTGGCTGTCTTTTAATTACCGCGTTCTGCAGGAAGCAAAAGATCCCCGCGTACCGCTGTTTGAAAGAATAAAATTTCTAGCTATCTATTCATCGAACCTTGATGAATTTTTTAGAGTACGTGTAGCGTCATTAAGAAGTTTGCTGCGCCTTAAGCAGAAAAGCCGTGATGAACTGAAATTTGACCCGGACGAATTACTAGATGATATCCATAAAACCGTTTATAAACAACAAGAAGAATTCGGTGAAATATACCGTGAACAGATTATACCTGAGCTAAAAGAAAACAATGTTCACCTGGTTACGGACGTAGAGCTTACCGACAACCAAAAACATTTTGTTTCCGAATACTTCCAGGAGAACATTGTTCAACATATTCAACCGATACTACTGGTGAAAAATAAGATCAAGCCGTTTCTGCTGAACAGGCACTTATACCTCGCAGTAAAACTTGCCTCCAAAATTAAGGACGGCGAAAACAAAAAGCGCCGTTACAGCTATGCTTTAGTTGAAATCCCTTCCAACAAAGTTAATCGTTTTGTTCGGTTGCCGGATGAGGGCGAAAAAAAATACGTAATGTTTATAGACGACATTATTCGGTACAACTTACCGGAAATCTTTAATGCGTTTGATATCACTGATACATTTTCAATAAAATTAAACCGTGACGCGGATCTTTATATTGAAGATGAATTCGCCGGCAATCTTTTACAAAAGATTCAAAAAGGATTGAAGAAAAGAGATACCGGTGTGCCCAGCCGTTTTCTATACGATAAAACTATGCCGAAAGGATTTTTAAAGTTTCTGAAAGAATCGCTTGAACTGGAAGACGACGACCTTGTGCCGGGCGGAAGGTACCATAATTATTATGATTTCTTCGGCTTTCCCAATCCCGGTCTTGATCATTTGGAATACAAACCGTTAAGCTCCATTCCGCACCCAACGCTTGAAAGCTGCGAAAATTATTTTGATCTGATCGCGCAAAAGGATCAGAGTCTTCATTTTCCCTATCACTCGTATAAGTACGTAATAGAATTCTTGGAGCAGGCTGCAGAAGATGAAAATGTAAAGTCGATTAAAGTTACTCAATACAGGGTGGCCAGCGACTCGGCAGTTGTGAAGGCGCTTATAAAAGCAGCCCAAAACGGCAAGCAGGTTATGGCTTTTGTTGAGCTAAAAGCCCGCTTTGACGAAGAAGCAAATATCTATTGGGCGGAAGAAATGGAAAAAGCCGGGGTTAAAGTATACTATAGTTTTCCCGGTTTAAAGGTTCATGCTAAGATGGCTCTTGTAGAACGCATCGAAGATGGAATTGCGAAAAGGTACTGCTACTTATCAACGGGTAACTTTAACGAAAAGACGGCAAAAATTTATGGCGACTTCGGCTTGTTTACAAACCTCGGAAAAATTACAATCGAAGCCTTCATTGTATTTAATTACCTGGCGCGACAGGAAGTTGATCATAAGTTTAAGCATCTGCTGGTGGCGCAATTCAATATGCGTAAAAAGTTTTCGAAACTCGTTGAGCGGGAAATTGAGAATGCCGCCAACGGAAGGAAAGCGAAGATTACGCTAAAGATGAACAGCCTTGAAGATAAAAAGATGATAAAAAAAATGTACTCAGCAAGTCGGGCGGGAGTAAAAGTTACGATAATTGTCCGGGGTATATGTTGCCTGGTTCCAGGCGTAAAAGGACTGAGCGAAAACATAAATGTGATAAGCATCGTGGATCGTTTTCTTGAACATTCCAGGTTTTATCTTTTCCACAGTGACGGTGAAGAATTAATTTATGCTGCATCGGCCGACTGGATGAAACGCAATTTAAGCCGCCGGGTTGAAGTAGCATTCCCTGTTTACGATGAAGAAGTAAAAGAAGAGATTAAGCACATCATCAAATTGCAAATTAATGATTCGGTTAAAGCGCGCCTGATTGATAAGAAAGACAAAAATAAATACAAGACAAACGATGAAACGGAACTGATGGGTTCTCAACTTGCGACTTATGAATATTTTAAGAAGCGGGACGTTGATGACAGGGATTAAGCAGATTTACATAGATGTAAATCAATAAGCTATAATAAATGATGCTAAAGGTAAACTATAGATTACATTTGTATGGATTGCTTTGAAGAATTAACATAATTTTTATCGACAAGTATCCGCTAAACCGGCGTCATCTGTATGCCATCAACTTCTACAAAAGCTGTTTTAAAAATTTTTCGAAGTTAGTTTTACTTTTTCAGCTACTTAGTTATCAGCTTTATTGCACCATATAAAAATTGATCTTTCCAATTTATTTAACTACTATAGTATTACATTTTCGGTGAAAACAGGATGAGAAAAGTAAAAATTAGGAAAAGGATAACTTCCACTACTTTGAAAATCAAGGAGTTAGATAACTTTAAAGACAAGGATGTTGAGATTGTAATAAGCACAATTGACGAGCCTAAAAGTAGCCAGCAGAATTTAGAAGAATTGTTGAATATTCCTGCCTGGGAAAATGAAGAAGAAATAAAGGTTAAGTCTTGGCAGATCAACGAGTTCTAATTGACACATCTATAATTATTTCCTTTCTTAGAAGTAACCAAAAAACCGAAACGAAGTTTTGGGAATTGATAAATAATTACGATTGTTACATTTCTGTTATCACATTGTTTGAACTATATGCAGGCGCTACTACTGATAATAAAAAATCCGATCTGGATAGACTTATAGGTTTCCTAAAAGTTGTAGATTTTACAAATGATATGGCTTTGAAAGCTTCAAAAATTTATCGAAATCTAAAACAACAAAACAAATTAGTTGAATTCAGAGACTTATTTATAGCAGCGTCTGCCATCCAAGTGCATATTCCTCTATCAACAACGAATAAAAAACATTTTCAACGAATAGATGATATTGTAATACTTTAATTTTTTTTTACTTTTTATTCGCTATATCCGTGTCACCTGCACTTGCCCGGCGAAGTTCTGTTTGTGGAAGGAAGCGGGGTGCTATTCAGTCTCTACTCAAACTGTTTCTTAAACTCGTCGAAGTTATTTTTAAGCTCAGCGAGTTCTTTTTTCAGACTTTCTACTTCGTCTTGAAGCTTGTCATACTTATCTTGCTGCACCTCTTCTTTGGATTTAAGAAGTTCAGGCGCAGGTTCCCCGGTCAGTACACAAGCATACCTTGGATCACGACCGGTTGTACGGGGCAGCTTTACGACAAATTTGTGATCACCGTCTACATTTATTAAATCCGATAAGGTTTGTTCAACTTCTGCCAGGTCGGCAAAGTTATAAATACGCGAAGTTCGCCCCCTTAACTCGCCTATTGTTTGCGGGCAGCGAAGCATGAGCACACACATTAGGGCCGCCTGCGGCTGTGTTAGCTCAAAGAACTTGGTAAAATTTTCATTATACTTTGGAACCCTGTAATCAGCGCCTGAAACTTTGAACACCATCTTCTTATCGAACAATGTTTGTATTGCATCTTCGACTTCGGACTCGGTGTATTCAACAACTGGATCACGGTTCGACTTCTGGTTGCAGGCGTTCTTAAGAGAGTTTAATGTTAACGGATAGTATTCCGGCGTTGCGTGCTTTTTTTCGATTAAACAGCCGATAATCCGTTCTTCTACTTTTGTTAAAAATGCCATAAATTATTCTCAACTGATAGTGGTCCCTTCGACTACGCTCAGGAACCAAATAAACTTAGAAAAATATTTCAAGTATCGGTTATCGAGCGGAGTCGAGATAACCAAAAAAATAATTGTAAGCTAAAACATCATACTCGTGCCAAACCAGAAGCGAAATCCTTCAATGGAATGAGCTACTGTAGTTGATAAATTAAACATCCTGTCAAGATAAGATATCCATAACCCGCCACCATACGAGTGGTGCCACTTATCAGAGTCCCTTCCGTTTACGAAAACTCGTCCAGACTCAACAAATGTATGAACTCCCCACTGTCCGGGAATTACCAAACGAACATTACCTACAAACGCACGTGCTTCAATTTGACCGAACAGCATTGCATCTCCGGAAAATCTTTCGCGCCGATAACCGCGAATATTTTCGTTACCGCCGAGGAATTGTGCATCGAAGAACGGATACTTGCCGAATGTTTTGCCTCCCCCTATACGAGTAGCCAAAAT
>JANQLA010000021.1 GCA_028280855.1 Melioribacteraceae bacterium
TCCGGTAAAATGTCTTGAAACGACAGTACAACTCCAAGTGCCCAAATTGCCCTTCCGTTTGAATCCTCAAGATTAACCGCAGCATTTTGCCGGGTGAAATTACCGCACTCATCAACATAATTCAGAAAATCACCGAAAGGCTTCTGACAAAGCCAGATAAAATTCAGATAGGTTGTAATCAACCCCAACACTGCTTTATCTCTCGTCTTATCGTAATACATACAAATTGCAATCAGCGCTCTGGCGTTGTCATCCAATGTGTAACCTGAATTAAGGTCTGGCACAGAGATTTTCGAAAATTGTATCATTCCAATATCAGTAGTGAGAGCATAAATGTGCTTAAGGTTAATCGGCGGAAGTTTATATATTGGTTGTTGCGAATCGTTCAGGTATTGTTTAAATAATCCAACATGTGCAATAGCAGCATTTTCCCAAACCGTATTTCGCGTAATAGCAAAGGCATTTTTGCTCATATTCTGCCTTAGATTATAATCAGACAACAATCGAATTGCTTGATTGGCAACCATATCAGCATTATTGAAATCTATCAAAACACCGGCTTGTCTACGAAGCATTTCTTCGGCTTGAGGAATAGGTGCTGAGATAATTGGGCAGGCACAACTCAATGCGTAGGAGAATGTGCCACTCACTGCCTGATTCTCATCTTTTGAAGTAAACAAGTAAATATCTGTAAGCTGTAAATACGCAAGTAATTGTTGAAGACTTAGATATTCATCGACGAAAATGACATGTTCGGTAAGCTCAAACTCCTCCACTTTTTGTTCCAGCATTCTTCTGTAAACCTCACCTTGATTTTTTTTAACTTCCGGATGCGTTTTCCCCAAAACTAAATATAAAACGTTCGGAAATTGAGGCACAATTTTCTGAAGAGCTGACAGCGCCGTTTCAATGTTCTTATTGGTACTTAACAATCCAAACGTTGTGAGGATTAATCGATTTTTTAATATATGATTTTGTTTCTTTAGAAGTCGCTCCCGCCATGATATTATATGAGTTCCATGCGGAATAACTGATATTTTTTCATCCGGTATTTGATATACTTCTGACAACAGATTCGCAGAATGCCTGGTCATCACAACGATATGATTACTCATTTCACCTATCAATGTAACAACTTGTCTTTGCTTAATAGGGGGCTCGGGAAGAACGGTATGAAAGGTTATAGAAGCTGGTTTTTCTAATTGACACATCAAACGAAGTAAAAACTCACCATATTCCCCACCGAACAAGCCAAATTCATGTTGAATGAATACTTTTTTAATTACAGCATTCTGATTGATCGATTTGGCCAAATCCACGTACGCCTGTTCATTCGTGTAATCCAAAATGTATTTAACTTCTTCAGGATAATTAGTAGTGTGATCTTTGCTGTCAATTGCACAGATCATTACTGAAAAAGATGGTTCAAACTTTCGGATAATTGAATCAATTAAATCTTGTGTATACGTTGCTATACCACATACTCTGGGAGGATAAGAACCGATAACCAAAATGGCGCTATTTGGTGTGACTGAATTTGGCATAACTCTATTTTTTTAGTTCATGTATTAATTCATCTAATTTCATAGATGCTACAGCTACTCTGCTATCTGCAGCGCCGTAATAGATATAAATCGTATCATCGAAAACTGTAGTTCCACTAGGGAAAATAACATTGTTCACTACGCCTTCTTTTTCCCATTTACGGGTAGGAGAAATAATTGGCTCAGATAAACGAGAGATAACTTGGGTAGGATCTTTAAGGTCAAGTAAAGCTGCTGAAGCGTGATAAACAATGCCTTTCGGAGTATTTTGGGTCGCATGATAAATCAGTAACCAACCGAACTCTGTTTCGATGGGGGGACATCCTCCCCCAATATGACTGGACTCATAGTAAAATTTGGGATCCATGACAATATGGTTTTCCAGGTTGATCATATAGTTTTTCCAGAATGCTGGTGTCAACTCTCGAAAATCGTCGAAATAAACAATTTGAATCCCAGGATGTATTCTGTGCAGCAGGGCAAATTTTCCGTTAATTTTTTTTGGAAAGAACATGATGTTCTTGTCCCAAACGTAAAGTTTTCGCGCGATGCCATGTTCTTGAAAGAGCTTGTGATGGAACAGGTACTTCTCATTGAGGTTTTGACAACATTCTATGAGGTGAAAGTATTCATCGTACGTAAATCGCGGGGTGATTACTTTTTGTTTTCTGAATGTACTTAAGTTACTGGAAGTAGCGTATGCACCTGATACGTTAACCTTATCGTAGACAGAATACGTCATGTAATAAACATCTTCTATCTTAACAATTCGAGGGTCTTCAATTCCCTGACTTTCATATTTTCTTTCAGGATATAAAAGCGGTTTTTTGTTTCGCTCGATAATTTTTAGAGGTCCTTCAAGTTTACAGTAGCCTATTGAAGAATAATTACCTTTCCGTACTGCCCGATAAAATAGATGTGTGTATTCTCCTTCCCGGATAACAGCGGGATTAAACACGGCTTCGTTTTCAAATCCGTTTCTGGTCTTTTCCAATATAACTCCGTGCTTTTTGACGCTTAACATACAACAATGGTTATCAGGAGCCTTAAAGTTAGGCGGTAGTCATTACTTTACTTGCTAACATAGGTTAGCGACCAGATTGATAAAGGTCAATCAAATTCAAAGCAATTTGCTTTTTCTTGTCATACATAAACCCACAAAACACAGAATGATATGGCACTCAATTTTGATAAGTTCGCAGCACAGGGGAATTCTTCTTTAGAGCAACTGGCATCTTCCTTAGGCTATCCTGAAGACACATCAAGGGCAGGACGTGTTCTTGTCTCTGTTTTGCACGCCTTAAGAAACCAACTTACACTTGAAGAGTCGGTTCAACTCCTTGCACAATTGCCAATGTTCTTAAAGGCCGTTTACGTTTTAAACTGGAGTTTGCATTCTAAACGTAAACGACCGCGTCACCTTGATGAATTTATAAAGGAAATACGTCAAATTCATGGCAAAGTTGCGGAACATGACTTCCTTGATGACATAGCAGTAAAACAAGCAATGTCTTGTGTATTCGCATTACTACGGCAATACATTTCTCCGGGAGAAATGGAGGATATTGAATCTGTTTTACCCAGGAAACTGAAATCCATACTGGAGATGGACGTACCGTTATAATCCTGCGATATGCGCTGTTTGATGCAACCAATAATCAAGCATCATTTTACCCAGCTTCATGTGGTATAGCCTAACAATTGTAATTGGTTTAGTGATTCTTTCGGGAATGTACTCTGGTCTTACATTAGCACTTTTCAGCCTTAATTTAACAACACTGGAAAGGGAGATGATAACGGGGAGTCGAACTACCAAAAAGGTATACGAAATCAGAAAACAAGGAAACTTTTTGCTCTGTACTTTACTGTTGGGAAATGTAGCCTCATACTCCGTTATGGCTGTATACCTTGGAAGCATCACGTCAGGAGTAGTTGCATCCATTATAGCAACTTCACTTATTTTTGTTTTCGGTGAGATTTTACCACAAGCCGTCTTTCCACGGTACGCAATTCAAATAGGTTCCAGGCTATCGTTATTGGTCAAAATTAGCATGGTTGTTTTCTTTCCTATTGCTGCTCCAATTGCCTGGTTATTGGATAAAACATTAGGAGAAGAGCCGATAGAATACTGGTCGAAAAAAGAATTGGGCGAAATCATCAAATACTATAAGGATTACGGGGATGGCATCATTGACCAGGATGAGGAGCGAATCATTCAAGGCGCATTATCCTTTTCAGAATTGCAAATCAAAGAAATTATGATTCGGCAAGAGCACGTGTTTTACCTTCAGGCTTCTGAAACCATCGATGATGGACTTCTAAAACTGATAAAAACAAAAGGGTACAGTAGAGTTCCTGTGTACGATAGTGAAGTTCAGAATATAATTGGTATTTTATTTTCAAACGATTTAATTGGCGT
>JANQLA010000036.1 GCA_028280855.1 Melioribacteraceae bacterium
TATAACTTTAATTCGCATTTACATTTTTCATTCGAATAAAATATTCGGCCGTTTTCGTGCAGTACAATCCAGATCTTATTATCAAACAAGATGTTTCCATTCTTCGCCGTTTCGAAATCCGACTTAGATTTTATTTTGTTTGACAAGCTGAATTGCGAAAAATCTTTCTTCTTCATCCTTGGTACCAAATTTTTCGGAAATGTTTTCTTGATGCAATTTTTCAAAAAATCTTATTGCAATTGAACATATATTAAAAAGTTCTTCACTAAGCTTATATTCAATGCCTTCTGTTAA
The DNA here is from genome assembly GCA_028280855.1 of Melioribacteraceae bacterium. GTDB lineage: Bacteria > Bacteroidota > Ignavibacteria > Ignavibacteriales > Melioribacteraceae > PGYT01. The sequence continues at coordinate 295 of JANQLA010000036.1, forward strand.
ACTTTTGAGCGACGCTTCGCTGTAGATATTTAAATTAGCACCGGTGCCCAAATCAATAACCTTTCTTATAAATTTTTCGAGGGCACTTGTTGAAATTATTATATCGTTATCACCAGATATTTTGTCCAGGTTGCAGTTGCTCCAAAATGAAATTTGGATTACTTCACCCTCATGAAACACTTCCCTGGTACTATTTAGCTGAACCAGCCCGTATTCATAAAGTTTGTTTAGATTAACATTTATCTCAAAACGGAAATCATTGAGTTCAAATTTGACAAAAAATTTATCGGAACTTTCTTTTACAATCTGTTTGATTTTTAAGTGAAATTTTGAAGCCATTTTGAAAGCAGGTGAAAGAAGTAATGAATCGTGTTCGTTGTTATCGTCACGGCTACTATTCTCTCTGTAAAGTCGATGCAAATATTTATTCCGCGATCGACTGTTGAATTTGTTTTCAACATTTATTTCAGCAATTTTTTCAAGCATAGCATAGTTCCTCAACCAATTATCGAAAATTGATTGAGAATATTTAGCCAAGTAGCTGAGTTTGTTGCCGTGCGGATAATCTGAAGTGCTTATAGAGGTTAATAAGAACTAAGAGTCTTACTCATCCAGCTTAATCATCTTACTATCCTCGGAGTAGTTTATTGTTTCCGGGTTTTGCAACTCCGTAAGGCTGTTAACATGAGAGCGAAGGCGCTCAACAGATTCGTTGATTAACGCAAAATCTTCATCCAACTCCTTAGCGGAACCGTCCAACTGATCTTCAACACTTTTTAGTGACATGATAAGACTACTTAACGGATTGTTCATCTTATGTCCCAGTGTGCAGGCCATGTCAACCAGTGCTTTGCTTCGTTCTATGTTCTTTAGCTCGTTTTGAAGCTTATATATTCTTACACCCGATCTTATACGTGCAAGCAGTTCCTGGTTTTCAGTAGGCTTAAGCAAAAAATCATCCGCGCCTATATCCAATCCTTTGACCCTGTCTCTTAGCGAAGTTCGAGCTGTAAGAATTATGTAGTATACCAGCTTATACTTTTCATTGCTTTTTAATCTGTTGCAAAGTTCAATGCCGTCCATTTCAGGCATAGTCCAGTCTGCTAGAACAACATAAGGATCGAACTCGTCGATTATCTCCAGTGCTAATTTACCGTTCTTAGCTGAGCAGACTTCATAATTATTTTTTTCCAACAGCTTTGTAAGGATAAAAAGTGTGTCCGGCTCATCCTCTACAATTAATACTCTATCTTTTGACATGACTTTTGTATAATATTATTAATACGGGATAGAAAATAATTTATATCTGTAATCGGCTTTGTAAAATAATCATCGGCCAGGCTATCTACAAATAATTTCCGGTTTGATTTATCCAGTGAATATGCGGATACAATTAGAATTGGGATATGTGAATATCGTTTGTCCTTCTTAACTTTCCGAGACAAAAACACACCGTCAACGCGTTCCCCGTTATAGGTAGTATTCTTAAGATTAATATCCATTAGAATTAGCGAAATATCTTCCAAGGCGAGCGTTTCAAAAAATTTATCGCCGTCTTCCAGTATAGTTATTTTGTAATTCATCCGCTTAAGTACGAATTGGTAAAATTCTTTCAGGAACGGGTCGTCTTCAATAATTAAAAGGTGTTCCTCCATCAGCCTTCCAAATATTTAATTATTATACTTACTCTCCTATTAACCAAACTAAAAGGCTGATCGGCATCTCTTAAACGTTTATCGGCATAACCTCGTATTTCATCGATCTGTTCAGTGCTAACGCCGCCCCTTATTAATTCGCGCCTTGCAGAGTTTGCCCTGTCGGCGCTTAGTTCGTAATTAGTGTAATTTTCGCTGCCCGAGCTAAAAGGATGCGCGTCGGTATGTCCTTCCACAACAACCTTGTTTTGCAGTTTGGCAAGCTGCGAACCAATATCATTGATTAGTTTCGTCGCCGTATTGTTTAGACTGCTGCTTCCGATCTTAAAAAATATATTATCCGATCTTTCGACCAGCTCAATTCTTAATCCTTCGTTCACAATTTCGTATTCAATGTTTCCTGCTATATCTAGGTATGCTTTATTCTTACTTAACTTTTTCTGAATTTGCTTCTTCATTTCTTCAAATTTTGTGTTTTGATCTTCTTTCGTAACTTTTGGACGCGGCTCCTTGAAAGGAATAGCAGTTCCCTTTCTTCCGGTTATCACATTTTTGCCGTGTGGTGAGTAACCGGTTGGATCTTTAAAATAATTTGAAACCGATTTCTTAATATCATCGTTCTGACCAAGCACCCACAAAACTATAAACAATGCCATCATTGCGGTTACAAAGTCGGCGTAAGCAACTTTCCAGGCGCCTCCGTGGTGCCCATGATCTCCTTTCTTAACTTTCTTTATTATAGGTATATTTTCCTGTCCGTCGCTCATAACTTACTCTTTCTTACCGCGCATGTATTGTTCAAGCTCTCCAAATGTTGGTCTTACATCCGATAAAATTGTCCTTCGCGCAATTTCAACGGCAATAATAGGCGGGTTACCTTTGGCATAAGCAATTATGCATGCTTTAATCGTTTCTAAAAACCTAAGTTTTCCTTCCATATCGTGTTCAATTTTCGTAGCCAAAGGCCCAACGAATCCATATGACAACAACACACCGAGGAATGTACCCACCAGTGCAGCGGCAACGTGCAGACCTACATACGCGGCCCCTTTATCTATAGAAGACATTGTGATAATTATTCCAAGCACTGCGGCAACAATTCCAAGCCCCGGTAATGCGTCGCCAACTTTGGCAACAGCCCCTGCAACAGGTTTATTTTCCAGCTCAAAAGATTCTATTTCCGTATCAATAATATTTTCAAGTTCGTGCGGCGGAACCGATCCTGTAAGAAGCACCTTCATTGTATCGCAGAAAAAAGAAGTAACAAACGGATCATCGATAAAATGTTTATTTGTATTAAGCACTGCGCTTTCTTTGGGATTTTCTACATGCGATTCAATAGAGAGCAAACCGTCGCGCTGAGCTTCAAGAAATAAATCATTAAACGATTTAAGCACATCCATATAATCTTCTTTGTGCATGTGATTCGAAGAAACAGTAGCTGTAAGAGCCTTTATTATTTTCTTTACAGTTTCAAGTGGAGTAGCAATTAACAGGCTGCCTATTGCCGCCCCACCGATAGTAACAAATTCGGCCCATTGAAGCAGAACGGCAAACTTACCGCCGGCCATTGTGTAACCACCAACTACCGAGCCAATAACAACAAGTAATCCAACAATAACAAACATTAATAACTTAGCTCCTCTTTTGGAATTTCCACTTTTTTTACCAGGTCGAACAGTTCATTTATTTCGTAGCGTATATAGTTCCAGTCAATATGTTGCTGATTAAGTTTATTCATTATACGGCTTGCCAGGACCGTAATTTCGGGGTACCCTATTAAGCCGCCGGTTCCTTTAATTTCATGTACCACAACATTTATCAGTTCGGCATTCTGAGTGTCCAGTCCGTCGAGCAGCGTTTTTTGTTTTTCCGGGAAACTATTCAAAAAGAATTTTATAAGCCGTATCCTAAGTTCAATATTATCATCAGCAGTCATCATTTTATCGGCGCCATGTTTTTTAAGAACTTCTGCACCCATAATTTCATTTACATTTTTTACAATTACTTCTTTCTTTAAAGGTTTCGAAAGGACTTTTTCAGCCCCTGCTTCAATTGCAGCCATAACATTCTGCTTATTGGTGTTACCGCTAATTACAATAACCGGCGTGTTTTTTAAATCCTTTATTACTTTCATTACCTGGAGCATTTTTAACCCGTTAAGGTTCGGCATAAGTAGATCGAGAAAAATAAAATTCGGTTTGTACTCAAGGGCCTTCTGTATCCCTTCCAACCCATCGTTACAAGTAATTACATCAAGATTATAATCTTCGAAAAAGCTGCGAAGCGAATTCCTTGTAATATCGGAATCATCTACTATAAGCACTGTAGTCTTTTTCTTTAATCCCATCGGTCTACTTTTTTAGTTTGTTTAAAGTATAGTTCCTCAAATGATCCAGATTCTGCACACTGCTCTTCGATGCCGTTTGAATACTCTTTTTTACTTTATCGAATAATTCCGCACGATAAATCTGTACGTCATCCGGAGCATCAATGCCTATCTTAACCTGATTATCGGAAATTGACAAAATTTTTACAGTAATATTCGTATTAATTTTTAGCTCCTCGTTGAGCTTTCTTTTTAGAATTAACATTTTTCGCCCCTCCTATTCGACAAAAAGGTTATAGTCAACAAAATACTCCTCGTTATCAAGTATTCTTTGTTCCCCGATTTTTTCGTCCTGGTTTATATAAACTGGGGCTTTTAGGTTAATTGTTACTTTAGAAGGATCCGAGTTCAGCGTAACAATGCCGAACGGTTCCGCATCATCCGTTAAAGGATAGGATTCATCGAGCACCCTAATGCCGAACAACGGGAACGCCATTTCGGGTTCATCGATCGAGTTTAGCCAGAAGAATAACTCATCATCCTGTTTTATTAACAGGAAATTCTTTAATTCCTCAAAACCAATTAAACCCGACTCGAATTTGATTATTCGGTCTTCTGCGAACTCAATTGTGCCAAATTGCTTTGTTGTTATTTCCATGTCACTATTCTATTTTATGATTACTATGTCTACTCTTCTATTTTTCGACCTGCCTTCAATTGTTTCATTGTCGGCAAGAGGTTTGTATTCCGAATTTCCAACAATGGATAATTTCTCCTGCGAAAGCCCCTCTACCTGGATTAAGTAGTAGGCGGTATTTAACGCTCGCGCAACGGATAGATGCCAGTTGGAAGGATAAGCTACTGAATTTATTTGGATATTATCAGTATGCCCCTCAATTCTTATATCGTTAGGCAGTTCTTTTAATATGAGCGCTAATTGATGCAGAATATTCTGCGATTCACTGCTTAATTCCGCAACGCCAGACCTAAACAAGATATCATTAACAATATGAATTGTAATTCCTCTCTCGTTTTCTTCGAGTGAAACTGAATTACCATAATTATAACGCTTGATAACCGAACTCAATTGGAACTTCAAATTATCAATATCATTAGTCAGATGATTCTTTGGTATATCGGGTACATCAATAACATACTCTGTATTACCGAAGACTGAACCCATCGCGGTCATCATCTTTTTATACTTTTCTTTATCGATATTGGAAATTGCATATAATATAATAAACAACCCCAATAACAATGTAATAAGGTCTGCGTAGGTAATTAAATACCTGTCGCTGTTTCCTTCTTCGTTAATTAGCTGTTCATTATCTACGAGAAATCTAGAATTTCTTTCTGTTCTCTCTGAGGAAGAAGACTTATCATTCTTGCTTTTAGCACTGACGGAATTTCTCCGTTCTGTAAAGCTAAGGTTCCTTCCAGCGACAGCTCCATCATGTTTTTCTCTTCCAGATGGCATTTTTTTAATTTGTCTCCTATCGGCAGCCATAAAAGGTTTGCCGTTAATACACCCCACAAAGTGGCTATGAATGCTGATGCTATACTTTTAATCAGAAGATCAGGGTCAGATCCTGCGTTTGCCAAAGTCATTATAAGCGCCATTACCGTTCCAAGTATTCCCATTGTAGGCGCGTAGCCTCCCATTTTCGAAAATATGTTTGCATTCGAATAATGCCTTTCCTGCATTGCTTTCATCTCCAGCAGGGCCATGTTTTCTATTTGTTCCGAATCCGCACCATCAATTACAAAACGAATTAACTTACGAGGAAAGT
>JANQLA010000069.1 GCA_028280855.1 Melioribacteraceae bacterium
GAATAAATTTAAGCACGAAACCTATGAGAAAGTTAAGTTTCATGAGGTTGATATGATGAGCATATGTAACAACGCGGTATATTTTAATTACTTTGAAGATGCGCGCGTAAAATACTTGCAAGATTTGAAGCGAAAGCATAATCTAAAGGAAATACTTGAGAACGGTTTGTTCTTTATAATGGCGCACAACGAGTGCGATTATTTTGTTCCCGCAAGGTTTGATGATGAACTCACAATTTTAACAAGAATTGAATATATCAAGAACAGTAGCTTTGGCTTCAAACATCTCGTTCTGCGAAACGATGACAAATGTGTACTTGCCTGCGGCACGGGTGTACTGGTTCAGATAAACCTGGCTTCGAAAAAGAAAGTTGATTTACCGGACGAGTTCTATGATGCTGTTACCTCTTTCGAATTGGAAAAACCAATAATTGGCGGATAGAATAAATGAAACTTGTTTTTGATATTGAAACTGTTGGATGCGATTTCGAAGACCTTGACGAATCGCAACAGGAATACCTTTTAAGATACGCACAAAAAGAAAGAGACCCGGAAGCTAAAAGGGAAAAAGAAGAAGAAGCTATTAGATATTTAAGCTTGTATCCTTTTACTGCTGCTGTTGTTACAATCGCGATGTTCAATGTGGATACAGGTAAAACTCTTGTTCTTTACAATGATAGTGGCGAAGAAGAAAGAATTTTTGATGAAAAGTCGATTAAATATAAATCCCTTAGTGAAAAGGAGATGCTCAAGACTTTCTGGAGTTATGCCAAGCAATCAAAGCAAATTATTTCTTTTAACGGTAAACAGTTCGATATACCTTTCCTAATGCTTCGTTCGGCGATGAATAAAATTAAACCCACAAAAAACTATATTAAAAACCGGTATGAAACAAAAGAGCATATTGACCTTATTGATAAATTTACTTTTATGGGATTAACGAGAAAGTTTAATCTCGATTTTTATTGCAAATCATTTGGAATAAAATCGCCAAAGGCCAGCGGGATTACAGGCATGGATATAAAAGAATTGTACAGATCCGGAAAAGTAAAAGAAATTGCCATTTACTGTGCTGACGATGTAAGAGCAACATACGAACTATATAAATACTGGCAGCGTTATTTAAATATTACTTAGTATTAACTTCCCCGTTGCTATTCTCCCTTTTTCTTTCCAACCTAATAAAGTTAATTTCAGCATCGATTAAATTGTCGAGATGCTCATATTTTTTTACCTCTTTTTTCATTTCGCTTTTTAGAATATCGTCGCCTGGAAATCTGCTATCACGCGGGTCTAATGTATATCTCATTATAATTCTTCTTAAAAAGTTTTTTAATTCCTTGCAATTGTCTTCTAATACAATGTCGTCCCTTACATAATGCCTGATTTCCATAACTTTTGGCTTTTGGAAACAACTGATTATGCGACGGATTTCAACTTTTGTTTTAAGAAGAAAAGAGAGTTTTTCTTCATCTGTTTTCAAACTCTCAAGGTTCATTCGAATATAATATACGTTAATCATCTCTTTAGAATCCAGCTTGCAAAACCATAGTAATCAAAATACGTTCCAGAGATAATTGTTAGATTATGTTGATAAAGCTGACAATCAATCTCCTAGATAGGTAAAAATTACATTCATTTGACTTACATAGTTACCTCTAATATACCTTTAACGTCGCCATACTTAGCCATGATAAACATGTTAAAGGTTGTTTGGGGTAGAAGCTGTAAAAGAGCTAATAAAATGGAAATGTGTTATATTAGGCATCCCAAAAATTTTGAGACGTTAAAGATTATGAAGGAACCTGAAGTTACTCTGCAGTTAGCATTAGATCACGGATTAACCAAAGAAGAGTTTGAGTTAATAATTGAAAGGCTCGGGCGCATTCCTAATTTTACAGAACTCGGAATTATTAGTGTCATGTGGAGCGAGCATTGCAGTTATAAAAACTCCATTGCATTGCTTAAAACATTACCGCGCGAAGGCGGAAGATTACTTGTCGGCGCAGGTGAAGAAAATGCCGGACTCGTTGATATCGGCGACGGCTTGGCAGTTGCCTTTAAAATTGAAAGTCACAACCATCCTTCTGCAGTTGAGCCATACCAGGGTGCTGCAACCGGCGTTGGAGGCATTTTACGTGATATCTTTACGATGGGAGCCAGACCCATAGCTGCACTAAATTCTCTTCGTTTCGGATCGCTAAATGACCCGCGCACAAAGTTCCTTTTCGAACATGTGGTTGAAGGCATTGGCGATTACGGCAATTGTTTCGGAGTGCCAACCGTTGGAGGCGAAGTATTTTTTGATGACTCGTACAAGGATAATCCGCTTGTAAATGCAATGGCGATTGGTCTCGTTAAAGTCGATAAAACAGCTTCCGCCACTGCCGAAGGTCTCGGCAACCCGGTTATGATTGTCGGATCTTCTACCGGTCGCGACGGTATCCACGGCGCTACTTTTGCCTCGGAGGAAATTTCCGAAGAATCCGAAGCAAAGCGACCATCGGTTCAGGTTGGCGATCCGTTTACCGAAAAGTTATTGCTCGAGGCTACCCTGGAAATTATTAAGGAAGATCTGATTGTTGGAATACAGGATATGGGAGCCGCGGGAATTTCCTGTAGTACATCTGAGATGAGCGCCAAAGGCGATTCGGGTATGAACGTGGATTTGTCTAAAGTACCGCTCCGGGAAAAAGGAATGAGCGCTTATGAAATAATGCTCTCGGAAAGCCAGGAACGTATGCTTGTGGTTGCAAAAAAAGAATGCGAAAAAAGAGTAATTGAAATATTTGAAAAATGGGATTTACATTGTGAAACTATTGGTAAAGTAACGGATGACGGATTGCTTGGTATTCAATATGAAGGAGAAGCAAAAGCATTGCTTCCTGCGCATGATTTGGTTCTGGGAGGAGGAGCGCCTGTTTATATTCGCGATACTAAAGAGCCGGATTATCTGAAAGCAACTCAATCATTTGATTTTTCGACTCTTGATATACCTGATGATATTAGCGAATGTTTCATAAGGATTTTTTCATCACCGAATATTGTATCTAAGAGATGGGTCTACGAGCAATATGATTCAACTGTTCGTACTAATACTATAGTAGGACCCGGAAGCGATGCGGCCGTTATTCATATTAAGGGAACTAACAAAGCACTTGTGGCAGTAACTGATTGTAACGGGAGGTATGTATACTTAAACCCGCACGAAGGTGCTAAAATTGCAGTTGCCGAAGCTGCACGAAACGTTGTTTGTTCAGGAGCAACTCCGTTGGCAATAACTAATTGCTTAAATTTCGGTAATCCCTATAAACCCGAGATGTACTGGACATTCAAAAAAGCTGTTGAAGGGATGGGCGAAGCCTGCCGGTATTTTGATACCCCTGTAACCGGGGGTAATGTGAGCTTCTATAATGAGAGTCCGGACGCGGCAGTTTACCCAACACCCGTGATCGGTATGGTGGGCTTGATTGAAAACCTCGAAAATGTAACTACATCTTTTTTTAAGAAAGACGGCGATTTAATTTATTTGCTCGGTGAAGACTTTGAAGAAATTGGCGGTAGCGAATACCTGAAAGTTATTCATAACAAAGTAACAGGCGACTCCCCCAAAATTAATTTAGAGATTGAAAATGAATTACATAACTCGCTATTGGAATTAATTAGGAACGGACTAATAAATTCTGCTCATGATATTTCTGAAGGTGGTGTTGCAATTGCTTTGGCAGAGTCCTGTGTTGGTGATCGGGAAAATAAGATCGGTGCAGCGGTTACTATACCGGTTAAAACACGTACTGATTTCTCCTTGTTTTCCGAGACCCAATCGAGAGTATTGGTTAGTGTATCACCTGAAAAAAAGGATGACTTTGAATCACTAATGATTAATAAGAATACTGTTTTTAATTGCATTGGAGCAACCGGGGGATCAAATCTTAGCATTAATGATCAGTTTGTTTTTGAACTGGAAATGCTTGAAGATATCTACTTTAACACAATCTCTAAGAAGATGAATGTCGCGCTTTAAGCTATTTAGAATTATCGGACAATACATATCCCTCAGTGCATTTCGAAACATGTTGGATTTTTTTAATCACTATTTTGGCGGTATAGCTAGAAAAACCGATCAGCATCATATTTTCCTTTCGGGCGCTGGAATTGCTTTCTCTCTTATTCTTAGCCTTGTACCGTTTATATTGCTTGCTTTTGCAATCCTTGGCTCAATAATAAATCCGGAAACCGTAGAAGCTCAGATTACCCGTGCTATTGATACAGTTATACCTTATCCCGAATATGCAAAA
>JANQLA010000112.1 GCA_028280855.1 Melioribacteraceae bacterium
ATTATGAAATAGCGCTACCGCTTTATGCCGCTATTATGACGGATTCAGGATCATTCAAGTACGAGCGGACTACTTCTTCAACTCACCTAAAAGCTGCCAGGTTGCTGGAAACAGGCGTTGATCCGAAATGGACCGCCCGGCAGATTTTCGATCAGGGTTCGGCAGGAAGATTAAGGGTTTTGGGCAGGGCGCTTGACTCGATAAAACTGTATCATGACGGTCAGCTTGCTGCAATGGTTATTCGTAAAAATGATCTTGAAGAAACCGGAACAGTAAGAGCCGACCTGGAAGGATTTATAAATTATAACTTGTCAATAAAAGATGTGAGGATTGCGCTATTCTTCTATGAACTAGATAATGGTTTTAAAGTAAGTTACAGGTCGGTTGGTGAAATTCCAATCAATAAACTTGCAGCCGAGTTTGGGGGAGGCGGACATTTCCATGCGGCAGGCTCCCAAATAGATAATGCCCGGATAGATGAATACTACCTTAAAGTGATTGAGGCTGCAAAAAAATATTTAAACCAAGAGGATAATTAAGAATGATATATAATTCGGTAAGTATTAAGCATAATGATAAACGGTTTTCAACTAAAACTAATTTATGTGTGGTTGATTTTCTTTTTGATGAAGGAAATTTCAGAGAAAAACTAACAACCTTTTTAGAAAAAAAAGCAATAGCAGTATCGAAAGTTGAAGCCAACACGTTTAGCGGTAAAGATTCCAACGAACTTTTCGTATCCAACGTTGATTCAAAGCCCGAGTTTAATATTGTGCGCAAGTTGAACTCACAAAAACTTTCTTCGGATACATTCCGAAATTACTTATCGGGTTTGATTAAAACTCTCAACGCAAAAAAAATCACCGCGCTGCAAGTTAATTTACCTCGCTACGTGTCGGTGGAAAAACATTTTGACAACGTTCAACATTACTATCAAAGCGTTGTTGAAGGATTGCTTTTGGGTAACTATTCATTCGATAAGTACAAAAGTGAAAAGAAAGCTAAAGCCGGGTTGGTAATAAATATCGTTACTGAAGAAACAGATAACTTAAAATCACTGATCACCAAAACAGTTAATCTTATCGAGTCGGTTTATTTTAGTCGTGATTTAGTAAACGAGCCCGCAAACTTTTTAACTCCGGCAGAGCTGGTTAAACAAACCAGGAAAGAATTAACTAAATACGGCGTGAAGGTTAGTGCGATAAATAAGGCCGGTTTAGTAAAACAAAAAATGAACGCTATTCTTGCTGTCGGCAATGCAAGCACCAACGATCCTTACCTGTTGAAGCTACACTATAAGCCTCGCAAAAAAGCGGTTAAAAAAATTGCACTCATCGGTAAAGGCGTCACATATGATTCGGGCGGGTTATCAATCAAACCGACAAACGGCATGCTGGAAATGAAAGCAGACATGTCGGGCTCGGCTACTGTTATAGGTACTATATTAGCCGCGGCTAAAAACGGGTTGCCGGTTGAACTTTTGGGCTATATCCCCGCAGTTGAAAACATGCTTGCAGGCAACAGCTATAAACCCGGCGACGTAATAACAAGCTACTCAGGAAAGACGATTCTTGTAAAAGATACAGACGCCGAAGGCCGTATCGTGCTTGCCGATGCGCTAACATACGCATGTAAGCAAAAACCGGATCAGATAATTGATTTTGCAACTCTTACAGGCGCCGTAGCTGTTGCGCTTGGTTTGTTTACCGCAGGTGTAATGACTAAGTATGACGAATTGTCGGAAAAGCTAATAAAGGCAGGCGACAATACAAATGAACCGGTTTGGAGGCTTCCTTTCAACGATGATTACAATAAACTTCTTGAAACCGATATAGCGGATATAAGCAATCTAGGTCCTCGATGGGGCGGGGCAATAACTGCCGGCAAGTTTCTTGAATTTTTTGTTGATAACAAAATTCCATACGCTCACATTGATTTGGCAGGACCGGCTCTCGAACATAAGTACCGCACCTATACCGAAAAATGGTGCACGGCTTTTGGTGTTAGAATGATGCATGAGTATTTGACGAATCTTTAAGCCGTAAGAATTATCCCATCTTTCATTTCAACAACTCTGTCGGCAATTTTCATGAGCTCAGGGTTGTGAGTAACAATAAGGAAAGTTTGATTATACTCGTTACGAAGTTTGATAAACAGCTCATGTATTACTTCGCTATTCTTTGAATCAAGGTTACCGGTTGGTTCATCTGCTAAAACAATTTTCGGACTATTTGCCAGGGCTCTAGCAACTGCAACACGCTGCTGTTCGCCGCCGCTAAGCTCTGCTGGTTTATGTTCTGCGCGTTCGGTTAGTCCAACTATATCGAGCAATTCTTTACTGCGTTTAGTTGCATCTGCAAAGCCGGTTCCGTTGATAAGCTGCGGGATATTGATGTTCTCAAGCGCTGTAAACTCGGGCAAAAGATGATGGAACTGGAAAATAAAACCGATTTCTTTGTTGCGTTTTTCGGAGAGCGAGTTGTCGTCAAGCTTGTAAATGCTTTTCTTTCCTACAAAAACTTCGCCGGCAGTTGGTTTATCTAAACCGCCAAGTATATGCATTAATGTGCTTTTACCCGCACCGGATGCTCCTACCAAAACTGTAATCTTGTTTTGTTCTATTTGCAGTGATACGTCATCCAGAATTTTCATTTCGTTCGCATCTTTCTTAAACACCCTGGTAATATTATTGCACGAAATTATTGTATTCATAGCAGTCTAAAATTATTATTCGTATTTAATAGCGTCGATTAAATTAGTTTTCGCTGCACGCCTTGCGGGATAAAGTGATGCCAGGAATGCAAGGAATAATGAAGCCAGCGTTATCGTAAGTATATCAACAACTTCAACATTTACAGGTATTGCATCTATAATGTATTTAGCCGGGTCAAGCGCATAAAACTTAAAAGTGATCTGTAGATAACAAACAACTAACCCGATCAGCAAGCCCGACGCAGTACCTATAAATCCAATTAGCAAGCCTTCGAACATAAATATTTTGGTAATCGAATTAATCTTTACTCCCAGTGATCTCAGCAAACCTATGTCGCGTTTCTTTTCCAGCACGGACATTGTAAGAGATCCAAGTATGTTAAAAGTTGCAACGGAAATTATTAACGATAGCAGAATGAAGGCTGCCCATCTTTCGATTTGCATTACATTGTACAGATCCTTGTGCAGGTCGAACCAGGTTTTAACATTAAGGCTTTCCTCACCGAACTTTTCTATCAAACCGGCTTTGAGTTCATCGGAGTCGTCAATATCATTCATGCGGCATTCAAAGCCTTGTGTGCTTGTTGTTCCGCCGAATGTATTTAGACCGGAGTTCAACGATGTAAAAGCGTACTCTATATCATAGTCTTTGTTGTCGGTAGCAAAAATTCCGCTGACCTCAAAAACCATTACTTGGGGGATTGCCGTAAAGTCAATAGCCATTCGCTGTAAGTTGTCGAAAGTACTAACGGAAATAACATCTCCGATTGAGCAGGATAGCCTGATCGCCATTCTCTGACTTATAATGATTTGGTTCAGCTTACTATTAGTGCTATTGAAGTCTATGTCGCCTTTCAACAGCGATGTTTTAATGCCCCAGTTTCCCGAGGTATCCTGTTCGGTAAATCCTTTAAGCGTTGTTACCTGGTAGTTCCTTCCGTTTTGCAACAAAACTTTTCCTTCTACGAACCTGTAAAAAGATTCAACACTTTCAAGCGATGCAAGATAATTACCTATTGCCTCTTCCGTAACTGTAGTATGACCATTTGGTAAACTAACTGTTACATGCGGGTCAAAATTTATGAGAATAGATTTAACTAATGAACCGAAACCGTTAAATACGGAAATGACTATTATCAAAGCTGCAACGCCTACCGTTATACCGATTGCCGAGATTATCGAGATGACCGAAATAAAGTTTACTTTGTGCTTTGTGCGCAGATATTTTTTTGCAATAAAATATTCGAACATCACTCAAACCTGATTGCACTGACAATATTGAGTTTGGAAGCTATATAGCCGGGCAGCAGGGTGGTTATAAAACAAATCGCAAATGCAATAGCGGATACCGAAAGATAGGCATATACGTCAAGCGAAATGGGAGCGGAGGATAAAAAATAAACCGAGCTCGGCAGTGAAATTATATCAAACTGTAATTGCAGAAGTGTGAGAACCAGCGCAATTGTATTTCCAAGGAGAATTCCTATTATGGATAAATAGCTGCCTTGGTAAACGAATATTGCCAGAATGCTTTTCTTTTTTAAACCGAGCGAACGTAAAACTCCTATTTCCGAAAAACGTTCTAAGACGATCATGAGAATGGTGCCGATCATATTGAATGCGGCAACCAGTATTACCATACCGAGTATTATCGGGATTGGTTTTTTCTGAAGCTCAAGCCATGTAAAAATATTTTGATGTTTGTTAAAAATTGATTGCACATAAAAAGGGTAGCTTAGCTGGTTCTGCAAATGTTGTTCAAGCGAATCTATTTTTGACAAATCATTCAGTTTAAGGTTGTAGCCGGCGACTGTTTCATCTATGTCAAAGACATTTTCGAACGATTCAAAAGGCGTATAGATATTAATATCATCATACTGAGCCATACCGCTTTCATATATTGCAGCTACAATGAATTGTTTGATAATAGGAGGATTATTTAATGATATTGTTTCATCACTACCCAGGGCAAGAATTGTTACCTTATCGTTTAATTTCAAACTCATTTTCTCAGCTAGGTTGGAACCAATTATTAATGGGTTGGAAAGAGATTCTAAAGAATCCGAAGTTTCCAGAATGTACTGGTTGAAGTTTTCGGAAAATAGTTGAGATGTTCCAATGAGTTGAACTCCATCGGATCCGGTTTTCGATTTAATTATTACATTTCGTTTCTGAAACGGGGAGATATTCGTAAGGTACTGAGCAGTTAAGTCTTTAATATGTTCTAGTGTTACTTCATCTCCGGGAAGATTTCGATTTCCATAGCCCGAAATAATAATGTGCTCGTTAAAATCTACAATTTTTTCTTTGATTGCGTTTTCGAATCCACTTAGAACGGTCAGTGCTAAAATTAGCACAGATACGCCTATTGCTATGCCGAATATGGTTATGACGGAGATAAGAGAAATTAGGTGAGAATTTCTCTTTGATTTGACATAGCGTTTCGATATAAAAAGCGGAAGCGACATTTAAATAAGTTCGCAAATTGTAAAAAGGAAACCTTAAGTTATGATAAAATATTTAAAAAAACCCGAAGACAAATTGACATTCCAGGAGTAAAACTATATTTTAGCAAGCCGTATTTAAATGCGATTTACAGTTGTTCATAAATTTATTGAGTAGTATTTAATGGTTGGTAATCGGCGAAAAACCTGACTCGTTTGTAATTTCCCGTGAATGGAGATTCTGCTGAATCAAAAGCTTTTAACCGCAGCCTACTTCTAAAATTAGATTTTCGATTGCGAAACAACGGGGCGTAGCGTAGTCCGGTTAGCGCGCCTGCTTTGGGAGCAGGAGGTCGCAGGTTCAAATCCTGCCGCCCCGACTGGTTAACTGAAATTTCGATTGAAATACAGAGTGAGATTACTGTACTGGGAAGTTGGTTAGCGCGTCCCGATCTTTGATCGGGAAGGTCGCAGGTTTCCCGCAATGCGGGACCGCCCCGACTGGTTGAAGTTCATGCGCCAGTAGCTCAATTGGATAGAGCAACAGCCTTCTAAGCTGTAGGTTAGTGGTTCGAGTCCACTCTGGCGTACACGGGTAAATAATAAATTACAAATCCTAAATAACATTTCGTATTTTCGATAGTTGTTTTTTGTGATTTTGTTTATATGGTGGGTATAGCTCAGTTGGTTAGAGCGTCTGGTTGTGGCCCAGAAGGTCGTGGGTTCAAGTCCCATTACTCACCCAAAGTTTTTAAGTATTGGCCCCTTGGTGTAACTGGTTAACACATCACCCTTTCAAGGTGGAGAGTACGGGTTCGAGCCCCGTAGGGGTCACAAAAGTCCGGCAATTGCCGGACTTTTTCATTTTAAATATCCTATTTGTAAATTGTGGTAAAATTACTATAGAATATGAAAATATTTGACCGATACGAAACTATACTTGCAGCAAATGACGAATACATTTCTCCCCAAAATTCGTCTCACGTTGGTTTATTGGGGAGCACGTTTCAGTTCTATTCAAGGGTTGTTAAAGTTGTACTCTATAGTAATAAAATGGTTAAAAAAAATATTTACAATGACTTTAACTGGGTTGGTTCTTCGCTTGATCTTTTTTTTGGTTTTGAAAGGGCAGGTATCAAATACGAAATAAAGGGTATGTCCAATATTACTAAGCATGAGGGACCGGTTTTATTTATCGGTAACCATATGAGTACTCTCGAAACTTTAACCCTTCCCGCAGTTATTCACCCGGTAAAAAAAATTGTTTTCATAACCAAAAAAGAACTTACCGATTATCCTTTTTTCGGGCCGATAAATTCCGCCCGCGACCCCATTATAGTTGGCCGGGAAAACCCGCGAGAAGATCTGAAAATTGTAATTGAAGAAGGGCGAAAAAGAATAGAAGCAGGAAAGTCAATTGTTATTTTTCCCCAGAAAACGCGCAGTAAATATTTTGATGTGAAAGGGTTTAATTCGCTTGGGGTAAAACTTGCAAAACAGAATAACGTTCCGGTTGTTCCATTTGCGCTTTTGACTGACGCATGGGACAACGGAAAGTACATTAAAGAAGCGGGCAGTATAGACACATCAAAAAAAGTCCGTTTTAAATTTGGAGAGCCGTTTACGGTCGATGATCGTGGTGCAGAGTCGCACCAAAGAATTATAGATTTTATTACCAGCCGACTTACGGAATGGGGGAGAAAAGATTATATAAAATCGTAATTGAGCGCAAATAAAAACCTACCGGTAAATCCTAAAATTATTGTTAAAACTCTCTTTATAACTTAAAAACGCGATCCTTAACATTAGCTTAACATTAGCTTTAAACACAATTAATATTCGGGTAACGGCCAGTTAATATTGCGATTCTAACTTTAGTCTTGTAATTAAATTTCAATTACAGGAAGAGAGAAGGAGAGAAAATGCTTTACAAACTAACTAAGATTACCCGTATGTCCAAACTTAAATTCATTTCACTAATTCTTTTCATATTGACTAATCTTGCATTTGCTCAGGACATGGGAAAAATTACCGGCACCGTTGTAGACGCTGAATTCGGCGACGGTTTAATAGGAGCAAATGTATTTATCGACGGCACTACATTGGGCGCCGCAACCGACCTTGACGG
>JANQLA010000422.1 GCA_028280855.1 Melioribacteraceae bacterium
TCTTGAAGCAATGGCACAATGCGGAGGTATACTGCTGCTCAACTCTTTACCAGACCCTGAGACAAAACTTGTAATGTTTATGAAGATCGACAATGCAAAATTCAGGAAACCCGTTGTTCCGGGTGACCAACTCGTTATGGAAGCAGAGTTGATTGAAAAAAAATCCCGATATGTTTCTATAAAAGGAAAAGCGTTCGTTGATACCAAACTCGTAGCCGAAGCTGAGTTTATGGCTGCGATAGTTGACAGAGATGATAAAAAAGGTGAATAAATATGGGTATAATTCATAAAACTGCACTCGTTCACCCGGCGGCTAAAATTGGATCCAATGTTTCAATTGATGCATTCACGGTAATAGAGAGAGATGTGGAAATTGGGGACGGATCGGAAATTGGCCCGCACGTTTGTATATACGACGGTGCACGTATCGGTAAAAATGTGAAGATTTTCCAAGGCGCTGCGGTATCAAACGCACCGCAGGATTTGAAGTATGCTGGAGAAGAGGCACACTTTTATATTGGCGATAATAGTATTATCAGGGAGTTTGCTACTTTGCACCGCGGTACTGTTGATAAAGGCTACTCCAAGATTGGCGCCAATTGCTTGTTTATGGCATACTCTCATGTTGCCCATGATTGTGTTATCGGTGACAATTGTATAATTGCAAACAGTGTTCAAATAGGCGGACACGTCGAGATTGAAGACCATGTAATAGTAGGGGGCTCCACTCCGATACACCAGTTCAGTAAAATAGGGCAACACGCAATGGTTGGCGGTGGATTCAGGGTAATTGCAGATGTACCTCCATATATAATTGCAGGTGGTGAACCTCTGAGATACTCGGGATTAAACCTAATTGGATTGCGAAGACGCGGATTCAATAATGATAACATAGCTAATCTTAAGGAAGCTTATAGAATTATGTACAGCAGCGGGCTAAATGTATCGCAAGCAAAAGAAACATTATCGGAAACATTTCCCGCTAACGAACATGTAAAAAACATTTTGGATTTTTTGGAAAAAAGTAACCGAAGTGTAATTAGAAGATGAAGTGGCACCTTATTCCAAATGAACCCAACACCGGCAAATTTAATATGGATTTCGATATTAAGCTTGCAAGAAACTGTAGCAAAAACAATTGTTACTTTAGGCTTTACCAATGGAATCCGTATTGTATTTCTCTTGGCGCTAACCAGAGTCTTGACAACGTTAATTCCGATTTGGCTTGTGCCCGTGGGATCGACGTAGTAAATCGACCAACCGGCGGAAGGGCAATTCTGCATGCAGAAGAAATTACGTACTCAGTGATTATTCCTACTGATGCAGGAATTTCAGCTAAGAAACTTTACCACGATGTATCTGCTGCCTTGATGACGGGACTTTCTATTTATGATGATAATTTAAAAGCACTATCACTCGAAGCTGATCAACCGCACTTCCCTTCACTTCTGCAATCAGATCATGGGGAACTTTGTTTCGGAAGTACGGCAAGGAACGAAATTAAGTATAAAGGGAAGAAAATAGTCGGAAGCGCACAACGTAAGATGAATAACGCACTACTTCAGCACGGATCAATTCTTTGCGGACCGTATCATCGTAAGCTTGTTGATTATATCCGTAAAGATGGAGCTACGGTGTTGGATTTAAAAACCACTACTATTGAAATTTCCGAAATTACAGGTGCTTCTACCGATTATCAAAAACTTGCTGATTGCTTGATTGCCGGTTTTGAAAAATCATTTGGTATTAAGTTCGATAAAATCATTCGTTTGGTTGCTACCCAGAAGCTGCGAATTTCTTATTCCGAAATAACCAATTAAAATTCCGCACGATAAATGAAAACCTCTATACTGCTAATATACTGTTTAGCATCTCTCGCTT
>JANQLA010000207.1 GCA_028280855.1 Melioribacteraceae bacterium
TGGAACATGCTGTCAGCAACAAAACTGAGTTTGAAGCTTTACAGGAGTACCTGCAGAAGTTTCCCGAAGCGGATAGAGCCGCGCTGCTGCTTCGAGCGGACGGTATGTCGTATAATGAAATCGCGGATGCTCTCAATATCTCGTTAGCATCGGCCAAAGTTAAGGTGCACCGGCTACGGCTGAAACTGGCGGAATGGCGGGTGAATTGCGAACAGATAGAAAACAGAAACTAATGGAGAATACAATGGAATCCATCCCACGAAATGTAATTCTTGATTTATTGCCGGCGTATATTGCCGGTGAAGCAAGTAAAGAATCTTGCGACTTAGTCGAAGAGTTTGCGCGAAATGATCCGGAGATTGCCGGGTTGATTCGCGCCGGAACTTTAGAGCCCGCCGAAATTTCTCCAAAGACGGCTGTACCTGATGATTTGGAAATGAAGACGATGAAACGCATTCATCGCAGTATTCGCCGGCAGATGTGGTATGTTGCGATTGCTACAGCGTCCATCTTGATGGTGCCCCTTGTAGCAATGCTTTTTACCAATGAAGTGAATTGGAACCTGTTCGATTTCATTGTGATGGGCATCCTACTGTTCGGCGCCGGTTTCACGTATGTGCTGGTATCAAGAATTTCGGACAGTTTCGCGTACCGGATCGCCGTGGGCGTTGCGGTGTCGGCGGCATTACTCCTCATTTGGATGAACCTTGCCGTCGGTATTATTGGCTCGGAAGATAATCCTGCCAACTTGTTGTACTCAGGAGTACTCGCCGTCGGCATCATCGGCACGTGGATATCACGTTTCAAACCACATGGAATGTCGCACACACTATTTGTGACAGCATTCGTTCAAACGCTGGTCCCTGTGATTGCGCTGATTGCCTGGAGACCCTCGTTAGAAGAAAGCCCCGGGATAGCAGGTGTCTTCATCATTAATGCGTTTTTCGCAGCGATGTTTGTCGTAGCTGCGCTGCTGTTTAGGAGAGCTACGCAGAAGTAAAAGTCAGCCCGGCCTTCGTTAACAAGCAACTTCGGTGGGTAGCCCGCTCAAGTAAAGTAGCGGTTTTACCTCGCTTCGTGAAGGCGAAGCAGGCAAGTACCCGGAGCACTCCGACGCTAATCATTCAATTTGCCGTTCTAAGCATCGGACCGCTATCGTATATTTTTAGCTCATATCGTATCAAAGTTATCGAATATTTACGGAATAAAAACTGGTAACTCAATATCACAGTGAAAATGAGCAAAGCACCTGAAGGAAATGCATATACCGGACGTTGAACAAATTTGGAGTCCAATTGATGAATTTTTTGAATAAGTTAGTTTTGTTCGTAAATTAAAAATATCAACAATTGTTCTTATACATACATTTTGTTTGAATAAGAATAATAATTATACGCAACCGTTGCAGCACATTAGATAAACCGATAAATGAGCACTAGAACCAAAAGATAATAATATGACAAACTACATAGATGGCTTCGTTCTTCCAATTCCTCGAATTTATTTGGACGAATACAAAAAAGTGGTTGAAAAAGTAGCCGAAATTTGGAAAGAGTACGGTGCAATTGCTTACTTCGAATTCGTTGGTGATGATTTGACTTTAGAAGGCACGAAATCTTTTTTGGAAGCCGTAGACGCAAAAGAAGACGAAGAAATTGTATATGGTTGGGTTGTTTTTCCTTCAAAAGAGATACGGGACATAGCCAACAAAAAAGTTCCCGCAGACCCAAGAATGACAGAATTAGTTACACCATTGACCAATCCTGAAAAATTGATTTTTGACGCCGGTAGAATGGTCTATGGAGGATTCAAACCTCTTGTACAATCGAACGAATAGGTGAGCAATAAAGTAAAATAACGCGCTGCAGCAAGGTATATAAGTAATAGCGGTTTTAAACGATAAAACGAAAGAGTAAACACAAAACAAAGGTTAATGCTAAGCTGAAAAGTTAGTGAGTAGAAATCCGCTACTACTCATACACGATACCGTTGGCAGTAATGTAAGAAAACGAAATAATGACATTTTACGAAAAAGAACTTAATAGAATTCGTAGCATTGTTTATTCAAACGAACAACAAATTAATGCCGTAATTGGAATTCGAAACTACATCGAAAAAAATTATGATGTCAATTTAAATTTGAACTTACTATCCCATATTCAGTGTGTTTCCAGGTATCACTTGTTACGCTTGTTCAAAAAATATTATGGACTAACTCCAAGGCAATACTTAATTGACAAACGTATTGAAAAATCTAAAGAACAGCTCAAAAATGGAATGTCGGTAACTGAAACCTGTTTTGCTGTTGGATTTGAAAGTTTAGGTTCATTCAGCACTTTATTTAAAACAAAAACAGGAAAATCACCGAGTGAATATCGAAAAGAGCAACTTTCAAGAAGCAAATTAAATTCCAAGTCTTAAACTTTGTGCTAAAAAAATAGGATTAAAATGAAAGTTACAATTATTAGCATTCCGGTTCGAGATCAAGAAAAAGCATTGAAATTTTATACAGAAAAACTTGGTTTCATTAAAAAGAAGGATACACCATTGGAAGGTGGAAATAGATGGTTGACAATAGTTTCAATAGAAGCTCAAGACGGACCGGAATTATTATTGGAACCAGCTCCAAATCATTTTGAACCGTCTAAAGTCTATCAAGATGCATTAATGGACGCTGGAATTCCCTACACTCAATTCGATGTTGAAGATGTTCAATATGAATATGACCGACTTACAAACCTTGGTGTTGAATTCAGTATGAAACCAACTGAAATGGGGACTGTAAAAGTTGCTGTTTTTAATGACACCTGTGGAAATAATATTCAAATTGTTGAAAATTTATAAAAGGAAAAGAAAGTGATAAGAACAGAACCCATAATTGGAGTTCACAATGTTGAAAAAAGTTCAACTTGGTATCAAAAACTATTTGGTTGCAAAAGCCATCACGGTGGAGATAAATTTGAAATTTTAGCAGACCAAGATGATACAGTTATTCTTTGTTTGCATAAATGGGAATTGCATAATCACCCAACTTTAAGTAATCCGAAAATAACAGTTGGTAACGGTCTTATTTTATATTTTCGAGTTAATAATTTGGATGAAATTTGGGAAAATGCTAAACGCCTGGATGCAGTAATTGAAGAAGAACCAAATTTGAACCAAGACTCTGGAAAGAGAGAATTTTCAATTAGAGATTTAGATAATTATTATTTGATTATCTCTCTATAAAAAGAAGAATGGTATGAACATCATTGTTGGAGCAACAGGACAAGTAGGTTCACATTTAATTAACAGACTTACGGAAAAAGGTATTCCTGTAATTGCGGTAGTTCGCAACGCAAACAAAGTTAAAAGTTCTAATATCCAGATTAGACCAGCAGACTTATTTGTTACAGACCAAGTTGTGAATGCATTTGAAGGAGCAACGACGGCATTTCTATTGACACCTGAAAACCCAACTTCAAATGACATTATTGAAGATACTAGGAAAATAGTTGAAAATTATAAAAAAGCTATTGAAATAAATGGAATAAAACGAATAGTTTGTTTGTCTAGTATCGGTGCTCATCTCGAAGGAAAAACGGGGAACCTGTTAATGTCAAGACTTCTAGAGCAGGGTTTTAATGAATTGAATATTGAGAAAATAATTGTCAGACCATCATACTATTTCAGTAACTGGCTTGGCTATTATAATACAGTCATGCAATATGGAGTTTTACCGACTTTTTTTCCTGAAGACTTAAAGATACCAATGCATTCGCCTCTTGACTTGGCAGATTTTCTTGCTGATATTGTAGCTAAACCAGACCAAACTGAGACTACTAAAATTTACGAATTAGTAGGACAAGAGAAATATAGCTCGCTGGACATTGCCAAAGCTTTTTCAAATATATTAGGAAAAGACGTATTCACACAATCCATTCCAAGCGACAAATGGAAAGAAACACTAGTGTCAGTAAGTTTTACTGAAAATGCTGCTAATAATTTGATAGATATGACACAAGCAGTAATTGATGGCTTGACAATTCCAGAATTTCCGAACGAAACAATAGAATTAAAAACAACGATTGATAATTACTTAAAGACACAACTTGGGAAATAACTACGACCCGCTAACACACAAATAAAAGAACAAATGGAAAATAAAAAAGAACATATAAATCCGGAAGGACTATTTAAAAGCCCTGCTTTTTCACAAGTTGTTACAACTCAAGGAAGTGGAAAAACAATATACATAGGCGGACAAAATGCTATAAACGAAAAAGCAGAACTTGTCGGAAAAGGAAACCTTGCAAAACAAACCGAACAAGTTATGCAAAACCTAAAAATTGCACTCGAATCTTGTGGGGCAAGTTTTGCCAACATAGTAAAGCTAAACATTAATTTACTTCACAGTCAAGACGCAAGAAAAGGTTTTGAAGTTTCTCAAAAATTCTTGGGCAAAATTTCAAACCAGCCGATAATTACAGTTCTATTCGTATCAGGATTTGTAAACCCGGAATACCTTGTTGAAATAGATGCAATTGCTTTTGTTTCAGAAAAATAATTAGCACAATGAACAGACAAGCAGGGCAAACTAAATCAGTTTGAATAGTAAAAGACTTATGATGTATAGCTTTAATGCTACATTAGAAATCATTGTTGGGAATCCTTTTGTTTGTATACCCTCTGAAGTACTCGATAAGATTTTTCAACAAGCAAATAAAAGTAAAGGACCTATTCCGGTACGGGGAACCATAAATAGCAAACCGTTCCAACAGACATTGGTAAAATACAGTGGTGATTGGAGATTATATATCAATATGGTAATGCTTGAAAATTCCCCAAAGAGAATTGGAGAAGAAATTGAGGTAGAGGTTGAGTAAGACCCAAGCGATAGAACAATCGAACCTCACCCAAAATTGACCAAAGCTTTATCCGAAAATAAATCGGCAAAAAAAGTATTTGACAGCCTATCACCCTCAAGACAAAAGGAAATTGTTCGATACATTTCACATTTAAAAACGGAAAAGAGCGTTAATAAAAATGTTGAAAGAGCAATAAACTTTCTTGTTGGTAAAGAACGATTTGTAGGAAGAGAAAAACCTTGAATTAAAAACTGTGCCTAACTCTGTATAAGCGTAATGCGGGCGAAAGTGATAAAATAAAACGTATTGAATTTAACAAACATAACAGCAACCCGAAAAAGAAGTGCATTTAACCCCGCACTACGGTTATACTTTACCGTTATAATCCCTGTCCTGCAAGGCTTATAAACAGTCCATCTTCATTCCAGTATTTAACTTTATAGCCTTTGGAATAAGTTGAGTCATCGCCAAGCTTTTTTAATTCATCGGTTAAGGCAGTTTGGCAAAGTGTGTATCGGTTACCGTCGGCATCGATTAATTTAATTAGAGCGGCTATATTCCCATGGATAGAACACCGGCTAAGTTGTTGCAGCCAATACTAAGAAAGACAGTCCTCACATTGACCGGTAATTAATAACTCCGCAGAATCCACTTTGTGATTGGGGACGGAAGGAATCGAAACATCCATGTTCAAACATTCTGTCTTGCCGCAAACCCGGCATTGAAAATGAGGGTGTGAGTCTAGGTGATGATAAGACGAACATCCTTTGCACATTGCATACCATTTCAACCCGTCTTTTCCAATAAAAGGATGGAGCGTACCTTCATCTACCAATCGTTCAAGAATGCGGTAAACAGTGGTTTTGTTCATTTCATTGCGAAGCCGTTCCACTAATTCTTTTACTGAAACTGCATCATTGGATTGCTCAAAAATGTGCAGCAGTGATTCTACCGATTTGGTTTTTCTTATAATTCCCATAAATAAAAATAATGCAACTTAGTTGCATTAGCAAGAAAGTTTATTTATTATTGCAACTGTGTTGCTATAAATAGATATGGTGTCTTATGATTCATTTTCAGAACGCATCCAAGTCATTTAACGGTACCCAGGCTGTCCAAGATTTGACTTTAGAGGTAAAAGAAGGAGAGGTTTTCGGGCTGTTGGGAGCTAATGGCGCGGGGAAATCTACCTCTATCAACATGTTGTTGGGATTTATAACTCCCGACTCGGGCAGTGTACAAATAAAAGGTTTAGACACCAGTCAGGGAGCCTGGGATGTCGGTAAACTCATTGGCTACATTCCGGAAAATGTGAACTTATACCCCTACCTGTCGGGTTTGGAAAATCTGGATTATTTCTGTCGTTTGGCAGGCTTAAAATATTCGCATGATGACTTGCAAGGTTTTCTAGCCGAATGTGGTTTGCAAAATGAGGCCCTTAATAAAAAGGTTGCTGACTACTCGAAAGGGATGCGCCAAAAGGTAGGAATTGCCATTGCTTATGCTAAGAAAGCGCAGGTTTACCTGTTGGACGAGCCCGCAAGTGGTTTAGATCCGTTAGCCAGCAATGAATTATCCGATATGCTGAAAAAGCTGGCTTCTGAAGGTGCCGCGATCTTAATGGCTTCACACGATATTTTTAGAGTGCGGGAAGTTTGCCACCGCATCGGCATACTCAAACATGGGCAACTTGTCAAAGAACTCAGAAGTGAACAGGTAAGCGCCAATGAGCTGGAAATGCTGTATTTGGAATTCATGAAAGACTAGGACAGGATATGTGGCAGATTATAAAAAATGAATGGAAGTTTCTGCTTAGAAATCGCGCGCTGATTGGCATCAGTTTAGTTTTCATCTTAATCCTCGCCGCTTCTGTATATTTAGGCAGCCTTCAATCAAAAAACCAAACACAGCAATACGAGTCCGCAAAAGATCATGTTCGGAAACAGTGGGAAAGCATTGACGCGATGAATCCGCACAGCGCCGCCCACTATGGAACTTATGTGTTTAAACCTTCCAATTTGTTGAGCAGCCTGGATGACGGTGTTAACAGCGTAACGGGCAACGTACTTAGGGTTGAAGGGCATGTACAAAACGAGATGGTTCATTCGGAAGCCTCGCAAATGCAGACAGTTTCGAAGTTCGGCAAACTCAAAGGTTCACTCATACTGCAATACATTCTCCCGCTTTTATTGGTTTTTTTAGCTTTTCATAGCGTAAGCAGTGAAAAACAAAGTGGCCGGCTCAAGTTACTCGTGCTTCAAGGGGCTCAACCGTCATCCATTGTATGGGCAAAAACTATTTCCGTCTGGCTTTACGGTATCGGGCTTTTAACCTTGACTGTATTGGTTTATGCTTTGTTTAATCCGCAAAATATAAGTGCAGAAGTACTCAGCCGCACAATTTCATTCTACTTGTCTTATGCCTTGTTTTATTTTATTGTAAGCGGACTTACAGTCTTCTTTTCCGCACGCTGGCAAAACTCCACAATCGCTCTAACTTCAATGCTTGGCATTTGGATTTTATGGTCGATCTTTTTACCCAACATCATTTTGACTTCTGTAGAAAAATTACACGAGCTGCCCAGCCGCAACGCTTTTCAGGCAGCAATGAAAGAAGACCGTTCCAAAGGTATTGACGGTCACAATCCATCGGATGAACGTGCCAAGGGTTTAAAGCAGCAAGTTTTACAGGAATATGGTGTTGACAGTCTTTCACAATTGCCAATCAACTTTGATGGAATCAGAATGCAAGCAGATGAGGAATACGGCAACAAAGTTTGGGATAAACATTTTGGTAATGTGCGCGAAGTGTATGCCCGGCAGAAACAAAGCTATCAATTTGCAGGCATTATAAATCCATTTATTTCCCTTCAAAATGCCAGCATGGGTTTTACGGCGAGTGACAATCTGCATCACCAGGAATTTTTGCTGCAGGTTGAAAATTACCGCAGGAGTTTTATCAAACAACTTAATGATAAACATGCCTACGGGGGATCTAAAACGGGTGACTGGGGCTGGAAAGCGGATAATGCTTTTTTTAAGTCGGTTCCCGATTATGAGTATCAGCCTGCTTCTCTGGCATCCGTTTTTCCGTACTACCTAACAGACTTACTATTTTTGTCAGGCTGGACGCTACTCGTAAGCCTGTTGTTGATTTTGGGAACAAAAAAAATGCGGGTAATATGAGAGAACTAAATATTTTTGTTTATGAGTGGAAGCATTTTAGCCGCAACCCGTTCAAAGTAGTTGCTTTATTGTTATTTGTTTTGGCCTCAGTGTACGGTCTTCACAATGGGGCGAATCTTTACAACGAGCAAACTTCAGAGATCGATAAAATAAATCAGCAGGCAACGGAAGGAAGGCAGCAATACCTTGCCTACTACGATGAGGGGAAAAAAGGTCCGGATAACCGTCCATGGATAGACCTATCAACCCCGTTTTGGGCTGTTTGGTATAGCGAGATTTATCATTTCAAAACACCTTCTCCCGCGTTGGTTTACAGCGTGGGGCAAGCCGAACAGTACGGGTTTTATAAGCGGGTTTCTTTTAGGGCAAGTCCTTACGATGCCGATATGACTAAAGAGATCGCTAATCCCGAACGTTTACAAACCGGTACGTTAGACTTTACTTTTGCTTTGCTTTTCCTATTGCCACTGCTTTTGCTGATACTTCTCTACAACCTGAAAAGTGCTGAAGCCGAACAAGGATTTTTACAGCTTATTGAAGTGCAAGTCGCTTCAAAAAACACCTGGTTATTGTCAAGGATAGCCTTCTATGTGGTCTTACTTTTTATTGTGATAATTGCACTGCTAGTATATGGTGCAATTCTTACTCCTGTGTTTTCTTCTGCATTTACTGCGTTTAGCCAAATGCTGCTTTACAGCGTGTTGTATCTCTTTTTATGGTCAACGATCTTCTATTTCATTTTGAGAAGTGGAACAAGCATAATGGGCAATACCCTCAAAATGGCAGGTGTTTGGTTATTGCTGTCGTTTATAGTTCCGGGTACGGTGCATCAATGGATTAGCTTGGTTAAACCGGTTAATTTGATGACAGATTTTATCGATGTGAAACGTGATCAAAGGCAAGAACTATTTCAACAACCCGATAGCATAACAAAATCACAGTTAAATACACTTTTCCCTGAAATTGTGGACAGCCCGGTAGCTAACGATGATTCAAAGAGTAATTTTGCGATGAATCGTTCATTTGCTGCGCTTGAAAATGAGTTAACCAAAAAAAGCATTGCCAGCATTGAGGCTGATAACAACGAAAAAAACGGGCTTGTAAAATCTACTTTTTGGTTTAATCCCGTAGTCTTTTTCCAAAATCATTTCAACAGTATAGCTGAAAGCCATTATGATGATTATCAGGATTACCGCCGTGAGATTCAAAAATTGATTGATACACAAGTTAGTACCATGGTGCTTGATGTCTGGCATGATGTAAAAGTAGATAAAGAAAAATACATGGAGTATTCAAATAAACTTTCGAGATTACCTTGAATTTAGCTTTGCATAAATCAGATTCATTAGGAGTGATAGCAACAAGTCTCGCTGCCAAGGACACATTTATTCCGGATCTATGGGATGTTGTTACGGTAAATAGAGAAGAATATTGAAAATAGTTTAGAGACGTAAATGAATGAAGAACAAATCCTGACTCAAGAAATATTTATAAATGCGGCAATTGGTGATGATGTATCCATTCTTAACGAAATACATCAAAAGGAAAAAAATATTTCCATTTACCGCAGAGAAATAGATTTTATAAAATCTGAAGAATCCGAACTGGAAAACTTCGAGATTGAATACAGTGAAAGCGGAAATAAAAAAGACTTGTTAAACTCGTTGGATAGTAAACTTGGCAAAATTTTAGATAAAGACTCTCAGTTGCTGAAAGATATTAAAGAATGCCTGGAGATTTTCTCAACTATTTCTAACGCAAAAACTTTCGAGTTATTTCTGGCAACGGTTAATACTAATATGTGCCGCAGATTTCATATTGATTTTAACGATCTTCGTCTTTTGTGCACTTACAGTGGACCCGGAACATTATGGCTCCCGGACGAAATAGTAAACCGAAAGTCCCTCATTCCTGGCAATGAAAATGATGATATAGTACTTGATTCATCAAAAATCCAGCAGGCAAATACAGGTGATATCTTGATTCTAAAGGGAGCTGTTTACCCTGCAGAAGGTACTAAGGCAATTGTGCATCGCAGTCCCACTATTGAAGAAAGCGGCCAGCGTAGGCTTCTGCTTAGAATTGATACTGATGAATTTCTAAAACCCGAATGACAGTTCGTCCATATAATTTTATTAAATGATTTTTCCAAATTAGAAAGTAGAATAATGACAATAGATAAAAAACTACCGGTTACAGTACTAAGTGGCTTTCTCGGCGCAGGCAAAACAACTTTGCTTAATCACGTCCTCCATAACAAGCATGGACTTAAAGTCGCTGTAATAGTAAACGACATGAGCGAAGTAAACGTTGATGCAGATTTGGTGAAAAACGAAAATGTTCTTTCGCGTACCGAAGAAAAATTAGTTGAAATGAGCAACGGGTGTATCTGCTGCACACTGCGTGAAGATTTGATGTTGGAAGTTGAAAGGCTGGCAAAAGAGAAGCGATTTGATTACTTGCTTATTGAAAGTACCGGTATTAGCGAACCGGTTCCTGTAGCTCAAACATTCAGTTTTGTCGATGAAGAAAACGGAATAGATTTATCGAAATTCAGCTATATCGACTGCATGGTAACGGTGGTTGATGCTTTCAATTTTTTCAAAGATTTCGGCAGCCCGGAAACCTTGATGGATAGAAATCTAACCGATATGGAAGGTGATTACCGTACAATAGTAAATCTGCTTACTGATCAAATTGAATTTGCCAATGTAATCATTCTTAACAAGGCAGACCTGGTTAATAAAGAAACAATCGGTTTTCTGAAAGCTTCCATTCAAAAACTTAATCCAAAAGCTAAAATTATAGAATCATCTTTTGCCAAAGTAGAACCAGCGGAAATTTTGAATACAGGTTTATTTAACTATGAAGAGGCCGAGGAAAATGCCGCCTGGATTGAAGAATTAGATAAAGAAGAGCATAAGCCTGAAACTGAAGAGTACGGTATCAGTTCATTCGTTTACAGAAGCAGAAAACCATTCGATCCGGTTAGGTTTGATAAATACATCGACAAAAATTTTCACGCATCAATTATCCGAAGCAAAGGAATGTTTTGGCTTTCATCACGACCCGAACAGGCTTTAATCTGGAGCCAGGCCGGCGGATCATTAAGGGCTGATAGCGCAGGAGTTTGGTGGAGCAGTATACCTGAAAGCGAACGTTCAAATCATCCGGATTATTTGGAAAACCTAGAATATATAAAATCTTATTGGCACGATGAATTCGGTGACCGTAAAAACGAAATTGTATTTATTGGACAGGATATGGATAAAGAAGCAATAACCAGAGGGCTTGACAGTTGCTTAGCTACGGATGGTGAAATTGAAGAAGGTAAATGGCGAGATGGTTATAAAGATAATTGGCCTGTGCCCAGGTTCAGTGCTGTTGAAATAGAATAAAACTAGATATATGAAGAGAGCAACTCAATGAAAATTGGAAATAACCAGCTAAGTCTAAACAACTTATTTCAGGCAGATTCAGTAGGAGCCTTAGCAAGTGCCTTGTGTTTGGTGCATTGCATAGCTACACCATTTTTATTTATAGCAATGACGTGCACCAGCGCTTGTTGTGAATCATCTCCGATCTGGTGGCGATGGCTGGATCCTTTCTTTCTGGTTATCGCATTTTTCGCTGTGTATCGAGCTTCTAAAACAACATCCAAAAGTTGGATGAAATATGCGATGTGGATTAGCTGGGTAACACTTTTAATGATCATCTTAAATGAAAAACTACAATTGATGACTCTTTTTGAAAGCGCTATATACTATCCCGCAATGGCTTTAGTTGGTTTACATCTGTACAACCTAAAATACTGTCAATGTAAAGAAGACCATTGCTGCGCTCTTGAAGATCATAGTTCCACTAATCACTAAAAAATATTTAAGCGCTATTTACAATAAGGAATAGATAGAATAGGTGTGATCCTAATAAATTGATTGGGTGTAAACCCCTCCAAGATTATATTATTTTAATAAGATTGAATCCCGCAATCGTCTAAAAAGCATATAATAAATCCGATAACACCGGTCCTGCGAGGCTTAGAAACCGTTTATGCAAAAAGAAGCTTCGGCGGGCAGGCAGTGATTTAGTATTACAACCATTATGAACCAGGACCTGCAAGGCTCACGAATATTCCGTCTTCATTCCAGTACTTAATTTTATACCCTTTGGAATAAGTTGAGTCATCACCAAGCTTTTTCAATTCTTCGGTTAACGCGGTTTGGTAAAGTGTGTAACGGTTACCGTCCGTATCGGTTAATTTAATAAGAGCGGCTATATTACCCGGGATAGAACAATACCTTGAGCCGACTAAGTTGTAATTGTCCTTAATGTTTCCCGGTTGAATCCCGTTAAAATCAAGCTTTGTCATGTACTCATTAATTTCTTTGTAGTCTTTAAGTTCATATTCAACATTAAGATTTTTCACGTGGTTCTTAACTATTTCCATTACAACTTTTTCACGGATTCATTTGATGGAAATAAAAACAGGTAACCCAATAACACAGTGAAAATGAGCAAAGCACTTGAGGGAATTGCATAAGCCGGTCGCTGAAAAAATTCGGAATCCAATTGATGATTTTTTTGAATAAGTTAGCTTTGTTCGTAAATTAAAAATATAAACAATTGTTTTTATACAGATATTTTGGTTGAATAAGAACAATAATTATACACATACGTTGTATGCAATGCTACCAATAGCCGCGGTGATAACAAATATTGAGATTTAAACTAATATGTCAAGAGTTACAAGTTTTATCGGAGAACATACAATAGAGCTGACAATTGTACCAATGCTCAAAAGAATTCTTGAAAAAAAATTTGATTTTGTTGTCCCTATTTTTCCATGGATGACAAGAGAAGGAGGAAGTGTTTCTAAATTGGTCCATAAAGATGACGAATTTAAGATAGTTGGATTGTATCCAAGACGACCAAAGCTTTCGACCAGGGAAACTGATAGCATTTTTATTAAAATAAGTGGACAAATAATTCTTGGTGCAAGAAGTGGACAAGTTCAAGGGATTCCAATCATTGGAGGCTTACCATTAGTTAGAAATTTTTGGGAATTAAGCAAGAATCCTGAATGTTTATGGCTAAATCTTGACTTTGAAAACGATTCGCAACTCGAATTTAAAATAAGATTCGACAACTCCTTTAAACCTGAAAATCTATTATCAGAAAAAGTTTTAAAGACTGAGGATGAAATTCATCAATTGATAAGTAAAAAAGCTAAAAGTTTCAAGATAAATGAAGCTATTGAAGCGTTTAGAACGATTAAAATGGAAAGTATGAACCTCGATTTCTATTCAAGTTTTGCTTACATGGGTGGATATAAACCTATATATTTTTTATTGAAGTAAAGCACAGCATACAACATTTTGTATAAGTAATGGCAGCTAAAGTAGCAAATATCAACGCTTGTAACCCGCTCAAACTGCGTAGTGGTTTGATAAAGAAATACCACGCAATCTGCCACTACTCATACAATTTACCGTTAGCAACAAGAAAGTGGCATAAATAATTGGAAAAATCAGAAACAAAAAAGAATCCGGAGTTTTTAGAATATGTTTATAAGCTAAATGAGGGTATTGAACTCGCAGAGGCTTTTAAACTAAGTTTGAAGGAAATCAATGATATTGATATCGCTCAATTAAATAGAATTGGTTTGAAAACTTATGAAAAAGATAAATGGACAATTCATAAAATATTACAGCATCTCATTGATTGGGAAAGA
>JANQLA010000209.1 GCA_028280855.1 Melioribacteraceae bacterium
TAGTAAAAGCTCCCGCTATAAAACAGCAGAAAAAGCAATAGAGCATAGAAATTTTTAACAAAATATTTTGTGAAAAAATTTTGTTTACAAAAGACATTACTCAACAAATATGTATTGCTTAATATTGAAAGTAGTGCCCGCCAAATACCGCAAAAAGATTCTTCATGCAGGCTGTTTGCAATCTTGATATATTTTTAAATGATAATCCCGTATTTTAATACTTGTCGATTGTAAATAATTATTTTTTGTTTAGCTATAGTAAGAAAATAACAAAAAAGTAAGCAATCCGGATGCGATTGTATAGAATTATAAGTTTGCTCAATGTTGTCTTTTGTTTTACGACAATTACCATGAATGCGCAATGGCTTGCTTCGCCTTCGTTGCAGCATAATTCCGAAACGACAATTTTTACTTTTGCCTCTCACAATGATTATTTAATTGCCGGTTTTTCAGTACAAAATTTTTTATTAGCAGACAGCATTGTTTTCCGTTCAACGGATAACGGGGATTCCTGGGAGAATATTTCTGCCGGGCTTCATCCTGCCGTAGTAACCGATTTGGTCTTTGTTGAAGATACTTTGTTTATCGGGTTATCCGATATAGCAGGACAACGGAATATGTACAGGGCTGAAGACTATGGTGATACCTGGGAAAGAATTATTTCGCCGGTTGATTTTGGAGTAGTTTTTGAATTGGAAGTTTATCAAAACATGATGGTCGCCTCTACGGATCCCGGTGGATTAATTTATTCGCATGATGCAGGAAGAAGCTGGAACCAGGTATCTCCATTTCGTTTAATTACCAGTTTTGCCCGCATCGATAGTGTGTTTTACGGAAGCGCTCCCGACGGTATTTACGCCTCATTTGACGGCGGGGAAACATGGGTATTAAAAGAAAGTAACGGCATCCCCGAGTTTATTGATGGTAGAAAAGTCAATGCAAAGTTATTTGCAAGCGGCGATACATTGTATACTTCAGGCGCATTTTTGAGTAACGGTGGAATGTACGTATCCTATGACAAGGGAGATAACTGGAATTTACTTAGCCCCGACCTGTTGAATGTTTATCCGCAAACATTTGTAAAACAGCACAATCATTTTTTTGTCGGAACGGTGCACATATCACAAAACGATACAACATCAGGAATATTTTATTCGGATGACTTTGGAATTTCATGGAATAAAAACCCTTTCTCAGGACTTCCACGATTTCCATCGGTATCTTCAAATCATATCTACGCTTTATACGCTCGTAATGGCAGAATTTTTACCGGCGTTTACGGGAAAGGGCTTTATTATTTATCAATAGATTCTATTACAACGAATGTTAGTGAACATATGAATCCGGTCAATAAATTTGATTTAGTGCAAAACTACCCGAACCCGTTTAATCCATCGACGACCATTGAATATTCAATACCAGTCGTCGATGCACTGAGCGAAGCCGAAGTGCAAAATGTAACCTTAAAAGTCTACGATATACTTGGCAATGAGGTAGCAACCCTGGTTAATGAAGAAAAGTCGCCCGGGAATTACAGGACTCTTTTCGACGCCGGCAAATTATCGGCGGGAGTATATATTTACACTTTGAAACAGAATACTTATAGCCAAAGTAAAAAATTAATTCTTCTAAAATGATTAATATGTAACCTATAGATTATGCCCCGGATAACGATCTCGGAGCTAACTCGCGCTGTAGTGAATACGGCATTCCCGTCAAAAAAGACGGAGGGTAAATGTACGGTTGTTTAACATCGTCGCAAACTTGGCATTATGGTTTAGCGCTTAATAATAAATTAAATCCCCTCAAATCCGCAGGTAGCCGGTTTGCGGGGAAAGTACGACACTAGTCCATCGATTAACAGATGGCGGTTTATCTAAACAACAATACTAACTAAGAGGAATAAGCCATGAAGAACATTATTACAATTATCGCGGTAGCTGTTATCTTGTTGGCTACGGGTTGCACTCCAAGGGTTGACATCGAAGCAGAAAAGACGAAAGTCAAAGCAGTGCTTGATCAGCTTATTGAAGCTTCAGAAAACGGGGATATGGAATTACTGTCAAAAATTTATGCTCACGATCCAGACATGGTAAACTTCGGCACCAACGCAGATGAACGAATTGTCGGGTGGGAAAAACTAAAGAAATTAATGCAGGAGCAGTTCGATTCTACCGGAAGTTCAAAGCTCTCGGTCAGTGATCAAGTCATCAAAGTTCATGAGTCGGGTAAAGCAGCATGGTTTTCGGAGATCATAGATTGGGATTTGGAATTTAGAGGCGAAGCAGTAAGCTTAACCGGACTAAGAGCCACCGGGGTTTTGGAAAAAAGAAACGAGGCGTGGGTAATAGTACAATTACATTATTCTGTTCCAGCCGCTGACCAGGAGGTTCAGATATAATTTCTTTAATTGTTT
>JANQLA010000249.1 GCA_028280855.1 Melioribacteraceae bacterium
GATTATCAAATATTCCGGCCCCATCTTCTGAATTTTCTTTGCCGCTCTAATCAGGTTGTTATCATCTGCCAACAGTCGCGCTTCGGAATCATTTATAATGAGAATCTGGACCTTTGAAATAACATCAAGTAGATCATCACGCATTGTGTTTATCCACAAATTCATTGTATCACATACCATCAATTTTACTTGCGGCATTTGATCTATAACATTCATTTGCAAGCGAGGCAATATATTCCCGAGCAAGAGGTAACTGTCTTTCACCCATTTATCGGGTACAACGGGATCAAAATGTTCAAAAACATTTAGATCGGTATAAATGGTGTCACGTATGTTTAAATCATACTGGTACTTACAGCCGTACTTAAAAGTTTTACCGCCCTTAACTATCTCAAGTCCGTCTAAGTTGATTCCGTGTCTTTCAAACATTTCGATATCTTCTTTACGAAAGTCTTCGCCGACAACTCCAACAAGATGAACAGGTGAGCTAAAGTAACTTGCAGCTAAAGCTATAAAAGTAGCCGAGCCGCCAAGCGCCCCTTCAATTTTATCAAATGGTGTTTCAACATCATCATAAGCAATAGAACCAACAACAAGTAAACCCACAAATACCTCTTCATTAATTTTTAATCGAAAATCAAAAATGAAAAATAATTGCTTCAAAATCTAATTTGAATTTACAATTGTTCTACATTTACAAGATAACGGCCATATTTCAGCCCTGCCAGAGTGGGTTATCAATCTGAATAATTCGCTCTATACTTGAGTTATCAAAGAAAATAAAAACATAATCGAAAAGTGAATTGAGTATATTTGTTTTTCAAACAATAAGGAGACAATGTTGCGAATATTGGTAAGTAATGACGACGGTATTGATTCGAAAGGAATTTATGTACTTGCGAAAAAATTAAAGGAATTAGGCGATGTGAGTGTAGTAGCACCACGCACGGAGCAAAGTGCTGTAGGTCACGCAATAACCATGAAAACTCCTGTGCGTGTAACGAAATACTATGTAAACGATGAGTTCTTCGGATACGCCGTTAACGGAACGCCTGCCGATTGTGTAAAGATGGGTATCAAAAATATTATGCATGAGATGCCGGATATAGTAATCTCGGGAATCAATAACGGCTCCAATGCGGCAATTAATATTATTTATTCAGGGACCGTATCTGCTGCACGGGAAGCCGCAATAATGGACGTTCCTTCTATTGCAGTATCGGTTGCGAGCCATGACGCAACAGATTTCGAGTATGCATCTGAATTAGCAACGGAACTAGCCGGAGAAGTTTTAGATAAGGGAATAACTCCTGGCACTCTTCTAAATGTAAACGTTCCTAATAAGCCAAGGGAAGAAATAAAAGGCATTCAAATTACCAAGCAGGGGTTGAGTAAATGGGATGATCGGTTTGAAGAGCGTATTGACCCATACGGTAAAAAATACTATTGGTTAACAGGAAAAATTATTGATCTTGATAAAGATCTCCATTGTGATCACTTTGCGTTAAGAAATGATTATGCTACTATAACACCGATTCATTTTGATTTAACGGATTACGAAATGTATAAAAAAATAATGGATTGGAACATTAAATCGTTTAGAGCATAAAATCAGTCTATAAATTTCGCAGAGTTTCTGAACATATGTTTGATTTAAGCAGCTACGATATATCATTAAATACAAACCCGTTTATAATAACCGTCGGTTTACTTTTATTGGCTTTCTATACTTATTTTATCTACAAGTTTACAATTCCTGCTTTATCACCGCTGCTCAAATATTCGCTTAGCGCTATCAGAGCCCTGGCAATAGGATTGCTTTTCGTATTAATATTCGAACCAATTGTAAGCAGAAATCTTATCGAAACGATTGAGCCTTCGACATATGTATTTATTGATAATTCGGCTTCTATGATTCAAAACGATTCCGCAAATGTAGTACATAAAATCGAGCGTGCTATCGGCGAGCTCAATACTAATTTAGATGGGAGTGTAAAATATTTTTCATTTGGTAACAGCGTTAATGAGATAACTTCGGAATCAGTTGCTTCTCTTCCATTTAACGAGAGATTCACCGACTATTCTGAAATATCTGACTATGTTGAAGAGTCTATCGATAATATTACCAGAGTAGTTCTTATTTCAGACGGCATTATAACTACCGGCACCAATCCATTGAAAAGCATCGAAGATAGATCGATTCCTTATTCAATAGTTGGAGTTGGCGATTCTTCTAAAATTGTTGATGCATCAGTGAAAGAATTAATAACCAACAACTACCTATACACTAACAAAGAAACAACAGTTGAAGCTGTAATTTTAAACTCTGGCTTTACTGGTCAACCGGTCGAAGTTCGTTTCAGAGAGAATAACAAACTTATTGCTTCGGAAGTTATAACGCTTAATTCATCGGGAATAAACCGGGTTGAATTCAATTATTTACCCGGGACTTCCGGTGAAAAGAAACTCCAGGTGTCTGTTTCACCCTTGCAAACAGATTCTAATATATCAAACAATACAAAAACGACTTTTAGGAACGTAACCAACAGCAAACTTAGAATCGGGTTGGTTTCCGATAGTCCGTCGTCCGATATGGGTTTTATAAAGCAATCACTAAAACAAAATGAAGATTACGAAGTTGTGGATTTTATTACTGCAGACGGTTCTAAAGCCCTGGCTCCGGATAACTGGGATCTACCCGTTGATTCAATAAACATATTCTTTCTCATTGGTTTCCCAACATCAAATTCAAATTCTTCGCTTGTAAATAAAATTACAACTCTTATTAACAATAATTCTGTTCCGTTTTTCTTGATGGTAACAACTAAAACCGATTTGCAAAAGTTGAATAATGTTTTCGAACTTCTTCCTTTTAATTTGGTTTCGTCGAAAGTTAGTTTTACCAAAGCTCAACTCGAAGTTCTCGATATATTTAATCCGCTGCTCCAAATAAACTCTAAGTTTGATAAAGAAATGTGGTCGAACCTTTCACCTGTTTTTACTGCATCCTCGGGGGTAATTGCAAAACCCGGATCAAATGTAATTGCAGGAGTTAGACTTAAAAATATCCCAACGGGTTTGCCCTTGCTGATAAGTAAATCCGCGGGGAAGACACGAAATATTACACTGCTTGCAGAAGAAATTTGGCGATGGAAGTTAAATAATAATGAGGATCAGATGTTCGATCAGTTCATTTCGAATATAACCTCATGGCTAAAAGCTGACCCCGATAAAAAACGATTCAGTGTTTCTCTACCCGCAAGAGAATTTTCATTTGGGGAAGAGCTTAATTTTACAGCGGAACTATACGATGAGAAGCTCTCACCGATTGATGATGCCGAAATATCTATCACTCTGAGCTATGATGAAT
The DNA here is from genome assembly GCA_028280855.1 of Melioribacteraceae bacterium. Taxonomy (GTDB): domain Bacteria; phylum Bacteroidota; class Ignavibacteria; order Ignavibacteriales; family Melioribacteraceae; genus PGYT01. Next base: position 3,371 of record JANQLA010000249.1, read on the forward strand.
TTAAGAAAGATCTTTACTTATTGAATAAAGGGAACGGTACATACGGAGGAGCAACAACCGCAAGCATGACTGGCGATGTATTTTACATGGCTTCGGCTTACAGAGAAGGTATAGAGATCGGTGCTGCTTCCGGACGTCTTTTGATAAACGAAATGGAAATCGAAAAATCGAACACGCAAATGAACAAGGAATTGCTTCGAAATATTGCACTTGTAAGCGGAGGCTTATATTACGACGATACGGATAACAATGAATTGGCAATTACAATTAATAATTCAAATGAAGGAAAGATAATACAGAACAAGCTGGCATCGGAATTTAAACTGTGGGCACATGAGTATACGTTGATGTTTATCATTTTGCTTTTAAGCGCAGAATGGTTTCTGAGAAAAAGGAATGGAATGATCTAAAAATTAGTTTTTTTTAGTATAATTCGTATTTTAGCATACTGTTATCATATTTTACAGGAACGTTATGGAAAGCTTACCAAGGACAAAATCTCGTAAGAAATTTATTGAACTTGAGAAATCCGAATACGTGAATGTTCAAATAATCGATGAGCAGCATAAAAAATTTGCAGAGCTTATTGATGAACTTTACGAATTGCTTGGATTGAATAAACCCGAAACAACAAAGTATATTTTAAATCAACTCATCACAGAGCTGCAAATACACTTCAATACTGAAGAAACTTTCATGAAGGAAACTAAGTATGTAAATTTTTTTTCGCACAAAATGGAGCATGATAGATTCCTAAAAAAAATTGAAGATTTTAGGAACGGCTTATTACAAGGTACGGACAAGCTAAACCTTGAGTTGTTAAAATCCTGCAAAACGTGGTTCCACAACCATATAAAACTAAACGACAAAAAACTAGGTGATTTCCTGGTCGAGCAAAATATTCAATAAAAGAAGGAATTCGCAAAAAGTATTTCGCACATACTTATTGAATTTCTTCTTCCCACAGTCATGTATATCATGCAATTCAATGAGTACATCCGATAATATACTTTGTAGCGTTTGTATTGAAAACTTAGCCTACTCAACCAATGATGATATCAAAACCCATTTTATTGAATACTTCGAAGGAAATAAAATTGTAACGGGCCTTTTCTCGCTTGTTAATTTTGAGAAAGATAACCCTATTCAGTCACTGGTCCACAACTTAAAGTACGGGAATAAGCCTTTTATAGGAAACTACCTTGGCAAAGTATTCGCGGAAAAATATTTATGCAAACTTAATGAAAGCGGTATTGATACAATAATCCCGGTACCGCTTTTCCATTCCAAACGAGCTGAACGAGGTTACAACCAGTCCTACCAATTCGCAAAAGGAATTTCAATTACTACTGGTATACGAGTCTGTACAAACGCTATAAAACGCATCCGGAATACCGAGACTCAAACGCATCTTTCCCGCGAGGAACGAAACGAAAATGTAGCCAATGCATTCAAGGTAACCCATAAAAATAAGGTAACCGGTAAAAGAATTCTGATTATTGACGACGTAATTACAACGGGAAGTACAATAAACGAATGCGCTAAAACACTAAACGAGGCTGGAGCCAATAAGATCTTCGCCGGTTCAATTGCACTTGCTTAAATTACATTCGGTCCGGCGTCGATACTTTAAGCAGCGACAACCCATTCCGTATTACAATTTGAGTAGCAGTAGCAAGAGCTACGCGAGCTTGTGCTAGGTTTATCTCGGTTCCTATTATTCTGCAATCGGTGTAAAATTTATGAAAAAGCGCAGCCAGTTCTTCAAGGTAATTCGCAACTTTGTGAGGTTCAAAATTTTCAGCAGCATACAAGACTTCGTCTTCATATGAAACGAGTTTTTTATAAAGGTTCACTTCCGATTTATGAGTAAGTAAGTCTAAGTGTTCAACAGACTGCCTGATACCCTCCTTTTCAGTCATTCGCAATATCGAGGCTATTCTTGCATGTGCGTATTGTAAATAAAACACCGGATTTTCATCGGATTGTTTCTTCGCAAGGTCGATATCAAAGTTCAGGTGCGAATTCATATTGCGCATTACAAAAAAGTATCTAACCACATCTGCTCCAACCACATCTACCAATTCATCAATAGTAATGAAGTTGGCTTTGCGCGTGCTCATTTTCACTATCTCGCCTTTATCCATAATCGTAACAAACTGGTGAATAAGAACTTTAACTTTATCAGTATCATCGCCTAATGCTCTGCAACCTGCAAGCACATCA
>JANQLA010000289.1 GCA_028280855.1 Melioribacteraceae bacterium
TCAATTATTTCATCGGAACCAACGCCAAAGAATAGCTTTGAAGGATTAACGCTGATTAGTTCGCCTAATTTTTCCCGAACTTCTCTTTGCGCAGGATCGGGATACCTGTTAAGCTGTAAATTGCTTTCAACTACTGAACCTAAACTGTTTTCATTTGCATCCAACAAAACACCTGTTTGGTAGGTATCCCTGGCGGATGTATACGGTTTCAGTTTTCTAATATTTAGTCTTACCAACTGGTCAATGTTTATCATTTGAATCTCACTTTAACGGCGTTTGCGTGTGCATCAAGCTGCTCAGTTTGAGCTAAAGTTATAACGGTGTTTGATATATCTTTCAATCCTTCTTTCGACAGCTTTTGAAACGTCATCGATTTCATAAACATTTCAACGCTTACCCCTCCAATAGCTTTAGCGTATCCATACGTCGGTAATGAATGGTTTGTGCCCGACGCATAATCACCAACGCTTTCCGGTGTATATGGTCCGACAAATACTGAACCCGCGTTGATAATTTGTTTTAGTCGTTCATCAACATTTTCAAAATTAACGATGAGATGCTCCGGCGCGTAATTATTTGAGAACTCGATTGCATCGTCAATTGTATCGACAAGTATGTACAAACTGTTTTTCAAACATTCTGCAGCAATCTGTTTTCGTGGCAGCTCTTCCAATTGATTTCTAACTTCTTCACCAACCTTTTCTATTAACGAACGGCTATTTGTAACCAGTATAACTTGTGAATCAACACCGTGCTCAGCTTGTGAAAGCAAATCGGCGGCAATAAAGGCAGGATTAGCGGTTTCATCTGCAATCACTAAAACTTCACTCGGACCTGCGGGCATGTCAACTAAACATCCATCGGGATCAATGCTAACAAGAGTTTTAGCTGCTGTTACAAATTGATTACCCGGGCCAAAAATTTTATCAACTTTTTTAATGCATTCCGTGCCATATGCCATTAATCCGATTGCCTGTGCGCCGCCTACTTTGTATAATTCTTTTATGCCCGCTGCTTTTGCAGCATAAAGAACAGCGGGATTAATAATATCTTTAACAGGAGTGCATGAAACTACTCTTTTGCAGCCTGCTATTTGTGCCGGAATACCCAGCATCAAAACCGTGGAAGGCAATACTGCAGTCCCACCTGGAATATATAAGCCAACGCTATCAATAGGTCTGAATTCCCTTCTACACAAAACGCTGGGCATAGTTTCCACTTCGTAATTAGCAGGATATTGCTTCTCGTGAAACTTTCGAATGTTCGAAGCTGCAATATCAATTGCATCTTTTACTTCCTTATTAAGAACTGATTCAGCCTGAAAAAACTCATTTTCCGTTACAGCAATTTCTTCACCCTGAAAGCGATCAAACTTTTCTGCATATTCAATTACCTTCACATGTCCCGCTGATTTTATTGAATCCAAAATCGGTTTAACAATATCCATAGTCTCTTCAATATTTATTGAAGGACGTTTCAGCAGATATTCTTTTTCTGAAGAAGATAATTTATTTAATTCAACGAATTTCATAATATAATATTTTCGATAGGCAGTAATAAAATATCAGTAGCACCAGCCTTGTGCAAGTCATCATTTATTTCCCAAAACTTATCAGCCGGAATTACCGACTGAATGGCAAGCATACTTTCGTCAGCCAGATTCAAAACTGTTGGACTTTTTAATGAAGGAATTATTTCGACGATTTCGCTCAGAGCCTCTTTTGGAATATTCATCATCAGATATTTACTATTCTTAGCGTTTAATGCAGAGTCAATCCGGGTTATCAGGTTATTAAACAGTTCCATTTTTTCTTGATTATCTTCAAGTTCTTTACTTTTAATCAGCACGGCCTGAGAATCAAGAATGGTGAAGGATGTTTTTAACTTATTCATCTTCAATGTTGTTCCGGTTGATACCAGGTCACAAATATAGTCGGCAACACCGAGAGATGGAGCTATTTCAACTGATCCGCTAATCTGTATAACTTTAGCCTTCACTTCGTTATCGAGCAAATAATTACTTAAAATATTCGGGTAAGATGTAGCAATAGTTTTGCCCTCAAGTTCTCTTAGATCATTTATATTCTCGTTCTCAGGTATCCCAATGCGAAGTTTGCACCTGCTGTAACCAAGTTTCTTTACGATATCAACGTCGGCTTGTTTTTCCAGCACAACATTTTCACCCACAAATCCTATATCCGCTACTCCATCCTTAACATATTCAGGGATGTCATCATCCCTTAAGAAAAGAACATCCATGTTATAATTCTTCACAGTAACGAATAACCTATCTTTATAGTTCTCTACATCCAAACCGCATGTGCGAAGCAATTGTAATGATTTTTCAGTAAGTCGCCCGCTTTTTTGAATTGCTAATTTTAAATTTCCGTTAGGCATTGCTTATCCTTTTAATGACAGCTAAAATTATTCTTTAAAACACAAAGTGTTTAAAACAAAAAATCCGGCAAGAGCCGGACTTTGAAACTAATAAACATATTTCACCGACACTCAATCGATAGTTTTGGAGCGATGGTGATGAAAAATATTTGTGTACATTTATTAGTCTCAAATTTATTTATGCGAATTTACTGAATAATCAATTAATATCAAGTGCATAATTGAAAAAACTTTTTTTGTTAACAAAAAGTTCGCAATATTTTAATCTTATTTCAGAATAATTATTCATTCATGTGACTAAAGCATTTTTTGTATCGGATCTCCACGGAAACCAGGAAAAATATCTACTTCTAATCGAAAGAATAAAGATCGAGAATCCCGACGTTGTTTTTATTGGCGGGGACTTGTTACCGGGCGGCATTACAAAGTTTACCTCTCTCGACTTATCACATCAGGATTTCATTAACGGCTTTTTACTGCCTTCATTTCTTTCGTTAAAAAACGAATTGAGTGATAATTACCCAAAAATATTTCTCATAATGGGTAATGACGACGCTCGTATAGAAGAAGCTGCTTTAATAGATGCATCAACTAAACGCGCATGGGATTATATTCATTTCCACCGCCGTAAGTTCAACAATTACAAAATCTTTGGATATAATTATGTGCCCCCAACACCTTTTCAATTAAAAGATTGGGAAAAATATGATGTTTCGCGTTTTGTCGATCCGGGGTGTGTTTCGCCTGAAGAAGGTTTGCGAACCATGCCAGTGCGTAAACTTGCTGTAAGAACAGAGACCATTCAACAAGATCTTTTCGATTTAACAAAGAATGAAGAACTAGCAAAATCAATCTTCCTGTTCCATGCACCGCCTTACCAAAGTAAATTGGATCGTGCGGCTCTTGATGGAAAAATGATTGATCACGTTCCAATGGATGTTCATTGCGGGAGTATTGCAATTCAAAGATTCATTGAGGAGAAGCAGCCGTACATTACATTGCATGGCCATATTCATGAATCTACATCACTGACAGGTGAATACTATCAGCAGATTGGAAGAACGCACTGTTTTAATGCTGCACATACTGGACCGGAGTTATCAATTGTCAAATTTGATTTAGATAATCCAAGTGAGCGCAATAGAGCTTTGATAAAATAGCACTCACTATTTATTGTACTTCCCTAATTACTTTCAAGCCTTTGGCTCTATCTGTCTTTGAAACGAGCTTCAATGCATAACTGTTCTGGTTTTCAATATCTGAATCCGTTACGTAATGAAGATCAAGCAGCCCATCAGTTTTGTAACCGGTTCGTTGAAAATTCATTGCGCTTAATGCCTGGCTCCACCCGTCGAACCATAATCCAAGTTGTTCTTTTTTCCAGCTCTTTTCATCAACATGTACAATTAAGTCGATATCGCTTCCTGCGCCTGCCGAGGCTTCCAGCGTACTACCGAAAATATAAATTCCATTCACACCGTATTTTTCCATGTCAAGCTGTTCAGCCATTTTGTGCGCCATATCGCAACGCCACTTCCACTCTTCGGGATTATACGAAACTTTATCACTAACAGTTGTTGCTTGTTCAAGCTCGCCGCCGTGTTCCTTTAAAACAGCCATTGCTTCGTCTATATCAGCATTAATAAGTACCTTTAGTATTTTACCATTCGTGACAGCGGGAACATCGATTACACGTATGACAGGAATAAGTTTTTTATATTCAGGTAATAAATCACCAAGCAAATTTTTAGTATTAGTCAGAAAGTTTTCATTAAAGAGAATTCCTTCATCATCGGGATATAACGGAAGGTATCGAATTGACGCTTCAACCAAATCCTGGAAGAAATGCGTTCCAAATGAAAGATCCGGAACATAACTCCCTTTCTGCTTAGCTATTTCTATAAGCATTGCAGTGTTGTTAATGTCGGAATAAGTAACGCTTACACCGAGTTTTATATCTCCCCTGCTTCCCCATCTTCCTGGGCCCATCAGAATGAATTTACGTTTAGGCAACAATTTGTTAAGCCTGCTAACAGCACGCCCTACATTCATCATGCTTTCTTTATCGGGCAGGGCAGAATAGCGAACAGGATCAACGTAGACAATGTGAGATATCTCGGGTACTTTACCGTTGGAAATATGTTTGTTAGCCGTGAATACCACTTGGTCTTTCGGAACATCGCGTGGTATTATATCAGCAGAATGCTGACTGGAAAAACTTTGCGGACGACACTGCAATATGTAAAAATCTTTTCCGTCCGAAGCAAATTCTATATCAACATATGTTTGTAAGCTGTTCTGAAGTGTTTTTATAATTTCATTTGCTTTGGCTAAAAAGTTTGAGTTTGATAATAATCCATCAAAAGTTACAACTGTTTCAGCAGCTGAAAAATCATCCATCATATTTGCCTGGCGTACCCGGTCGTGATCTATAATGGATATAACATTATCAGCTCCTGGACATTCATCACCATACTGCTTAACTATATGCTCAAAATCAATAGTTTCGAATTCATTGGATTCAAGATTAATTACGTCGGCTTTCTTAGGGCAATAACGGATAATATCATTGAATGATATATTCACACGTAAATTTGGTTGCCCCGGAGCAACTAGTATAGGGTAATCATCGCCTACCCGGTCAACTGCACGTGTGCCCAGTCCCGGTACCAGTCGAACTAAGCCATCTTCTCTTTTAATTCTTGGTGACCAGCGGAACTCGTTATTGCTAAACATAACGCCTGCGAAAGTAGGTAAATAATACTTACCAATTTTATTTCCAACCACCTCCTGGATCATAACGCCCATTTCTTCATGGAAATCAAGCAAACCCCTTTCAGCTCGGTATTCAATCGGGTCGGGTCCAAACGTTGAAGCATAAACTTCGGCAATTGCATCCTGCAGCGCAAAAAGCCGCTCGGCCTTGGTGCCCTGGTTTGCAAGGAACAGACTTTTATACTTTCCCGAGAAAGAAGCCCCGGCCTGATCTTCAAGCAAACTTGAGCTTCGGACAACGAGCGGTGAATCTTCAAAATCATCCAAAGCCGTTGCTAGTGCTTTTTCAATTTCAGGCGGGAACTTGGAATTCTTAAACAATTGAACGAGTAACGGATACTCAAGGTGAAGTTCCTGAACTTCTTTATATTTTTGTTCGAATACCTCTTCGAGATTATTGTACCTCATAAAGGCCAGCACGCAATCTGAAGCTACGAACCATGTTTTCGGAATCTTTATATTCTTTAATAATTCGGAGGAATCCGCCTTCTTACTTAATATTTTTGATGCCAGAAACAAACCGGAACTTTTGCCTCCGAGTTTTCCCTGGCTGGTATGAGCATAGATCATTTTATCAATTAACGCGTGAAAGTCCGTTAGTCGTACAAATTCCTTTGCTACCCTTATATAATCAAGATCTTCGGTAAAAAATCTGCGAAGCAAAGAAACGCGAAGCCCTTTAATCATCGATGCCGAAAGCTCGAACTTTTCAGGAGCAAGATGGTAGTACTTCCTTATTGCATCGCTTATCTCCGCTAATGTTGATTCACGAGCTTCAAGAATTCTAATAAGCGGAATCGAGTTATCTTCCTGTATCCACTTTTGTACTTTTACAAGTAGCTCGTCATCACTAAAGCTTTCATAAGATAATCTTAGAATCGCGTTTATGTATTCATCATAATTATTTATTACCTTCTTTTGAAGCGGTTTGTTTTCATCACCGGGTAGCCTATCCTCGCCAGTCTTAATTTCTATGCTCGATTGGCTCAGCAAAACCTCAGCCTCTTCAACTCCTTTCAGACATAATTGGTGCAAAAGCTTACGGAGTATACTCATAAATAATGCAGGATCAGTTTTACGAATCATGTCAAGCACAATCTTCCATTCAACGGCCTGGGTAACTTCTTTTTCTT
>JANQLA010000304.1 GCA_028280855.1 Melioribacteraceae bacterium
GCGCTTGCGCAGTCGGAATTGGTTCTGCTTTACTCGACAAGAAAGCAATAGACTCAAACAATTTTAATGCGTTAACGGAAAACGCGAAGACTTTAATGAATAGCATAAAAGAATTTGAAAACTTGGAGAAATAAATGAGTGATTTTATAATGGGCAGCATTAAAGACAAAGTGTGCGTGGTAACGGGTGGATGCGGCGTGTTCGGCAATGTGTTTAGCGATGGAATGTTGGCGGCAGGTGCAAAAGTAGCCATTATCGATTATAAGAAAGGAAGATGCGAAGAGTGTTCAAAGGGATTAGAGAACAGGGGAAACGCCCCCGTGTTATGTGTGCTTGCTAATGTACTGGAAAAAGATACTTTAATTGAAGCTAAGAAACAGATTAATGAAGAATTCGGTAAGATCGATATTTTGATTAATGGAGCGGGAGGTAACGCGCCCACGGCAACAACGCAAGATGAATTTATAGCCAATGATAACTTAGGCGATCTGTCCAAAACATTTTTCGGCCTTGAACTTGAAGGCTTTCAACATGTTTTTGATTTGAATTTTCTTGGAACGGTTTTACCGTCAATGGTATTTGGTGAAGATATGTTAAACAGGGGAGGATCGATTGTAAATATTTCCTCAATGAATTCATTTAGATCTTTAACGAAAATTCCAGCGTACTCTGCCGCTAAGGCTTCGGTTAACAATTTTACCGAATGGCTTGCCGTACATTTTTCTAAAGTAAATGTAAGGGTTAACGGTATTGCGCCTGGCTTCTTCTTAACAAAGCAAAATGAATTTTTATTAGTCGATCCGGAAACTAAAGAACTTACGCCTCGAGGAGAGAAAATCCTTGCGAGTACACCGATGGGGAGGTTCGGCGAACCTGAAGAGCTTTTAAGCACTTTATATTATTTAGTTTCAGATGCATCAAAATTTGTTACAGGCATTACAGTTCCTGTTGACGGAGGTTTCAATGCGTACAGCGGGGTTTGAATTATTAACCAAATGGGAAATAAAAATTTTAAAGGATGGTAATTTGTTATGGCATTAGAATTAAAAAAAGATTGCAAGTATTCTCTTGTTGTACCGACCAGCATAGGAATAAGGATTACTCCGTTAAACGGACAGCCAGTTCATAGCAGCGATGAGTATAGGTTGCAGGTTACAAGCGCTGAGACAAATGTTGCCAGTGTTTCATCTTTTCTCGGGCTACCGGTAAAGGTGTTAACAACGTTTGTAAAGGACAGCCCAATTGCTCAGCTTATTAAAAGTAATCTTAAAAGCAGGCATATGGATTACGAAGGTCCGGATGTTGAGCAGGGTGGTCCATGGGGATACAGACATCAGTTTAATATTGCCGACAGCGGTTATGGATCGCGAGGGCCGCGTGTGCACAATGATCGCGCAGGCGAAGTTGGGCGGACGCTAAATGTAAATGATTTTGATCTCGACAGAATTTTCGGCAAAGAAGGTGTGCAGGTTGTTCATTTGTCGGGATTGATCGCCGCTCTTTCACCTGAAACAAGTACATTCTGCCTGGAACTTGCGCGAGCAGCTAAGAAGCATGGTACGAAGATTTCATTCGATCTAAACTATCGCGCTACATTCTGGAAAGGGCGCGAAAAAGAATTGCGCAACGCGTTTACTGAAATTGCTTCAGTATCTGATATTCTTGTTGGCAATGAAGAAGATTTCCAGTTATGCTTTGGTATCGAAGGACCTGAAGCTGGCGGCGAGGGTATTGATGAAAAGATAGAGAACTTTAAAGAGATGATCGGAAGAGTAAAAGAAACATTTCCAAACGCAAGCGTATTTGCAACCACTCTGAGAGAAGTGATAAATGTAAACCAGCATCTTTGGGGCGGTATAATGCTCGAAGGCGATAACTGGCATGTGGGTAAACCTCGTCCCATTAATGTACTAGATAGAATTGGCGGTGGAGATGGATTCGTTGGCGGTATGTTGTATGCTATTCTAAAGGGATGGGAAGCTGAAAAATGGATACAGTTTGGTTGGGCAAGCGGAGCGTTGGCTGCAACTTTCTTAACGGATTACGGCCAGCCCGCAGATGAAGATATGGTGTGGAGTATTTGGAAAGGCAATCCAAGAGTGAAGAGGTGACGAATAAAACGCCTATAGTATCGTAACCGTTTTGAAAATTTATAAATGTTCTCATAACAAATTATTACGGTAATAAAGTGGTTTACTACGAGCGTGGATCAGCCACGGATGTAATAACAGACAATGACATAAACGAAGCATTAGTTTCGGTAATCGAAAAATTACCGCACAAAAAGGTGTTGGCTATTCCGCCTGATTTTACCCGCTTTCATTCGTATGCCGGCAGGATAACTGAGCTCACTTGGAATCATCTAGGCGATAGGCTAACCGATGTACTTCCGGCGCTGGGAACCCATTTTGCCATGACTGACCGCGAAATTGAGAAAATGTTCGGTGAGACGCCAAAGTCAATATTCAGAGTTCATAAATGGAAAGAAGACCTTGTAACATTAGGAGTGGTTCCGGCCGATTTCGTTTCGGAAGTATCCGAAGGTAAATTAAATTACGATTGGCCTGCGCAGGTAAATAGAATACTGGTTGAAGGAGGTTATGACCTAATACTTTCTATCGGCCAGGTTGTACCCCACGAAGTAGTTGGAATGGCGAACTATAACAAAAATATTTTCGTTGGTACAGGTGGAAGTGAAGGGATAAACAAAAGTCATTTTCTTGGCGCTGTATTTGGAATGGAACGAATGATGGGAAGAGCAGATACACCGGTTAGGAAAGTATTGAACTATGCTTCCGATAATTTTGCCAACGATTTACCCATCCTTTACATTCAAACTGTAATAGGAAAAGATGAACAAGGCAAGCTGGTAATGCGCGGTTTGTACATTGGAGACGATTATGAGACTTTTAAGCTGGCAGCCGAATTATCGCTCCTAGTAAATTTTGAAATGATTGATAAGCCGTTGAATAAAGTTGTTTGTTATATGGACCCATCTGAATTCAAAAGCACATGGCTTGGAAATAAAAGTGTTTACAGAACCCGTATGGCTATTGCGGATGAAGGAGAGCTTATTGTACTGGCGCCGGGTTTACGCGAGTTCGGCGAAGACAAAGAGATTGATCGATTAATAAGAAAATACGGGTATAAAACAACTCCCGAAATATTAAAGTACGTTGAAGAAAACGACGAGCTTAAAAATAACCTTAGCGCTGCCGCACATTTAATACATGGATCATCTGAAAATAGGTTTAAAATTACTTACTGTCCCGGGCATTTAACCGAAGAAGAAATTAGAAAGGCTAATTATAACTATGCTGATCTTAATGAAATGATGAATAAGTACAACCCCGAAAAACTAGATGACGGGTTTAACACAATGCCTGACGGTGAAGAGATATTTTACATATCAAATCCCGCCCTGGGACTATGGTCGTACAAAGGAAATTTTAATTAGAAAATAAAGTGGAGAAAAAAATGAGTAAAGCAGATATCGGATTAGTTGGCCTTGCAGTAATGGGCGAGAACCTTGTACTTAATATGGAAAGTCATGGATATACCGTAGCTGTTTATAATCGCACAGTTGATAAAGTTGACAAGTTTGTTGAAGGACGGGGTAAGGGTAAAAATATTGTAGGTGTAAGAACTGTTGAAGAATTAGTCGGCAGTTTAAAGCGACCGCGAAAAGTAATGTTAATGGTAAAAGCGGGCAAACCTGTTGACGCATTCATTGAACAAGTTTTACCCTACCTTGAAGATGGCGACATAATTATTGACGGAGGCAATTCACACTTTCCCGATAGTGTTCGTCGTACAAAACACCTTGAAGAAAAAGGAATACTATTTATCGGCACCGGCGTATCGGGCGGTGAAGAAGGCGCGCTTAAAGGTCCCTCTATTATGCCCGGCGGATCAACAGCTGCGTGGGAACATGTTAAACCGATCTTTCAATCAATAGCCGCTAAAGTTGAAGACGGAACACCATGTTGCGATTGGGTTGGCGAGGACGGCGCAGGGCATTTCGTTAAGATGGTTCATAACGGAATTGAATACGGGGACATGCAGTTAATTACCGAAGCTTACCAGATCATGAAAGATCTGCTCGGAATGAGTAACGAAGAAATGCATGATGTTTTTGATGAATGGAACAAAGGCGATCTTGACAGTTACTTAATTGAAATTACCCGCGACATACTCGGCTATAAAGACGAAAACGGTGAATATACTTTAGATAAAATTCTTGATACTGCAGGACAAAAAGGAACGGGTAAATGGACGGCAGTTGCATCGCTTGATTTAGGCATTCCTCTAACATTGATTGGTGAAGCGGTTTATGCAAGAACACTTTCCGCGATGAAAGATCAACGTGTTGAAGCTGAAAAACATCTATCCGGCCCAACGCCGAAATTTAACGGGGATAAAAAAGAGTTTATAAATAAAATAATGAAAGCGCTTTATGCAAGTAAGTTAGTTTCCTACGCTCAGGGTTATGTATTAATGAAGTATGCGGCA
>JANQLA010000359.1 GCA_028280855.1 Melioribacteraceae bacterium
ATAAAGTCGGCGGAAGGCTGCGGACTAACAGGAGCCTTGGTATTCCATTTGACGAAGGCGCAAGCTGGATTCACGGACCTATAGGAAACCCGATCACTGCACTTGCAGAACAGGCCGGCGCCGAGACATTCTTAACAGATGATGAGAACGTTGCCGTTTACGATATTAATGGAATGCAATATTCTAAAAACTCATTGTACGAAGAGTTTGAAAAATTTGAATCAGCGGTTGAACGAGTGTCAAATATGGGTTCACGGAATAAGAGCTTTTTTGATGTCTTTAATTCGTTGTACCCGGAGTTATTGGATAATCGCCTTTGGCTGATGATGCTCTCGGCTTACCTCGAATTCGATACCGGCGCGGATTTAAGCCAGTTGTCTTCAGCGTATTTTAACGACGATGGAGTCTTTCCGGGGGAGGATGTTATAATAACCAACGGCTATGATCGAATTACCAACATGCTGGCCGAAGGTTTAAACATTTTACGAGGAAGTCGGGCTCTAAAAATTGATTATTCATCGGATAAAGTTAAAGTAAATACGCTAACAGAAACTTATGAAGCGGATTATACAATAGTTTCAATACCCCTCGGGGTTTTAAAGCGTAACCCGGATTTGTTTACACCATCGCTTCCCACGGTAAAAGTTAACGCAATTGATAACTTACAGATGGGCACGGTGAATAAGTATCTTTTAACCTGGGATAGTTCATTCTGGCGCAACGATTTGCAATATATTGCTTACACGCCCGAAACAAAGGGTAAATTTAATTACTTCTTGAATATGAACAAGTTTGCTAAAATAAACGCGTTAATGACTTTTTCTTTCGGCAATTATTCAATTGAAACTGAGAGCATGAGCGACTCGCAAATAATTGACGAAATAGTGCTGCATTTAAAGTCGATATATGGAAGCAATATTCCTGCGCCTAATGCTATGCTAAGAACCAAATGGAACTCGGATGAAAACACTTACGGGAGTTACTCTTTTGTCGGCAAGCAAGCGCAATCAGGGGACTTCGACATAATAGCGGATGAGGTTAACAATAAGCTGTTTTTTGCGGGAGAACATACTAACGGCGACTATCGCGCAAGTGTGCACGGCGCTTATCTAAGCGGCATTAGGGAAGCCGATAAAATAGTTAGCTTGCAATAATTTTGCGGGAATGTTCAAAACATTGCAACGATAATCAAACCAATTGCAAAATGATAAAAGCCGGAATTTTACCAATTGGTAAAGATCAAAAATCATAGCATCGTTGCTCGTGTTGTCGGTATAATAACAGGATTTTATAATCACTAACCAAAGTTAAAATATGAATCAAGAGTATATTGTAGACAAAGTTTTTGAAGGATTGGATTTTTCGGAAAAGTTATTGTCGAAAGGAGATTATGAAAATTGCAAGTTCGTTAGTTGTGTATTCACCAATTCTGATTTATCGGAAAGAATTTTTGTAGAATGCGAATTTGTGAATTGCGATTTAAGTAACACGACGGTTATCGACACTGCCTTCAGAGAGGTAAAATTCAAAGGCTGCAAACTGATGGGTTTACGTTTTGAAAATTGTAATGAGTTCCTTTTCTCAGTTGATTTTGAAGATTGCCGGTTAGGCTTATCGTCATTCTATAAACGCAGCATGCCGAAAACGAACTTTACCGGATGTAATTTGCGCGAAGTTGACTTTTCGGAAGCAGATTTAAACAGTTCTATATTTGACAACTGCGACCTGAGCGGCGCAATTTTTGAAAAAACCATATTGAAAAAAGCCGATTTACGCACATCATTCAACTTTGCAATTGATCCCGAAGTAAATAAAATAGCCAGGGCAAAATTTTCAATTGATAGCGTTGGGGGACTTTTGCATAAATATGATATTATTATTGAAAACAGAATGACGCATCAATGATCAATGGAGAATTGTATTTAAGTGGAGTAATAGAAATACAGAAGAAGTAAAAATAATAGATTATCATAGGTGAAGAAGTTATGAACACGTTACCAAACATACATCCGGGCGAAGTATTACTCGAAGAGTTTCTAAAACCAATGAATATAAGCACCTAAAGGCTTTCAAAAGATATCGGTATTCCGCAAACCAGAATATCGGAAATCATAAAAGGTAAGCGCAGGATTACCGCCGATACTGCTTTAAGACTTAGCATTTATTTTGGTAATTCGGCAAAATTTTGGCTTGGATTACAAAACGACCATGACCTCGAAGAAGAGAGAATAAATAAAAAGCCGGTACTTCAGAAAATTAAGAAAGTACCTAGCGCAGCATAGTAAATATGAATTGACTCTCGCCGAAATACTTCATTCCTTAGTAAAATTATAGCCATAATAATTAATGGGTAAAATATGGATAAAGAATGGATATTTAATAATCCATCTATTATTTTAAAATGGATAAAACATGGGTAAAGAATGGATAAGCTGCAAGCTAAATTAGATTTTGATTTTATTACGAACCAGTCAGTTCTGAGGCATATCAGCAACATTGATTCTTTTAAGGGTAAGTGGAATATTGTTGAGCAAACCGCCAATTCATACTTGAAGGAACTACGTAATATTGCTACCGTTGAAAGCATTGGCTCATCCACCAGAATTGAGGGAGCTAAATTAAGCAACCCTGAAATAGAGATTCTTCTAAAACAGATTAAAATTTCGGAATTAAAAACAAGGGACGAGCAGGAGGTTGTTGGTTATTATGATGTGCTGGAAATTATTTATGAGAATTATAACGAAATAAAATTATCTCAAAACTATATTCTTGAGTTACACAATAAGCTGTTAATATACAGCGCAAAGGATGTAAGACATAGGGGTAAGTATAAAAGTCTTTCGAATGAAGTTGTTGCTAAATATCCAAACGGAACACAAAAAGTAATATTCAAAACAACCGAGCCGCATCTGGTTCAAAAAGAAATGATGGAGCTAATTCGATGGACCAATAAACAGTTGAAGTCAGGCTCAATTCATCCGCTCATAGCAATAGCTTTATTTGTTTATGAATTTCTATCGATCCATCCATTTCAGGACGGAAACGGCAGGCTATCAAGGCTAGTGACAACTCTGTTGTTGCTTAAGTATGGGTATCATTTTATACAATATGTTTCGTTTGAAAATTTAATCGAGCAGAAAAAGAAAAATTATTACAAAGTGTTAATGGATGGGCAAAAGAAGCGAAATACAAAGAAAGAAAAAGTTGATAAATGGATTTTATTTTTCCTGAGTTCGATTGAAGAATTAATTCAGCGGCTTGAACAAAAGTATAATGTTTACAAATCGAAGAGTGGTTACTTAAACGAAAGGCAAAATAAAATTTTTGATTTCATTAAAGAAAATCAACCGATAAAACTTGGTGATCTTAACAAAGCATTTCCGAACGTATCTATAAATACATTAAAAAAAGATCTGCAATACATGAAAGCAGAGCAAGTAATACAGGCTATTGGTAAGAATAGGGGGACTGTGTATCATATATTAGATTCGTAAAAACAATTATTTTACATCGTGATTGGTGGAAAAAAAATGACAATAATTTAATTGAACGATTTTTCGCCAAATTGCATTTAGCCCGTTATTCAAGTAATTTTAACATTCTTAATACATATTTAGTTAAAAAAGTTACGGTGGTTTAGCTTGAGCCAGGAAAATAAGGGTGAACAGTCTCAGCGGAAAGATCAAAGTCAGCAGAAGCCGAGGAGAAGATATTATTCGCGCAACAGGTATTACAATAAACGAAGAAGTTCCAACCGGCCCGATCAGCAAAAAGTATCATTCAAAAAAACATCGGTCGTTGTTCCTTTATTGAATGAAGAAGAATCTCTAAGCCCGCTTCATATAGAAATTAAAAAAGCCTTTACAAAACTTACGTGCGACTACGAAATTATATTCGTTGACGACGGCAGCACGGATAAATCGCTCGATACGATTAAGCGTCTGGCAAAGGAGAACAACAAAATTCGTTTCATAAGTTTTAAGAAAAACTACGGCAAATCAGCCGCACTACAATTGGGATTTAAATCTGCTAAAGGCGATGCTATTATTACAATGGATGCTGATTTACAGGATGATCCGGCGGAAATTCCAAATTTACTAGCAAAACTGGACGAAGGATGGGACCTTGTTTCGGGATGGAAGAAAACCCGTCACGATCCGTTTATTAAAAAGCATACTTCGAAGTTGTTTAACTATGTAACCCGTGTGTTTAGCGGAATAAAGATTCATGACTTCAATTGCGGACTAAAAGCCTACCGCGGCGAAATTGTAAAGCGTATAAATGTTTACGGCGAGCTTCACCGATACGTACCGGTTCTCGCAAACTGGGAAGGATTCAGCGTAACCGAAATACCTGTAAAACATCACGCACGCAGGTACGGCAAAACTAAATTCGGCATATCACGTTTCTTTAAAGGCTTTGTTGATTTGATGACGGTTGTATTTACTACACGTTATGTTAAACGCCCAATGCACCTGTTCGGACTGATAGGCACATTTTCTTTTGCTTTTGGTATACTGGTAAACCTGTACCTTTCTTACGAATGGTTTATGGGAGTTCCGTTGAAAAACAGGCCGTTATTATTTCTTGGTATACTTTTGATAATTGTTGGCGTACAATTCTTTGCAGTTGGATTATTAGGTGAACTGATCGCACACAATTTTCAGGACGATAACGAATACAACGTTAAGGAACGAAACTAATAGAAAAAACAACACATCCGATGTCAGCTTATCAATACTTGTTTACCGTTATTGTTCCAACCTTTAACCGTCGCGATGAAATTAAAGAACTGCTCGAATCATTATCGGAGCAGTCTATTTCAAAAGATGATTTCGAAATTATTATTGTTGACGACGGTTCTGACGACGACACCGAAGACGTTGTTACAGGCTTTGTTGAAAGTACTGATCTTAATATCAGGTTTTTAAAGCAGGATCATAAAGGACCCGGTGAAGCACGCAACCTGGGGATTGAAAACGCGAAAGGCAATTACCAATTATTTATTGATAGTGATTGCATCGCAGATAAAGAGTGGCTGGCGGCATATAAAATTGCACTAAAAGATATTACGCCGGCAGGATTTGGCGGACCCGATAAAGTGCTGCCAAGCTTCTCACCTATTCAAAAAGCCATTGATTATTCGATGACATCTTTTATAACAACCGGTGGTATCCGGGGCCATTCGAAAAAGAAAATATCCAAGTATTACCCGCGCAGTTTTAACATGGGCGTGAGAAGCGATATAGTAAAAATGATCGGCGGAATGAATAAACTTCGACACGGACAGGACATTGAGTTTAGCCATCGAATTATTTCAACCGGAGAACCGGTAATCAAAGTAGCAGATGCTGTTGTTTATCATAAAAGAAGAATCTCGATTAAGAAGTTCTTTAGACAGGTTTTTAATTGGGGAGTTGCCCGCATCAATCTTTATAAAATTGATAAAGGCATGTTGGAGCCGGTACACTTTTTCCCGGCGGTGGGAACTCTTATATCTTTTATTATTTTTCAGCTGGCAATTGTTTTTCCATCAACGTTCGGATGGCTAATTGTTGTTGGATTATTAGTTTTGCTTTTAATGGCGATTCACGGTGTATTTAAATACAATGACATAAAAGTGTTTCCTTTCATCCCGATTATCGTACCCACACAAATTATCGGATATGGCTTAGGCTTCATGATTGCTTTCGTTAAAAGAATTATATTTGGCAAAGGCGAATTTACAGGCTTCGTTAAAAAGTACTACAAATAATTGTAAATGAAAAAAGTTCTTGTCATTACATATTATTGGCCGCCTTCCGGTGGTCCAGGAGTTCAACGGGTTTTAAAGTTCGTTAAGTACCTTCCAAAATATGGGTGGGAGCCTATTATACTTACGGTTGAAAAAGGTAACTTCCCTTCAATTGATGAATCACTTGCCAAAGAAATTCCGGAAGGATTGCGTGTATACAGAACAAAGGCGTTCGAACCCTTTGAGCTATATAAATCTATAACAGGAAAATCGTCACAGGAAAAAATTCCAACTTTTGAATTAAGTAAAAATCCAAACGAAAGTATAATCGAACGAATGTCGAAATGGATGCGTGCCAACGTATTTGTACCGGACGCAAAAGTGGGGTGGATAAAACATATAGTTAAAGAAGGGTTAAAAATAGTTGAGAAAGAAAAACCCAATTTAATATTTAGTTCGTCACCTCCCCATTCGATGCAAATAGGGGCGATGAAACTTGCGGGTAAAACCGGATTAAAATGGGTTGCAGATTTTCGTGATCCATGGAGCGATGCATTTTGGCAACAGGATATTAAACGAATTAACTCAGCGATAAAAAAAGACGCAGATTATGAGCAGCAGGTTCTTTCAAAAGCAAACCATGTTTGTACCGTCAGTAAAACAATTGTCGGTCAGTTTAATAATAAAGTGTTGAACGAATATTCTGTGATTCCTAACGGGTATGATGAATCGGACTTTGAGGCGGGAAGAACACCAAGTGATAAATTTGTAATAAGCTACACTGGCACGCTTGGAAAGTCGCAGCAGGTAGGTCGATTCGTTAACGCCATAAAAAAACTCGACTCTTCGATTGCATCACAGATCGAAATTAATTTTTATGGAACCATACATTCAACAGTGTTAAATAGTCTTTCCGGTTTGCAAAATGTAAATGTATTTAATGATGTAGCACATGACAAAATTATAGAAGTAATGATGCAGTCCAATATTTTGCTTTTGGTTATTCCCGATACTGTAAATAATAGAGGGATTCTGACAGGAAAGATTTTTGAATACATGGCAACGCGTAACTTTATTTTGGGAATTGGACCAACCAGCGGTGACGCTGCTAAAATATTAGAGGAAACAAAATGCGGACAAATGTTCGATTACACTGATGAGCTTACAGATGTAATTCAATCGCAATTCGATTACTGGAAAACAAATGTTAAGCACGAAGTAGATGAAGACGAGTTAAAGAAATATACCCGTAAAAATTTAACCGCTCAATTAGTAAAAATATTTGACGGTGTAGCATGAAGATAAAAAAAGCATTGTTCATGCTGTCGAAACTAAAAGCCGATATTCGAAACAAATCGGAACCATACAAAATAAGCAATGATTTACGTTCGCAGAAACTTGGCGAATACTACTTTTTGTTTGAAGAAGATCCTTCGAAACTTAACAGGCTTATAACAGAATTTGACGAGCAAGGCATCCCAGTCAATTCAGCTTACATCGATGTTAAAAACGGGAAGCCTCATTATTACCCCATCAGTATTGGACAATACGCGTTGGCTGTTTTTAACGGATTTATTCACACTGATTCCGAAGAAAAGAAAAATCAATTTTTAAGAATTGCCGACTGGTTCCAAAAGAATAAAACTGTTGACGAAACACTCGGGACGTTTTGGTTTACTGATATTCCAAAGCCTGAGTATAAAGTTGACAAACCGTGGATGTCTGCTTTTACACAAAGCCGGGCAATTTCTGTTATGCTACGTGCATGGCAGTTAACAGGCAATGAAGAATACCTGCAATCCGCAACCGGGGCAATGGCGCCGTTTACTATTTCGCAAAAGGAAGGCGGGGTGTCAGCAATTACAAAACATGGTAAGTTTTACGAAGAGTATGTAGCATCGGAACCAACAATGGTATTGGATGGTCATATATTTTCATTGCTCGGATTGTATGATTATTACAGGGCTGTAACGGAAGAGAATGATAAAACAAATAATTTGCTATCAAAGGATTTATTTGACGAAGGCGTGGAAAGTTTGATAAAATGGCTTCCGGAATATGATATGGGTTACTGGCTTCGTTTTAACATGTGCAAGATGAATCATTACCCGGAAGTTGATCCATGCACAATTGGCTATTTGAGACTGGTGGTGCTTCAGTTGAAACTGTTGTATAAAATTATAGGAATAAGAGAACTAATAGATTTTGCGGATAAGTTTGAAACGTATGACAGGCTTCCAAACATTTTAAGAATGTACCCGGTAAAGTATAAAGCGTTGAAAAAATTGAACAGGTTATAATATGTGTGGCATTGCCGGAATAATTGAAAAGGAAAAAGATAACCGGGCATTAATGGACAGGATGCTTGATATTATTGCTCATCGCGGACCCGACGCTAAAACACAATACATACACGGCAATGTAACGTTTGGTCACAGGCGGCTTTCGATTATTGACCTAAGTACAGGTGATCAGCCAATGTTCAACGAAGATAAATCGTTATGTGTAATTTATAATGGCGAGATTTACAATTATAAAGAAATCCGTGATGAGCTGGTTAAGAAAGGTCATGTCTTTGTAACAGATTGTGATACCGAAATTTTATTACACGGTTATGAGGAGTATGGCGCACGGTTATTTGCTCGCCTCAATGGAATTTTTGCCTTTGCACTACATGATAAAAAGAATGATGCTGTTATATTGGTACGAGATCACTTTGGAATTAAACCGCTACACTATTATTTCAAAAATAATCTTTTCATTTTTGCGTCCGAACAAAAAGCAATTCTTTTACACGAAAACGTTGAAAGAAAGCTAAACTACAATGCGCTACATCAGCAAATTAATTTGCGTTATACTCAAAGCAATGAAACTCTTTTTGATGGAATAAAGCGCTTGCCGCCGGCGCATTACCTCGTCTTTAAGAGCGGCGATATAAAGATTGAAAAGTATTGGCAGTTAAAGCCGGAGATTAATCCAGCCATGACAGAGCAAGAAGCTGCCGAAGGAATTAATCATTTTATTAAGCAGGCGGTTAATAGACAACTAATGAGTGATGTACCTCTGGGTGTTTATTTGTCGGGGGGAATGGATTCTTCAACAATAGTGCAAAAGATGCATGAGCTTGGAGTTAAAGATATTAATTCGTTCACATTAGGATTTAACGAGCCAACGGATGAGTTTCCGGATTCGCAATTAATTGCCGAACAATTTAACACGAATCATAGAACATTATCGCTTACAATGGAACCAATGGCGTATTTACCTGAAGTTATATGGCATGCAGAAGAGCCAAAGATTAATCTCCTACAGGGTTTCAACATGTCTAAGTTTGTAAGCAAACATGTTAAGGTTGTGCTTGGCGGTTTGGGCGGAGACGAACTTTTTGCGGGTTACGACATTCATAAGTTTATTTATCCATTCAACAAATGGCATAAACGAATACCGAAGTGGATGCAAAAACTTGCAGATTGGAAGTCGGGGTTTTTGTTCAGGCTGCAAAATGCATCACATACTATGAGTATTGATGAATATCGTAGAGGCATGCAGATGCTTCTTGCGATTGGAAATATCGAGAAATTTTATTTAATCCTTCGCAATGTGTGGGATTACGATAGTGAGTTCTATAGGGAAATTTATCACCCTTCGTTTTATCAGAAGATGGCTGATGAATCGCAAAAGGTAAAGGAGCAATTCAGACACTTCTTTAGTGAAAGTACGTATCTTACTTCACTTGACCAGGTGCTTTACACCGAGTTTCACTCCAAAATGGTAAACGACTACCTTCTAGTTGAAGACAGAATGTCAATGTCGCATTCAGTAGAGGAACGCGTTCCGTTCCTGGATTTGGATTTGGTTGACTTCGGCTTTTCGATACCGGCTCACCTAAAGATCAAAAATAACCAAACCAAATATTTGTTCCGCAAAGCCATGAAAGGACACTTGCCCGATAAAATATTACAGAAGAAAAAATGGGGCTTTACTGTTAATCCTTATCTTCAATTCAAAAAAGATTTGAAAAGCACAGCGGAGAAAATTCTTACGAAAGAATTTGTAGACGAACAGGGAATCTTCAACCATAGCTATATTCAACGAATATTAAATCACAAGCCACAGCCACGTATGCGATGGCATTATAACTACCTTTGGGTAGTTATGGGCATGGCAATCCTCGACAAGATGTATATCCGATCGAATAAGTTTGCAGAGCGGGAGTTCGATTTAAGTGCGTATTTTTAGACCCATCCCTAAATTCCCTCCCCGAAGGGGACTTTTGATTGGGCTTGTTGTTTTTTACGAATCCAGTTTTTAATTTCAGTTAATACTTTTTGTGTGTCATATAAAACAAGATCATTATCAAATCTTAATACCGTAACGCCATGAGAGTTTAATTTGTTGGTTCGCTTTTTATCTTTTTCTTCGTTGCCAATATGACTATCACCATCAACTTCTATTGCTAACATTAAGTCTTTGCAATAAAAATCTACGATATAATTATCAATCGGTCTTTGTCTGTCAAAATCATAACCCAACGCTTGTTTCTTCTTCAAATAAAGCCAGAGCAATTTTTCGGCTTTGGTGGGGTTGTTCCGCATTTTACGTGCCCGCTCTTTTAATATTGGATTGTAAGGAATTATTTTTCTTCTCATACTCTACTCCAAAATCAAAATATTAACAAACCCATCGTCCCCTCCTGGGAGGGGCAAGGGGTGGGTGTACTAGTGCCCACCACTAAAACTTTTCTCACCAGCCTCGATTGCAACTTTTAACATATTGTCCTTTGGAGGCAATGGACACGTGGCGTATTTAGTGAAAGCGCATGGCGGGTTATAAGCTTTGTTAAAATCAATAAGTGTTTTACCGGTTGAGTCTGGTTTTTCAACTGATAAAAATCTTCCCGCGCCGTATGTTTCTTCGCCATTCGTCATGTCTGCGAATATTACAAAGAAACGATTTCCTGAATCCAGCACATCAAGGCTAAAGCTTTTTCCATCAACTTCAAACACGAGTTTACCTGGGGACTTGTCTTCATCAGCATGTCCGGTTACATTCGGTATCATAACCTTTTTTGGCGGATCGTACTCTTCAAAAGCTGCTTCAATCAACCACTCTTTACTTACCGGGAATGTTTCAATTCCATCGAAGTTTTTTAGCAAGTCGTTTTCAGAATCTTTTACTCGTATCCCGTATCGATCTCCGCTTCTTTTAATTACGTACCAGCTCAGCGAGCCATATGTCATTGTTGTTGGTTTGCCTGTCATATCATTGCCCAGCTCCATTTCTGTAACGGCAACACTATCGACAAGAATCTCCACATTTTTATTTACTTTAATAGTTACAACTGAATCCTGAAGAAAAAAAGACCCGCCGAACAGGGGAGCTTTATTTGTGAAAACAAGATTATTTGATTTATCGGAACCAAAAGTGTTCTCTCCCTCTTTTAGCCAGCGCAGGCCTACTAAACTTAACCAACTTGTAGGTTTTGTAAGATTATCAATTCTATTCTTATGCCAGGCTTTTATACCTTTTACGTATGAAGTATCCTCTTCTTCTTTGCTGCAGCCAACAACAATTGAAAACATAATTAATAGCTGTAGTGCATATACAAGTTTGTTTTTCATTTTTCTATCCTTTAACAAAAATTTGTTTGCTAAAATTACTTATTGGTTTTGGAACATTTTACTCGACTTTTAGAATTACTGAATTAATTATCAAGATGAAAAATAAGAAATGTATTTATAAATTCTTGTTGTAATCAATTTGGGGAATTGTGCAGCACTTTGTTTTTTCAGTAATACTGATTGTTTCTGCGCTTTTTTTATTTTCGTGCTCTGGCGAAAGTGGTGAATCTACCCCCGGAGGAGTTTCGGGCGCTGTCTATTACCCGTTAAATTCCGAGCACGCTTTTTATGCGGCTCGCATCGATTCTTTCTTTCAGAATAGATACAATCGCGGATTATTTAATGGGACAGTACTCTTCGCAGAAGGCAATAATATCGTTTATAGAAATGCCCTGGGCTTCGGCGATTTTAGAAAAAAAGATACGCTAACAATAGATTCAAAATTCCAACTGGCTTCCGTAACAAAACCTCTAACAGCATTTGGTATCATTCTGCTGGAAAACGAAGGTAAGCTCTCATTCCAGGATAGTGTTCGTCATTTCTTTCCCGAATTTCCTTACGAGAACATTACGATTCACCAGTTACTGGTTCACCGCTCAGGGTTGCCGGCATATATGTATTTCGCGGATGAATACTGGAAAGAAGATGACCGCGACATTACCATAAACAATTTCGATGTTATTGACTTAATGATTGAGTACGAGCCGATGCGTTATTATTATCCCGGACAAAGATATAACTACAACAACACAAACTATTGTTTACTCGCTGCTATTGTTGAAAAGGTTTCAGGTAAGAGTTATACGGAATATATGAAACAGAATGTGTTCGATAGAATAGATATGTATAATACCGAAGTATACAACAGAGAAACAAATCCCGAGAAACCCTTTCCTGTTGTTGGTTATACAGGGTACAGGCGAACAGCCGACAATACATATCTTAATGGCGTTGTCGGCGATAAAGGAATTTATTCAACTGTTGAAGACTTGTTCAAATTCAACAGGGTGCTGTTTAATTATTCGCTCATTGATTCCAGCAAACTTTATAAGGCATATCTGCCAGCGCATGATGAATTGCACGATCATGATAACTACGGCTACGGATGGCGAATCAATATGCGATCAGACAGCACAAAGATAGTTTACCACACAGGGTGGTGGAAAGGTTTCCGCTCATATTTTATTCGTGAACTAAATACGGAGAAATGTATTGTTGTCCTTACAAATCGAAGTAACAGCGGTGTGCTCGGTACCAAAGAGTTGTACGAGTTATTTGATATCGAAACTGAAATCGAATAGTTAGTCTTCGGGATACGGATCTAACCCTATTTTCTGTTCAAGGTAGAACAAACGTTTTGGTTCTTTAAATCTCTTTGAGATAGAAAGCGGGTAATCGACTATTTTCCCTTCCCCGGCTTGCTTTTCTTTCAAATTACTTTTACCGGTTACAATATTATCTGCAGTCCTGGAATCAAAACGATAAGTAATTTCTTTAGCCATCACCGTTTCGCGAATCAAATAATAATCGCTTGAATCATCCACGACAAGTATTTCCACCACATCATTTTCCCAAAGTACAAGATCAACATTTGTCTGCTCAGTATATTCCCGCGTAGCATTTTTTATCTCAACTTCAGTTACTATAAAGTCCTGATTGATGTCAATGTTTAGACACTCTAGCAGTTCAACTCTTGTAAAACTCATCTTCCCCTTAACGGTGCTTTCTTCACTCGTTAAAGATTTTATTGACTTAACATCCTGCACAAAATATTTTACGTCGTTTTTATCAATTCGGTAAACGCTTCCCGGGCGGTAGTTTGTACGCGGTGTGGAGAACGGTTTAAAGTTTTTATAAATAGCATTAGCCGGACGATCAGCATCCAACTGAGCGAAAACAATTGATTGAATTAGCAGTATTACTGAGACTAAAAGCTTCATCGAAAATCCTATTATTCTTCAATTTATAATCGAAAGAATTAATGGTTTTTTAAGTAGGTGAATATTAATCATAAAGTCGTTTGTACTCCGGTCACTTCGACTTCGCTAACCAAAGGTTGGCTGGCTCGGCAACCAATCTAAATTTGATAATACTAACTCAGGTTTTTGAGGGTTTACTCGACACTATTCTTATCGTTGTTTCTATCATTTCCTAATAAGATTTTTAAAATATCTAATTTGTCATTATCCACTCAAACAAAATACCCGCGGGAGATTGCTCTTATTTGTTTCAGCATGTAGTTGAAGATAGCAACCCTTTAATGAACTGTACCTTGATGCATACGAGGGATAATCTTCGGTATTTATATTTTTATGCACGCAAGCATAAACAAATAAAATCCTTGTCGATAGTTTATATTCTGTTATTGTTGTTTCACCCGTAAATCTTTTATTTGAAACTAATATTCGTTTCCTATTCCTTGATATAAACGCAAGTGTTTTAATGTCTTTTTCGAATTTTGGTTTAGCCCTGGGTAGATATTTTAGTTCAATTATAGCTGTAACTAATTTCTTTCTGCAAACAACGATATCCGGATATATTCTTTTCGATCCAACGGATATTTTAGGTTCAATAAATAATCGCTGATCATCTGGAATTAGATTGTTTAGATATGACCAAAATGATGCTTGAAGACTTCTTTCTGAGTTTATTCTTTGTTTACAGTAATCATTAGCAATACTCAATTTCCAAGCATTAACAACGTTCTTTTCTATTAATTTTCTTCCTTGCATAATGATCACTCATGTAGCAATTGATTTTCTTCTAATCGGCAACGTCATACACCGGCAGCCACCTCCGCCGCGGGAGAGTTCTGAACTGTTGATTGTTACAACATATTTTGAGTAATCATTTACATCGCGCTTCTTTGAAACTAAGTCGCGAGCCTTTATAATTTCGTAACCGTTTTTATTCATTTCTTCGAGTGTATAAACATTGCGTCCGTACGAAATTAATTTACCCGGACCCATTGCGAAAAAGTTAGCCCCGCTGTGCCATTGTTCGCGTTCCTGTATCCAGGGATCAGTGTTACCGCCGCATAGAATTGGTTCTACTTTGAAACTCAACATCGATAGAACTTCCAGAATGTTACGATGTTCATTTATTGAGACATAACTATTTTTTATAGTAATGAGTATAGTCTTAAACTGATTTGGATTCATCACCACCGGTTCGTAAATCATTACTTCGTTTGGAGAAAGAAAAGTGAACACCATATCCAGGTGAATAAACGATTCCGGTGTGTAAGGTAGTTCCTGAACTATAATATGTCGTTTCGTTCCAAGTGGTTTAATCTTTTCAAGTATGTAGTCTACAGCTTGCGCTGATGTCCTGATGCTATTGCCGACAATCAATACATCATTGCGGGCAACTAAAACATCTCCGCCTTCAATCGTAATATTTTTGTCAAAATTTATTTCGCTGACTGGATTGTGTGTTGTCGCTTGAATCTTTGGATGATAATTAAAAATTGCTTCCATTATTAATGCTTCTCGCTCACGAACCACATTTGCCATTCGGCTGACTATTACCTTTTTATTAATGCAAGCAGAAGTATCCCGTGTAAAGAAAAAATTATGAAGCGGAGAAAGCATGTATCTTTCATTGGATAAATAATTCGTGAGTGTATTCTTTTTAAGCTCAACTCCTTGAATCAGCGCTTTGGCAAGCTCCGAGGGCTTAAGCGCTAAAAATTCATTTTTGCATCCGTATATGTTTTCATTCGCACATATTTTGGTAAGCAGGCTATCTTTTACTGCATCGTTTTTTAATACTTCACAAAGTAAATCCTTCACCTCCAAGACTGTTGAATGCATCTTCAATACTTCTTTGAATTGTTTGTATTCCTTTGATGCTTCAGAAAGATTCAGGATGTCGCTGTACAACGCCCGCTCGGCATTCTGCGGAGTCATGTTTTCAACTTCTGGTCCGGGAGTGTGGATTATTACTGCTTCAAGTCCACCAACCTCCGACGATACTTCAACTTCAATTTTTTCTTTTAGCAAAGTGTATTCTCATTGATAAATTAAAACTGATTTCAATGTAAAAAGATTTGATGCGTAATGCTATTAACATTTCTTAACATCTCTTCACAGAATTTAACTTTGTCAAAAATATAGGATTGAATATTATCTCTTTCGAAATCTGGAACAGTATGAGCGAGCGATGTTAATAATTATAAAATTACTGGTTATTGCCCTAGTTACTAAATTTATAATGTCGGCATGCGAAGTAAAATCAATCAATGAAGAGCATAAAAGGATAGTTAACGAAAGTGAACAGCTAATTCAAAAGTATATTGATCTTGACATTTTTTCCGGCGTTGTTCTTTTAGCTGAAAACGGAAAGCCATTCTATCACAAAGCCTTTGGCGAAGCGAACCGCGAATTAAAAATCCCGAATAAACTAAACACGAAGTTTGATGTTGGTTCGATGAATAAAACATTTACGAAGATAATAATAATGCAGCTCGTCGCAGAAGCAAAGCTTAATCTTGATGATAAGATCGGTAAACATCTTGACGGTTTTCCTACTGAAGCTGCCGACAATATCACTATTGATCATCTGCTCTATCATTCGTCAGGTTATGGCGATTACCATTCACCAGATTTTTTCGAAGCTACTAAAGAACAGAAAACAATACCTGCACTTGTAGAAAGAATTAAGACGCAGCCTCTTCTTTTTCAACCGGGAGAAGAACAAGAATACAGCAATGCCGGCTATATACTACTTGGCGCTGTAATCGAAAAAGTTACAGGTAAAACGTATCATAAAAATGTTCGTGAAAGAATAGTAGAACCATTGGAATTAAACGAAACTTATGTAGATAATAAAGATGCCGTGCCCGATAGATCAATTGGTTATTACAAAAATATGCGCGGTGAAATTTTTGATAACGAAAACGAAATGGAAGTACCGAATCCCGACGGAGGATTTCAATCGACTGCTGGAGATATACTCAGGTTTTACCAGGAATATTTTTACGGCAATACTTTATTGAGTGAGCAAACAAAAGCCGGAATGGAAGAGTTTTCAATTTATGAAAAATATAAAAATACGGATGCCGCGATTCCTCAAGCAGGCGGATTCCCGGGTGCTAATACAGCTTATTACGAAATCCTGCGTGACAGAATTTCAATCATCGTTTTAGCTAATATGGATGAGCCTGTTGCCGAACAGATTACTGAAGGTATTCTTGCAATAATACGAGGTAAAATACCGCCGGAGCCTGTGTTGCCGGCAAACCAACTCGTTTATTCGGCACTTATGGAAAAAGACGCTGCATTTGTAAAACAAAATTTCGAAGAGCTAACCAGGAATTTTCACCCAACTGATCCAAAAGATTTGATACTCAATAATATTGGTTATGAGCTGTTGTTCGAAGGAAGTATTGATGATGCCGTTAAAGCTTTCGAATTAAATGTGGAGTTATTTCCTGAGGTTGCTAACTGTTATGATAGTCTTGGCGAAGCATTGCTTAAGAAAGGCGATAAAGCCGGCGCTTTAAAGAATTATAAAAAAGCGCTGGAACTTGATCCGGAAATGCCATCAGCCAAACGAATGGTCAGGGAGCTATCAGAATAAAAGTCAGTTGTTTGTTAGTCTTACTTATCTTTTAAGTGCAACAAGTAAAATTAACTTGTTGCATTTCATTTATCTTCAAATTAATTTCACCCTTCATTCCATGGAATAACAATTGTTTAACTTATTCAAATTAAGATATGCTGAAAAGTTGTTCTCTCAATAGTTGTAAGTCTATTGCAATTTGTATAACGCTGATCCTTTTCTTTGGCTATTCCGTTTGTGGACAAAACAAACTAGATCTGAAAAAATATACTGTTGAAGACGGGTTATCTCAATCAAACATTAAAGCAATTGCCCAAGATTCACTAGGGTTTATATGGATTGGTACGGACAACGGATTAAATAGATTTGACGGCTACTCCTTCAAAGTATTCAGAAATGATCCAACAGATTCGTCATCACTTTGCAACAATTCGATACTAAGTTTATTAGTTGCTTCGAATGGAGAAATATGGATTG
Organism: Melioribacteraceae bacterium; assembly: GCA_028280855.1. Lineage (GTDB taxonomy): Bacteria > Bacteroidota > Ignavibacteria > Ignavibacteriales > Melioribacteraceae > PGYT01. The sequence continues at coordinate 17,398 of JANQLA010000359.1, forward strand.
GCACCATAAACGGCTTATCAGTTTTTAATCCCTGGCAAAATGTTTTCAATTCCTACTTCTACGATGAAACTGATCAAGAAACAATTAATGCTCCTTCCATTTTATCATTACATGAAGCACGCGACGGATCAATATTTATAGGCACCAACAGGGGATTGAACAAAGTAATACCGAACGCGAACGGCACATATGTATTTCAAAGATTTGAATCGAAACAAAACCCTGATAACAATAGCATGTTGGAAGGAAACTTAAGAGATATTGACGAAGATAATAACGGTAATTTATGGCTTGCTTCTTCACGTAAAGCTGAAGGTTCTAGCAGAGACATTGGCTCATTGACATTCTTCGATAGAGCTTCTCAATCGTTTACTCATTATAGTGATAACAGTAAGCTCAGTCTAAGCAGTTATGCTGTGCAGTCAGTTACGGTCCACGAACATGAATTGTTTGTTGGAACTATTAATGTGGGAGTTTACAGAATTCTCTTCGATCAGAATGGTAGAATACTTAAAGGGGAGAAAATATCATCCCGAAAAAGTGATGAAGTTATTCCAAATAACTTTATAAAAAAAATTATAGCACAAAACAATACTGTTTGGCTTGCTACGTATACCGGAATAGCTTCGATTGATCTGTCAAATGATCAGGTTATACAATACAGGAATGAAGCAGATAAGCAAGCAGGTGTTGCTTCATTGTTAGTTTATGATTTATTAATGGATTCAGCCGGGAACCTGTGGATTGCTTCGGAAAATGGGTTGTTTGTTAAGAATAATTCGCACCAAAATTTTGAGATTCTGATAAATAATGAGGATAACGAATCTGCAAGTATAACCGGTGATATTTTTGCTATATCCGAAGATTACATTGGAAATATTTGGCTGGCGAGTTACGGTTCCGGATTAAGTAGTTTGAATTATCAAGACGCATCATTACCCGAAATTATTAACTACACAACCAACAAAGGATTACCAACTTCGCAGATATTAGGAATAACTAAACGAAAAGATAAGCTCTGGATGGCATCATACGCCGGCATTATTGAGTTATCGAATTTTGAAAATTCAGATGAAGTTAAATTCAGACAATATTTACCATCCAACAGTGAGCTTACGAGTAAGTACTATACAGAAATCTTTTCAGACACTTTAGATAATCTCTGGGCACGAACATTTCAGCAGGGCATTGATCAATTAATTTTCTCTAATGATAGTTTTCAAGTTGTTAATCATCGAAACGTTTTAATTGGCGATAGAGAATTTAAAGTAGTTGACTCCTTTGTAGACTCATTAAATCAGATTTGGTTTATAACTGACTCAACATTAGTTAAAGTATCAAAAAGCACTCATGGAAAAATTTCCTCGCTACCCGTTTCGTTTGAAAACACGTCCTGGAAAAATCTGAACAACCTTGTTATCAGGTATTTGTATTGTAACGATTACAACAACCTATGGCTTGGTACTGAACAAGGGCTGGTTCAAATATATTTTGTTGATGGAATGCAGGCATCTAGTTTAATATGTGAAGCGAAGCTTTATACGGAAGCGGATGGTTTAATAAATAATACGATCTATGCTATTGCTGAAGATTCTGAAAAGAATCTCTGGTTAAGCACAAACAAGGGGATATCCAAGCTTACACCGGATAAGAATGAATTCACCAATTACATTATTGAAGGTGGCGAAAGTATAAATGAGTTTAACGAAGCTTCCGTTTTTAAGGACTCCAAAGGAAAAATCTATTTTGGTGGTATTGGAGGGCTCGTAGGATTTTATCCCGACAGTATAAAACAAAACTCATTTTTACCTCCTGTTGCGCTCACGTCTTTAAAAGTGCTGAATAAGGAAGTCCTCAACTTTTCAGCAGACGCAGTCATTAATCAAAGTATTGTTTATGCTGATGAAATCCGTTTGTCTTACACCGATTATTTTTTCTCGCTTGGTTTCTCGGCTCTTAACTTTATTAAATCCGCAAAAAATAATTATAAGTACAAACTGGAAGGATTTCATGACGATTGGGTAAACGCCGGATCTGAGAGGCAGGCTACATTTACAAATCTGGATGACGGAACTTATACGTTTCGGGTAACCGCCAGCAATAATGATGGTGTGTGGAGCGATAAAGAAGCTACGATTAAAATAATTGTTGATCCTCCTCCCTGGCAAACATGGTGGGCATATACAATTTACGCCGGGTTATTTATTTGCGGTATTCTGGCTCTCTTTAAGATTAGAGAAAGAGAATTAAAACGTGAAATTGAAATCGCGAAAAAAATTGAATCGGCTAAAACAGAAGAACGCATAAAAGTGAGAACTAAAACCTCCCAGGATTTCCATGACGAAGCGGGTAACAAAATAACTAAAATTAATCTATTCGCATCTTTGGCCAAAAGAGAAGCTGGTAACAAAGACGGTATCGTTGAACACATTGATAAAATTCAGGAGAACACGAAAGAATTGTCAAACGGTATGAGAGATTTTCTATGGGTATTAGATGCGGGTAAAGATTCGTTGTTTGATATGATTGAGCGAATGGAACAGTTTGGGAATTCTATGTTTGAGTTAACTGAAATAAGTTTTAGTGTCAATGGAAATTTGAGCGAGTATAAAAAAATAATTCTACCGATGGAAGTGCGTCGAACTCTGGTATTAATCTTTAAAGAAGCCGCCAACAACTCATTGAAGTACTCTAATGCTGATAGCATATTATTAAATGTTAGTTGTGATAATGACAATTTGAAAATTAGCTTTTCGGATGATGGATGTGGCTTTAGTTTGGAAAACAAAAGCAAAGGATACGGACTTAATAATATGAAAGCCCGCGCAGAAAAACTCAACGGCAAACTTGAGATAATTTCATCAAATGAAAACGGAACGAAAATAATTTTCGAAGGCAATATTACCCATATGAGTAATTGAATAATATTGAGCGTTAGTTTAATATCGCTTGTACAAGATGAGTTGTTATGAATGAAAATAAAATAAACGTTTCGATAGTAGAAGACGACTCCGAAATCAGGCAGCTTCTTTCGCTTATAATAGATGGTTCTCCCAGCTTCGAATGTAAGTATAATTATTCCAACTGCGAAGATGCCGTTGAACAAGCTCCCCAAAATCCTCCCGATGTAATATTAATGGATATTGATTTGCCCGGTTCATCCGGCATAGAAGGAGTTCGGGAGCTAAAAGTAAAACTTCCCGGAACAGATTTTTTAATGCTGACAATTAAAGAAAACGATGAATCGGTGTTTGAGTCATTGTCAGCAGGCGCGACGGGATACCTGTTAAAAGACACTCCGCCAACCGAATTACTTGATTCGATAAAAAGCGTAGTTAACGGCGGTTCGCCAATGAGCCCGCCAATAGCCCGCAAGGTGTTGTCATCATTTCATAAAACGGTAGATTCACCACTATCAGAAAGAGAAACCGAAGTTCTTAAAAAACTTTGCGATGGTGAAAATTATAAAACAATTGCGGACGCTTTGTTTGTAAGCGGTAACACGGTACGAGCGCACATTAAAAGCATTTATAAAAAACTGCATGTAAATTCAAGGGCTGAAGCCGTAAGGAAAGCAATCAATCAAAACTTGCTTTAACGCCGAGCCCCTTCTACAAACTGTTCGTTTTACTACCTATTAAAATGCCCCATATGCGTAATTGATTGACCCCACTTATGCTTTTACTTTGTGCAAGCAAATTAACCAGGCATAATTTTACAAGGAGGTTCTATGAAACGGAAGTATATATCATTACCAATTTTATTCTTTTTAATAAACAGCGTTTTCGCTCAAAATGAAATTCCTAACTATGGCTTTGAAGAATGGGTTAATTCAACGCAACCGGGTGCATGGTCCACGGGCAATACTCTTCCACCATTTACAGCTGATGCGATTACACAGACTTCCGAAGCTTATGAAGGACAATCTGCTGCTCGCGGGGAAATAATGGACAGCCCGGCAACTCCCGGACTGGCGCCATGGCTACCGCTTTTATCGATAGGTTCGTTTGGCACAGTTCCACCACCGGTAACGAAAAGATATACTCACCTAAAGGGCTATTACAAAATCGTTAATGCTAATGAATTCCAAACAACATTGCAGGTTCAGGTAAATCTGCTTGACGGAACACAGAATTTAGTCGCCGTTGGTCAAGACAACTTTAATAATGAATCTGGCGACTTTACGGAATTTAGTGTATTTATAGATTATGGACTAGGGAACAGTACGAATGATCCCACACAAGTACAAATTACGATTAATCTTGCGCCGAATGAAGAAGATGCGAGTTTTGGAGTCGGCTCCTATTTTATTTTAGATGCGCTTGAACTTACCGGAGGTGATCCAACAAGTATTGAAGCAGAACAATCAGAATTACCGCAACAGTTCGAGCTGAATCAGAATTATCCGAATCCATTTAATCCTGCCACGAAGATACAGTATAGCATTCCGGTGGCAGCGCCGAGTCCCGCAGGGCGGGATAAACTTCGAAAAGTGCAAAATGTCACACTAAAAGTCTATGACACTCTTGGGAACGAAGTTGCTACTTTGGTTAATGAACATAAACCAGCGGGAACATATGAAGTTAATTTCGATGCATCAAATCTTTCGTCCGGATTGTATCTCTATACACTGAGCGCAGGTGGAATTACTAAAACAAATAAAATGATGTTAATCAAATAGCTGATGGCGCTGCAATTGCAAACAAATAGATTACTTACTGTTGTCAGGATTTACGGTTTCATAGTTTTTTTGTTTCAAACGTTTTTGTTTCTGCTATACTATAACTGGCCTTATGAAAAAGCTGACTCAGGAAAAAGTTTTGGATTGCTCTTATTAGCGTTTTGCCTGGTCGGATATTTGTTTGCGTTGTGGCGTCACCTTCTAGGTGGATGGATTTTAATCGTAGCATCTTGTTCGCTTGCTATTTTTGTATTCGCAAATGGGGATAATGTTGATTTGAGCAGTAAGTTTATATTTCTGGGCGTTATAGTTCTTCCATCTTTAATTAGCGGGATTTTGTTCCTATCACTAAAAAAGAGAAAAATAAAATGAGAACTTATAAATATATATTAGTCATAACATTATTGATGTTCAGTGTCAGCGCTATGGCGCAGCAAGACATTCGAGGGTCAAAAGATCATGACCTTATAAGTCGTTACCCGGGCTCTGTAATTAAAGCAGTGGACGTGCAGGAATATGATAGATACAAAATTGCCATTGGTCCTGTTACAGGCTACAAAAAAATTGGTGATTGGCTTGAAGTTGAAGGAAAAGTAACACGTATCTATTATTCATTAAAGAGCGACCGAAGTGTTGCAGAGGTTTTTTTCAATTATCAAAAAGCATTTAAGCAAAATAATTTTGAGATACTTGCCGATGGTTATTTTAAGGATAGGAATGTTGGAAAAACAATCGGTGGAAGAACCTGGCTAGGAGTTTATTTTGACGCGAACAAACTTCCATCTGATATGAAGCTGTTAAACATGTCATCAACCGCATCTGGTTCAGGATTTATAGCTGGTAAACTTACCAAAGGAAACGCACAGGCATATGTCGCTGTTTCTATCACGCAGTTTTCGAAAGATATAATTCTGTATTTGATTGATGTAATTGAAGTCGCTTCGGTTGAGGACGATTTTATTGAAGTGAATGCCGAAATAATGAAAAACAAAATTGAAGAGGAAGGCAAAATCGCATTATACGGAATCTTTTTTGATACCAATAAAGCAGATGTAAAACCTGAATCTAAACCAGCTTTGAACGAAATTGCAAAACTGCTAAACGAGAATCCATCTTTGGACGTTTATATTGTTGGGCATACCGACATGACCGGTTCGTTCGATCATAACATGTCGCTCTCCGAGCGACGAGCTAAATCTGTCGTCGATAAACTAATATCCGATTTCGGAATTGACAGAAGCAGACTTGCAGGCAAAGGAGTTGGTCCGTTATCCCCCGTTGCGACAAACATTAATGAAGACGGAAGAAAACTAAACAGAAGAGTTGAGATAGTTGGAAAGCTATGAGTCAAAGTGACTCAGCTTTCCGCTTAAAGTCTCGTATCATTCCGCCGAAAATTATTTTATGAAGAAAATATATTGAGTACCAATAAAGAACACCGAATAGCCCTTTCGGCTCAAAGAATGCTGTTTGGTTTAATATAGATTTATTTTCCTCTACTTCACTTATTGAAAATTGCAGCCACGCACGACCGGGGACTTTCATCTCAGCTCTTAATCGAAGCAATTCGTTTTCTTTTACCGCTTCCACTCTCCAAAAGTCCAACGGATCACCTGCAATTAGTTTAAGCGGATCGCGTCTTCCGCGTCTCATGCCAACGCCTCCAATAATTCTATCAAGCAATCCTCGCAGTTGCCATAACCAGTTAGCGTACCAGCCGTTCCTGCCGCCAACACTGCTAACGGCTCTAAACACTTTATCGACTGATGCATTAACCACAATTTCTCTTTCCTCGAGAATCATTCCTTCCTTCTGCTTCAGATTTAGCTGCACCACTTCCTTTGGGTTCATGCTCGAAAGTGATCCCGACCAGATCGTTTCAATCTTTCCTTCCTTTTCACGTTCCAAAGCATAACGAACGGCTTGTTCATATTTGATAGGCTCGAAGTTAAACATTTTACGAGCAGTATCATTTTTGCAGATGAGCTCGTTTTTCAATCCTTCAATTAAAGGGCGCGCGATATTGCTCGGAATTGGTGTAACAAAATCCACCCAATATGAGGAGAGCCTTGGTGTTAATACAGGAACAGTTATCATCAATCGTTTCAAGTCTCGAACGCGCGCGTATGTCCTCATTAATTCGGCGTATGTAAGAGTATCTTGCCCGCCGATTTCCAATATCTTATTCTCGGATTCTGTTACTTCTAAAGCATCGATTAAATATCTCAGAACATCACGAACAGCAATAGGATGAGTGCGTGTGTTTACCCATCGGGGAGTAATCATAATCGGCACGCGTTCGGTTAAGTATCGCATCATCTCGAATGACAAACTGCCGGAACCTACTATCATTCCCGCGCGGAACTCAGTGACGGGAACTCCGTACTCACGCAGCTTGTCACCAGTTTGTTGTCGGCTCTTCAAATGAGGTGATAAATCCTGTTCTTCTGATCCAAGTCCGCCCAAATAAATAATGCGTTTAACTCCGGCTTGTTTTGCTTTAGAGGCGAAGTTCTCCGCTGCTTTCATGTCTTTGTCCGCGAACTCATGCTCGCCCGCCGACATTGAATGAATCAGGTAATAGACGACATCAATATTTTTAAGAGCTGGAATTATAGAATCATATTTATGCACATCTCCGTCAACTACTTCAACATCTTTCCATCGGCCTTCCAACCGGGAAGCATCTCGTGCCATGCACCGAACGATATATCCCTTTTCAATTAATCGTGGTACTAGTCTTCCACCAATGTACCCTGTTGCACCTGTAACTAGTATGTTCATTTTTACTCACTGCTAATATGTTACTTAACATAAGTTTTTAATCAATTGGTTGCAGAAAAAGTTGAGCAGATAAGTTTTAATAATATTACCTAAAATTTAGAACAAATCACTATATTCGCGCGTCTATTAGTTTTACAATTTAGGAGAAACACAAAATTTTCACCAAGGTTCAAAGAAACGAAGGATGTTTTTAGGAATCTTTGTCATAATCTTGATCTTAATCTTACTCTGTTTTAGAGAGCAATTAAGATTAGGACAAAGAAAAAGATTAAGAAAAGAATTTATTTTTCTTTGTGTCTTGGCGACTATACGGCAAGTTTTTCCTTACAATCTTTCAAGGAGATTAAATGATACTTACACGATCAGAAGAAATGCTGCTGCTGGCAGTTCATCGTTTGCAACATGATGCATATGGAGTAAAAATCCGCTTGTTAATGAAAGAGTTCACCGGTAAAGAAATGGCGTTTGGCGCCTTGTTCGTTCAACTTGATAGGTTATCGCAGAAAGAATTGCTCAAATCATACTTATCCGATCCCACCCCCGAACGAGGTGGAAGAAGCAAGCGTATTTATCAGCTTACAACGGAAGGCAAACAGGCTCTTATTCGAACGAAAAAAGTGCAGGATTCAATTTGGGAAAATGTTAACGGATTAGGTTTAGATAAAGCATGAAGGGATTAAAACAAAAGCCGCCAAGATTTTTCGAATGGCTGATGAGAATATTTTTCCCAGACAACGGGATGTATTCAACCGTTGGAGACATGCATGAGCAGTATACTTTTATTGCTGAATCTGAAGGTAAAAGCAAAGCCGGCTGGTGGTATCGGTATCAAGTTATTAAAAGTCTGTTGCCGATTCCTTTCCATAAGTTAGTATGGAATTTAACAATGTTTAGAAGTTACATGAAAGTTGCCTTGCGAAACTTTCAAAGACAAAAGTTATTCACGTTTATTAACGTATCTGGTTTAGCAATTGGAATAGCTACATGCATCATTATTGGTTTATGGGTGCAAAATGAATTGAGCTATGATCAATTTCATAAAAACGCCGATAGAATTTTTCGTGTTGAAAGAGAGATAACCCGTGATGAAATTGATGGGCGCTGGCCAATTACTTCGGCGAAATATAAACAAGCGCTGATTGACGATTATCCTGAAGTTATTGACGCAGCAAGATTTTGGCGCCGTACATTTTCGATTAAAGATAGCAACGGTGATCTTCGGCGAGAAACACTGTTTGCAGTTGACAACTCAGTATTCAACATTTTTGATTTCGAATTTCTGCATGGCTCTAAAGAAACTGCATTGGACCGCCCGAAAACTATAGTGCTTACACAGGATGCAGCTATAAGGTACTTTGGCTCTTTTGACATAATAGGAAATACTCTAGAATTGGAATGGCAAGGAGAATATACGCCATTCGAAATTACAGGCTTACTAAAGGACTTACCGGAAAATTCTCATATCAGTTTTGAAATGCTTATGTCGTTCAATACTTATCCGAAAGAGGCCTTCACGAGCTGGCGAAGCAATTACTTACATACATATGTACTTCTTGATGAAGTAGCACAGTTAGATAAAATCAACGAAAAATTAAAAGGATTTATTGATAATCGGCTCGAACCTGAGTATGGCGATCTTATTGTACAGGGACGAAGCATACACGATGTGTTGAAGCTGTATCTTTTTCCAATCACCGGCATACATCTTAACCCAAGTGAAAATTACGAACTACAAGCCGGCGGAAGTTTTCAATCGGTTGTTATATTTTCCTCGGTTGGATTGTTAATATTAATAATAGCCGGTATTAACTTTATAAATCTATCTACCGCACGGGCAAACAGAAGGGCTAAAGAGGTATGTTTAAGAAAAACTCTCGGTGCATATAAGAAACAATTGAAAATCCAGTTCCTTCAGGAATCATTATTGCTTACGGTTGTTGCTTCCTGCTTGGGTATATTGATAACGCTTGCTTTCATTTCATTTTACGATTCAATCTTTTCAAATCAATTTCCAGCTGTTAGGTTCTTTTCAGGATATGACATTTTATTATTTTCGGGCATTGTATTTACAATAGGGCTGATCGCTGGGTTATATCCGGCGATGCAGTTATCAAAGTTTGAGCCCGCCCAAACTATTAAAGGACAGTTTCAATCAACCGGAAAAAAATCAAACTTCCGACGAAACATGGTTGTGTTTCAATTTTCGATATCGATTACTCTATTGATAGGCATGACTATCATGTACCAACAGATGAGCTTTATTAATACGAAGGAAATCGGATTTGAAAAAGAAAATGTTGTGCTGCTTCCTTCAAGGAGCTCAATTGTAGCTGATAGACTGGAGACTTTCAAAACTAAACTTTTAGCAAACAGCGAAATTATTTCTGCCTCCGGTTCCGCTGATCTTCCTGGTGATGCGGCTTATAGCAACGGTAATCTCCACAGCCACGAAGGAGTCGGAACGCATTTCTCATCTATTTTACTCAACTGTGATTATGATTTCATAGAGACGTATAAAATACCTTTTTTAGCCGGTCGTAATTTTTCGAGAAACTTAAGTACCGATACTTTGGGCACGATTATCCTGAATGAGACTGCTGTAGGTAAGCTTGGTTATAAACCTAACGAAGCTATAGGGAAACTATTAGATAGAGGAGATGCCAATAATTCGTTAAAAATAATCGGCGTTGTAAAGGATTTTAATTTCCAATCTCTTCAATACAATATTGAGCCGGCGGCATTTATGTTAAGTACAGAGTATATCACTGCAATCTCGGTTAGGATAGCTCCCGGCGATATTGTAAAGTCGCTAAAGTTAATTGAAGATGCTTGGGAAAGCACTTTTGCAGGCGAACTTTTTGAGCACAGTTTTTTAGATGAACGGCTTCAGATGCTTTATATAAGCGAGCGGCAGACACAAACAATAATCATAATATTTTCTGCAATGTCGGTTTTGGTTGCATGCTTAGGGCTATTCGGGCTGGCAGCGTTTACGGCAGAGGAACGAACTAAAGAAATAGGAATTCGAAAAACATTGGGTGCAACAATAGCAAATATTTTCAGCCATTTGACGAAAGATTATTTAAAGTGGGTTTTAATAAGCGCTGTAATTGCGTGGCCGGTTTCATATTACTTAATGACAAGTTGGCTGCAAAACTTTGCCTATAGAATTTCACTTAATGTTTGGCCTTTTGTTTTATCTGTTTTTACAGCTCTCATTATTTCTTTAATCACTGTGAGTTATCAATCATTAAAAGCGGCAGGCGCAAATCCCTTAGACAGCATCAAGTATGAATAAACGGAAGCAAAAAAGTAGTAAACCGCCAATTCTTGCGGAAGGGCTTATAAAAATTTTTTTCCCCGATAAGGGTAATTATTCAACCGTTGGCGATATCCATGAGCAGTATAATTACCTGGTTTCGGAAACCGGTAGCATAAAGGCAAAAATTTGGTATGTCCGGCAAACAGTTAAGAGCATATTGCCCCTGTTTACAAGCTCAATTTATTGGAGTTTATCAATGATAAGAAACTATATAAAGTTCGCCTGGCGAAACATAAAAAAGAATAAATTATATTCGGCAATAAACATAGTTGGTTTAGCAATTGGTATAGCTATTTGCGCATTTCTATTCCAGTATATAAGGTTGGAACTTAGCTATGATAAGCACCACGAAAATGCCGAGAATATATATCGAATAACGGAAGAAAACTACGAAGACGATAAATCCGTTTTCACCGCAAGCTCATATCCACCTGTTGCCGATATTCTTGCGAATGACTTCCCGGAATTTGAAAATGTAGTCCGGCTTTATCCGCTTGGCGTATCGATAACCACTCCACAAAATGCAAAGTTTAACGAAACGGGATTTTGTTACGCCGACTCAACTTATTTCGATGTATTTACACACAAATTCCTCGCAGGCAATAAAGACGCTGCATTGCAGAATCCTTTTCGGGTAGTTCTTACAAAATCAATCGCTGATAAGTACTTCGGTAACGAAAACCCTGTCGGACAAATGTTAAAGGTAGAAGACGGACTACAGTTTATGGTAGATGCGGTCATAGAAGATTTTCCTCAATCGTCTCACTTCCGGTTCGACATTCTGGCTTCTATGAGCAGTTTGCGTTCAAACATGGATTGGTTTTTCAGCAGCTGGCATTATCCCCCGGTTTACATTTATGCATTGGCAAACAGCGGGTTTAATCTTCCTGCTTTTAATGATAGAGTATATGACTTTCACAAAAAATATTTCAGAGAAGGAGAACCACGAAGAATACAAGCGCAGCCTCTCTTAGATATCCACCTCGCCTCCGATCTTGAAAATGAAATAGGTGTAAACACTAGCATCGAATACATATACCTATTAGGCGGAATTGGAATTCTGATACTTGTAATTGCATGCATCAATTTTATGAACCTGAATACCGCACGAGCGGAATCGCGGGCAAAGGAAGTGGGAATTAAAAAAGTTGTAGGCGCTGAAAGAAAAAGTCTGATGGTTCAGTTTTTTCTTGAAGCAATTACGTATTCAATTGCCGCGCTTTTCTTTGCTGTGTTCATCATTGAAGCTCTAAAAGGTCCGTTCAGTGAAATAGTTGGTACGACAATTCAAATAAATTATATTTTTGATCTATATATGACTATTGGCTTTATTGCCATTGCACTGCTTGTTGGGTTTGCTTCCGGGCTGTATCCGGCTGTTTATTTATCGCGCTTTAAACCAACCGAAGTATTTCAGAAAAGTCTTTCCGGTACAAGAAATAGAACGAATATAAACTTCAGAAATGTACTGGTTGGGTTTCAATTTGCGGTATCATTCTTTCTTATCCTCACTACGATAATTGTTTTTGACCAGGTTGAATTTATAAGGAATAAAAATCTGGGATTCAGCGCAGAGCAAACTTTAATATTTCCGTTGAAAGACAAAGTTGTTCAAAACAAACTGGAGAGTATTAGAAACCGTATTCTTACCGACGCTAATATTACTTCAGTAACAGCAGCGTCTTCAATTCCTGGTATAGATAGGGAGTTGAATTATCCGTTCAATGTTGATGGAATGCCGTTCGATGAAACAGTGTCTTTAAACACTATACTAACTGATCATGATTTTTTGACCACTTTACAGATTGAATTAATATCCGGACGTAATTTTTCACGTGAGATAACAACCGATGAACGGGAAGCTTTCATAGTAAACGAAACTGCCGCAAAGCAATTCGGCTGGGACGATCCAATCAATAAAAAAATACGAGCTCAACGATACGATCACGGCTTGGAGAAGAAGGTTCTGCGCGAAGGTTCGGTTATAGGCGTTGTTAAAGATTTTCATTGGGAGTCTTTACAAAATGAAATCGAGCCGCTGCTCATTCAGATATCGTATCAAAACTATTTTTATGATTACATGGCGGTAAAATTTAGTGGTCAAAACTCTGCAACGGCAATTGCACATCTTGAAAAAATTTGGAATGAAACAGTTCCGCATCGAGCGATGGAATATAATTTCCTCGACAAAAAATTTGAAGAAATGTTTTTACAGGAACAAAGATTGTTTACAATGTTTTCTTACTCAGCGGGTATAGCAATAATAGTTGCTTGCCTCGGTTTGTTCGGTTTGTCGGTGTACATCGTGCAGAAACGTACCAAAGAAATAGGCATACGAAAAGTTCTTGGCGCATCATCACAAAGTATAACGGTCTCGTTGATTGTTGACATACTCAAACCATTGGTTTTATCTGTCGCAGTTGGGCTGCCGGTTGCGGTTGTGTTCACAAACAGTTGGCTGGAAAACTTTGCATACAGGATCGATACGACGATGTGGTCTTACTTGCCGGCATTACTTGTTTTGCTGACAATAGCTGTTGTAACAGTCAGCTTCCAGGCGATTAAAGCATCACATTACAATCCAGTTGATTCGATAAGGTCGGAATAGTGAAATCGAAAAGAAATCGTCCGCCGCTAATCTTCGAATGGCTGGTGAAAATGTTTTTTCCCGATCGGGGATCATACTCAACCGTTGGAGATATGCACGAGCAGTATTCGTATATCAATTCAACCGACGGTTTATTTGCTGCAAAATGGTGGTACACAAAAGAAGTATTCAAAAGTATAATACCTTTATTTACTCACTCGATTTATTGGGGGATAGAAATGTTCTTAAATTATATAAAATTGGCCTGGCGTAATTTTACTAGGCAAAAAACCAATTCCTTTATTAACCTAACAGGACTTACGCTCGGCATTGCTTCGTCAATAATAATCCTGTTGTTCACACTTGATGAACTCAGCTTCGACAAATTTAACAGTAAGTATGATCGTATCGGTCGGATAATTACTGAGGAGTTTCAAAATAACGGCGAGTCCCGGTTCTATCCGCTAACAAGCGGAATGGTGGGGAAAACGTTGGTGCAAGAGTATCCTGAAGTGGAAAAACACGTTAATATAATTGACCGGGATGTCTTCGGACGATTTGTTGTTCAGCGTGGCGAGTTTCAGCATCACGAAGCAGATTACTTGATGACGGAACCGGCATTCTTTGAAATCTTCGATTATGAAATGCTCATCGGTAATAAAAGCAAAGTGTTGCACGAGCCTAATGAAGTTGTACTAACAAGCACTTCCGCTCAATTGTTTTTTGGCGATGAGGACCCAATAGGCGAGGTGCTTCAAACCAACCGGCCATTTGGGAATGTGAAAGTTGTTGGAGTAATGAATGATCCGCCGGGCAATTCTCACTTGCAGTTCTCGATGCTGATATCAATGTCCTCGCTGCTTACCGATAATTCAAACTTTACAAGGATAGTAAGCAACTGGGATATTTCTTCAATGAGAACATATCTCCTGTTCAACTCCGAAAGCAGTTTAAATCGTTTTGATGGGAAATTGAAACAGTTTGACGAAAAACACGCCACTGATGTTTTTGGAGTTAAGGAATCCGCACATATTCAAAAAATGGAAAACATTCACTTCGGCTCAACCAACTACGAAATCGATCGCAATTACGGGGCTCGAAGCATTAATGCCGTATACATTCTTGGAATCATTGGTTTGTTTATTGTGCTCAGTGCTTGTATCAACTACTCCAACCTATCTATTGCCCGGTATTTTAATAGGGCAAAAGAAATTGGAGTTCGCAAAGTAGTTGGAGCTAACAAACAACAGGTGCTTGCTCAAATATTTTCCGAATCAGTTTTTATATCGGTTCTTGCTGTACTTGTATCGGTTGGAGTTGTTTATCTTGTGCTGCCTACCTTTAACAATTATCTTGATAAGAACTTAACAGGCATTTCGGATAACAGCCTTTTATTCTTTGGCTTAATATTTTTTATTACTCTGTTCGTGGGGATGATATCAGGATCGCTTCCCGCGTTTTTCTTATCAAAATTAAAAACCGTTTCTTTGATGAGGCTGAAGCTAATGCCGGGAAATTCGGTTTCCGTTATAAAAAAATCGCTGGTTGTTTTGCAATTTGTTATTTCAACAGTAATGATATTCGCAACTATAACCGTTTACAACCAATTGAATTTTATTAAGAATAAAGATCTCGGCTTTGATCAAGGCCAGATGTTGGTAGTTGATATAAACAGCCGTGAATCGCGAAACAACTTTCAATCAATAAAAAATGAGTTTCTTAATAATCCGGCGGTTAGCAGTGTTACAGTTTCCTCAAGAGTACCGGGCGATTGGAAAGATTTTCGGGAAATTCAAGTTGCTAATTTTGGTCAGCATGAAAGCGAAAATATTCAGATGAACTTCATTTGTGTGGATGAAGATTTTCTCAACACATTCAATATAAGTATGAGAGAGGGATCATATTTTAAGGGAAATCCTGGTCTTGATTCCACAAAAGTTGTAGTTAATAGAGAGGTATTAAGAAGCCTTAACATATCCGAACCAATAGGTAAAATTATTCAAGTCACTCGCAGAGGCAATGTATATCCGGTTGAAATAATCGGCGTTGTTGATGACTTTAACTTCAGGTCGTTGCATCAAAAAGTAGGTCCAATGGTTATCGGCTACTACAACAGCCCGTTCGATGCAATTGATTATTATTCGCTTAAAGTGAACATGGCCGGAATTAGCGAAACTATTAAGCAGCTAAAAGCGGTTCATGAAAAGTTTGATAAAGGAACACCGTTCGAATACAACTTTCTTGATGAAAAGATAGCGGAGTTCTATCAAAGGGATGTAAAAGAAAGTACGATTATTAATTCGGCCTCCTTAATATCTATTCTTATTGCATGCCTCGGATTATTTGGATTGGCTTCATACACAGCTCAACAGAAAGTTAAAGAGATTGGAATTAGAAAAGTGCTTGGTGCTAGAGATACCGAAATTGTTGTGTTTTTCTCGAAAGGCTTTTTGATGCTTGTAGCTATAGCTATGTTAATAGCAATACCGCTCGGCTACCATTTTATGGATCAATGGCTTGAAGGATTCGCATATCGAATTGACATTGGTTTTTCACAAGTGCTTTTCTCTGCAGTAGCGGCTATCCTTATTTCCGTGATAACTATAAGCTACCAGGCAATAAAGGCTTCGAATAATAACCCGGTTGATTCAATCAGGGCAGAATAATGAAGAGTAAAAGACCGCCAGTTTTATTTGAATGGTTAATTAAGCTATTCTTCCCGGATAAAGGTTCTTACTCAACTGTCGGAGATATGCAGGAACAATACACTTATATAAGGAAAACGGATGGGTTTGTTGCCGCAAAATGGTGGTACACTAAGGAAGTACTTAGGAGTATTGTACCTATGTTTGTTCAATCCATTTTAGGGGGAGTATCCATGATTAAAAATTACTTAAAAATCTCTTACCGAAATCTTATTAGGTATAAGACTTATTCCGTGATAAACATTTTGGGTTTAGCAGTTGGTCTAATGTGTTGTATTCTAATTTATTTGTACACGGTTGATGAGTTGTCATACAATAAATTTTTTGATAATACCGAAAACATTTACCGAATGGTAAACATAAACTTTGATAACAATGGAAACATTACTCGAAAATATCAATCTGGACCGGCTGTCCTTCGTGAAACACTTCCCGAATATTTTAATGACAGCATTGAAAGAATTACAACTATAATGCACAGGAGCGGGGTAATTAAAAAAGATGATAATATGTTCAATGAAAGAGTGATGTTTGCGGATCAAAATTTCTTTGAAACATTTTCATATCAATTAATATATGGCAACGCTTCAACTGTATTAAAAGATGAAAATAACATTGTAATAACCGAAGAAATCGCAATAAAATATTTCGGGAATGAATTTCCTTTGGGAAAAGAGCTTAAGGGAATATTTGGTGAGGTTGAGAAAGTATTTACTGTTTCCGGAGTAGTTGGCGAATTAACCTGGAACAGTACGTATAATTTTGATTTTGTTGTTAATATTGAAAACCAAAGATTGTTTTATAATGATAATCCCGGATCGCATCGTTTAAAAAACCTTGGTGATTTTTCTTCAACGATTATCGTTACATTAAAAAAAGGTGTAGATGTAAAATCATTAAATGACCAATTTGATAGATATGTCTCCCAAATTTTTGAAAAAGACCTTCCGCTTCACCGTAGATTCAATAAAATAACAAGTGATCAATTACCGATTACATTCAGGCTTCAGAATATAAGTGAGGTTCGCTATGATAATTCCGTATACGGCGGAAAGGACATTTCAACACTCTACATATTAATTGCCATAGCATCTATAGTTCTTTTTATAGCATGTATTAATTTTATGAATTTATCGATTGGAAGATCTTCGATAAGGTTTAAAGAAGTAGCGGTAAGAAAAGTTATTGGTGCCAAAAGAAGAGATTTATTCAAACAATTCTGGAGCGAATCAATTTCAATTTCGATGATCTCTATGATGATCGGATTAATACTTACTTATTTCGTTTTACCTTTATTTAATGAATTATCCGGGAAAGAACTTAAATTCTCTATGTTTCTTAACTTGGAAAATGTTGGAGTCATACTGTTCCTAGGGATGTTGGTAGGTACTTTTGCGGGAATATATCCTTCACTGATCTTATCCAAAATTGATCCCGAAAAAATTTTTAGAGGAAGGTTTTATTTCGGCGGAAAAAACATTTTTACAAAATCATTGGTATTAATTCAATTTGCTTTGTCGGTTATACTGATCGTTTCAACCATAGTTTTATCCGAACAAATAAATTATATGCTGGGTAAAGATTTAGGATATGATAAAGGCGGTATAGTTACTATTCATGTTCAGGAAAGAACGCCTGAGAGAAGTCATGCCATTGTGAAGTCGTATTCAGATAAAGTAAAAAATTACAGCTCTATTAACGAAATCAGTTCTACAAGTGATGCTTTTGGTAAAAATAATATTTCCTATTCTTATATACGTAAAGATGAGCAGCGGGTACTTGTAAGAAGGTACAATGTTGATGATAACTATTTTGACTTGATGAATTTGGAGCTTATAGCCGGAAGAGCGTTTTCATCAAGCTTGATTACAGATACAGCTTCTGTAATTATTAATGAAGCTTGTGCAGAGGAACTTGGATTAACAAACCCTATTGGTGAAGAAATAAGGCTGTTCAATAAAATTCCGTTAAGAATTATTGGAGTTGTGAAGAATTATAACTTCGAGTCGCTTCATGAAAAAATTACCCCGGTAATTTTATACTCACGACCTGACTTTGGCAGATACTTCGTTTTGGTAAGAGTAAATACGTTAAATATTTCCAAAACCATTAAATTTTTGAATTCAAGTTGGAACGAAGTGAATCCTGCCAAACCATTTAACTATTCATTTCTTGATGACGATTTAAAGATGCTTTATGAAGAAGATAAAAAATGGCAGTCGATTATAGGTTTTTCCTCAATGTTGTCCATTTTGATTGCATGTATGGGAGTATTCGGATTAACAACTACCACTATTTCGAAGAAAGTAAAAGAAATTGGAATAAGAAAAGTTTTAGGTGCCGGTATAATTCAAATAGTACAATTGATTACCAAGGATTTCCTGTTGCTAATTGTTGCGGCTAATATTTTGGCCTGGCCATGTGCATATTATATTATGAAGAATGTACTTCAAGATTACCACTGTAGAATTTCAATTGGAATAGAATATTTCATGTTTGCCGGAATTTCAACAATTGGAATAGCTATAATGACAGTGCTTTATTTAACCTTGAAAGCAGCACACAAAAATCCTGTAGAATCCATTAGAACAGAATAATGAAATCCAAAAAGACAAAGCCGCCAATTTTATTCGAATGGCTGATAAAAGTCTTCTTCCCGGATAACGGATCATACTCAACTGTTGGCGATATGCAGGAGCAGTATTCGTATATCAATTCTACCGAAGGTTTGTTTGCCGCAAAATGGTGGTACACAAAAGAAATGTTAAAAAGTATAATACCTTTATTTACTCACGCTATTTATTGGGGGATAGAAATGCTACTGAATTACTTAAAGTTGTCTTTTAGAAATCTTACCAGGTATAAATTATTTTCTTTTATCAACATTATTGGCTTAGCACTTGGATTAACATGTACAATACTCATTTTTCTTTTTGTTCAAGACGAGCTTTCGTACGATTCATTCCATGAAAACGGCGACAGGATGTACCGTGTTATTTCATTTGATCTTGATAATTCTGGGAACCGGAGCGAACGAGCATCTAGAAATTTACCATTAATTACCGGGCCCGAGCTGGCAGAATATTATCCGGAGATTGAAAGCTATAACAGGCAGCGCTACGGGGCAGGCTTATTTAGAAACGGTAATGAACTTAACAACGAGTATTTTGTCTACACCGACCCTAATTTTTTCACGATGTTTTCTTTCGAACTTTTGGCCGGCAATCCCGAAACTTGTCTCAGCTCTGAAAACTCAATTGTACTTACAAAAGAATACGCAGACAAATATTTTGCAGGAGAAAACCCTTTAAACAAAGAGATGGCGGTAAGATTTGGTGAACTAGAAAAAGTATTTACTGTTTCAGCAATTGCCGAAAACTTACCCTCAAACTCTACGATTTTCGGCAACATATTTATAAACGTTAACAATCTTAGAATGTTTAACGGCACGGAAGAATATACGCGAAAGTTAACTTTCCACGGGGACTTTTCTTCAAGAATATATTTGAAACTCGCCGAAGGATCAAACCCACTTGCGCTTGAAAGAAGAATTGGCAGCTTTATTAACCAGTATTTTTTTAGCGAGCTAGACAAAATGCGCAAATACAATGAGGTAGATGCCGACAAATTACCTTTTACGCTCGCTTTGCAAAAACTGGAGAACATGCACCTTGACTCTTTCGTTCGCGGAGCAAGCGACATACAATATTCTTATATACTTTCCGGTATTGCACTGATTGTACTACTAATAGCTTGCATAAATTTTGTTAATATATCGTTAGCAAGATTCTCTACCCGCTTCAAAGAAATCGGTGTCCGAAAGCTATTGGGCGCTGTAAAATCACAGCTAGTTAAGCAATTTTGGAGCGAGTCCGTATTAATTACATCTCTCTCACTTCTTGTCGGCTTACTGGTTACATATTTCTTGTTACCGACCTTCAACGAGGTTGCTAGAAAGAACTTGAGTCTTGACGCGGTTTTCACCAGCAGCAGTTTATACTTTTTCATCTCACTAGCGCTAATCGTCGGAATTGCGGCGGGAAGTTTTCCTGCATTAATCATGTCGCGACTTCAGCCTGCTCAAATTATCCGTGGAGTACAAAAAGTATCGGGGAAAAGTATTATAACTAAATCGTCAGTCGTAATACAATTTGCTTTGTCGGTATTTCTGCTTGTATCTACTTACATTCTCAGTAGCCAAATTAACTACATGCTTACGAAGGATTTAGGTTTCCAAAAAAACGGAATAATGGTTATTGAGCTTCCTCACTCAGACTCTAGAATGAATTATAAAGCTGCTCAACTATACAAAAACGAGATAAACAATAATCCCGGAATTAAAAGCGTGAGTTACACAAATGCATCTTTCGCAGGCAACCATTCTCAAGGTTCTTACTGCTACTACGAGGATAAACAAATTGCTACTTATAGATACAACATAGATTACAATTATTTGGAAACAATGGGAATAAAACTTTTTAGCGGAAGAATGTTAAGTGAAAAGAGATCAACGGATACGGCGGCAATTATAGTCAATAAGGCGTTTGTAAAAGAAATGGGCATTGATGATCCGCTTAATAAAGTTGTTAAACTGCACGATGAAATTCCGTTGACTATTGTCGGTGTTATAAAAGATATTAACTTCCAGTCGCTTGCCGATAATATTATGCCTGCTATCTTTTACCATATTCCAAGTGAAAGTTGGAATACAATGCTTGTGAATATGAATACAAGCGATATTGCCGGCAACATAGATTTCCTGAAAAGTACTTTTTACAATCTCTTTCCTGCGAAACCTTTTGAATATTCTTTTCTTGATGAAGATATAAATTCATTCTATAGAAAAGAGAAAAGATGGAACACTATTATTACAGCTTCTTCCGTATTTGCTTTGTTAATCGCTTGTATGGGAATTTTTGCGCTTACATCAATTTCAGTTGTTAAACGAACAAAAGAAATTGGAGTAAGAAAAGTGTTAGGGGCAAGTACTTTACAAATGGTTAATCTTGTTACAAGGGAGTTTGTAATATTTGTTGTAATCGCGAACTTAATTGCCTGGCCTTTTGCCTATTACGTGATGAATTCCTACTTAGCCGATTATGTTTATCGAATTTCAATAGACGCACATCATTTTATAATAGTTGGAATTCTTTCATTGATAACAGCTCTGACAACGGTTTTTTCTTTGACGTTTCGTGCCTCAAGAGCAAACCCGGTGGATTCATTGAAGGTCGAATAAATAATTCGGTTTTAGCGACGAGTTTTATAAATTGCTCATTAAATATTAATTGAGCGGGTGATGAAAAAAAATAATTTTTATGACATTGGTAACATAAAACTCGGTCACGCACAAAACTTTGAAGCTGCTACGGGATGCACCGTTTTAATTTGTGAGGATGGTGCTGTCGCCGGTGTAGATGTTCGCGGAGGTGCGCCGGGAACCCGCGAAACTGATTTGCTTAATCCTGTTAATCTTGTTGAGAAAGTTCATGCAATTTTTTTATCCGGTGGAAGCGCATTTGGACTTGATGCTGCCGCTGGGGTTGCAAAGTATCTCGAAGAAAATGGCATCGGCTTCGATGTCGGTGTTACAAATGTTCCGATAGTACCTGCCGCGGTTTTGTTTGATTTGAGTATTGGCGACCATCGTGTTCGTCCCGATTCAGCAATGGGCTACGAAGCATGTCTTAATGCAATCACAGATGAATCACAACAAGGAAATATTGGCGTCGGAACGGGATGTACGGTTGGTAAAATAACAGGAATGGAAAGGGCAATGAAAGGCGGATTCGGGATGGCGTCATTTCAGCAGGGTGACTTGAAGGTTGGGGCTATGGTTGCCGTTAATTGTTTGGGCGATGTAATTGATCCCTCGACAAACAATAAAATTGCCGGATTGTTAAACCCGGAGAAAATAACTTTTCTAGATACTGAAGAATATATGCTTAATCAAATTAAGAGCGATTCAAATGTATTCTCCGGCAACACCACTATAGGCGCTGTAATAACAAACGTAAAGCTAACGAAAGCACAAGCAACGAAATTATCGTCAATGACACACGATGCCTTTGCGCGTTGCATTCGACCATCGCACACAATGTTTGACGGCGATACGATATTCGCTTTGTCGGTTGGCGAATTAGAGGTTGATTTAACTACTGTTGGGATTATTGCAAACCACGTAATGGAAAAAGCTATTATTAATGCAATTATAGATGCCGAAACTTTGCACGGAGTAAAGTGTAGGAAAGATCTGATTAGAGAGGAAAGCTAAATGAAACGAATTACTACACTTTTGTTGTTTATAATTGTATCAAAAATAATAATCGGACAATCAAAAGTGGAATACAACAAGCTTACTCCGGAAGAGGAGAAAGTAATAATTCACAAAGGAACCGAGTATCCGTTCACCGGCGAATACACTAACAACAAACAACCCGGCACATATATTTGCAGGCAATGCAACACCCCTCTCTATAAGTCCGAAGATAAATTCGATTCAAATTGTGGCTGGCCGAGTTTTGACGATGAAATAAACAGCGCGGTTAAACGCGAAGTTGATGCCGACGGCAGACGCACTGAGATTTTATGCAATAATTGCAACGGACATCTCGGACATGTTTTTATCGGCGAAAGATTTACCGAAAAGAATACACGGCATTGTGTTAATTCGATTTCGATGATATTTGTTAAAGAAGGGGAATCTTTACCGGCGATTATAAAATTAGATTAAGTAATTTGCCACTAAGTCGCGAAGGCTCAAAGAAAAGACCAAAGCAAAATATGTTTTTTTGTAATCCATAGTGTCTTGGCGCCTTGGTGGCGAAAATAAATTGTAATTTATTTAATCAAACGTAATGCTTCGCACTCACAAAGCTTCGGAGATTCAACAAATTTTGTTACTGCATACGCATTTTTTTTGAGTATTCCCTCAACGCCCACCCGATTCCTTTGCGGATGAAGAACTCGTTTTCATTAGCTAATTGTTTAATGTATTTAAATAACAAATCGACATCGGTTGTATCCTTGTACCTAAGCTGCAAAAGTATAGTTGTCCTTTGAAGCCATATGTTTTCAGAGTTCATTCATTTTTTTGTTTTAGGAATAATCAATTGAGGATACGATTTAAAGAATGGACCAACCAGGTTTATTGCTATTCCATCCACCGAGTCCCACCATGATTTACTAACAATCAGGAATTCCAACAAATCAATATCCGGCTCTTCGAAATTCTTTTTGTACTTTTCCAGCAATGAAATTGTCAAATATTGAAGTTCTCTTTGAGGTAGTTGCCATAGTGATTTAACGACTTCTCCCAGTACATCCCTTCCAGGTAAACTTTCTTTTCGCAAAAATGGTTTAGATATTTCTTTACGAAGCGATAACTTAATATCAAAAAATCGAATTTATCCTTCATCCATTTCTTCATTCGGTTATGAACAACAGGATTTATTTATTCGGAACATTACAGGCCAGGCTTATATAAGTTCGTCACATTCAAAAATTTGTAATTAACAAAAGTTATTATCCTGCAATGCAGATTTACGAAATGTTAGTATATTTGCCTCACTGCGAGCAGTTAGTACCGGAAT
>JANQLA010000397.1 GCA_028280855.1 Melioribacteraceae bacterium
ATAAAGTATTGATTCTCATCGACGGGCAAAGAATGAACTCCGCTCGCAGCGGTGAATTCGATGCTACCACAATTCCCATAGATGCTATTGAAAAAGTTGAAGTGCTAAGAGGCGGCAATTCTGCGCGCTATGGCGCCGATGCCGTTGGCGGGGTAGTTAATTTTATTACAAAGAAAGCTACCGAAAAATCCAAAATTGATATTGGTCTTAGAGCTACATACGGCTCATTCAATTCGCAATATTATAATATTTTCACTTCCAATGCTATTAAAGATTTTAATTATTATTTATCGTATAAAAGAACTCAGAGCGACGGGGATTATAAATACAAAGAATTGGATGGAACAGAAAGCACCAGAATAAACAACAATAGCGAGGCAAACGACTTCTTTGTCAAACTAGGATACAATAATTTTATTCCGCTGTCAACGTTAACCTTAACTTCTCAAATCACTCAATCGGAGAACGGCTCACCCGGCAGCGTGCAGGGCGTTGCTAATTGGCCGTCGGCTACTCCCAATGCAAAATTAAAATCCGATAATTCAATATTTAACCTCAACTACAATCAGCAGAAATTATTTGGCGAAGCCGACTTAAATGTTAATGGATATTATCATTATTTAAGAACCCGGTATGATGATCCGGATAATTTTATAAGCAGTGATCATAAGAGCAAAAATTATGGTTTGGAATTAACTCAAAAGAACCCGCTTTCGGATATCTTCACGTTAACATATGGTTATGTTTATCGTCATGACGGAGCCACAAGCACTTCGATAGGCGATAAGGAGCGTAATACTCACAGCGCTCATGCATCGGTTAATGTGAATTTTAAGGAAGTAAAATTCTTCTTCGATAACATTTCGATAGTTCCCGCTGCAAGATATGATGCACCCTCGGATTTCGATAAAGTCGTAAGCCCTAAGATAAGTTTTGTACTTGCCAATACAGGCGATTATGCTTTTAACATAAACACCCACGTAAGCAGGTCGTATAGAGCGCCGACATTTAATGATTTATATTGGCCGTTCGACGGTTATACTGTCGGTAATCCAGATTTGAAACCTGAAAAAGGGACCAGTATTGAATTTGGCTATTCAATCACGCTGCCTTTCTTGAATAAGACACAGATAAACATGAACTATTTCTATAATGAATTGAAGGATCAGATTATTTGGACGCCAAATGAAAGTTTTATCTGGACTCCTATGAATATTAATAAATCCAGAACATCCGGGCTGGAAACGTTTCTTAAAACAAAGTTCTTTAGCGACATGCTAACCGTTGAATTAAACCATACGTACATGGACGCACGCGACAAAAGCGGTAATGAAACAGACGATAAATTATTAATCTATCGTCCTTATCATAAAGCTGATGTCAATACATCGTTGACAATAGAAAAATTCAGTTTTAATGTGAACTATCATTATATGAGCAAACGCTATGTAAATACCTCTAACCTGAATTCACTATCCGATGTGAGCATTTGGAATATGAATTTCGGATATGCCACACAACTGGTTGGACTAAAATGGTTTGTACGCTTTGATGTAAATAATCTTTTCGAAAAGAATTACAGACTTAGCGACGGTTACCCAATGCCCGGGCGTCAATTGCGTTTAACTATTGGAATGAGCTTGTTATAGGATTTACGAAAATTTATTCAGGCAAAACGTTTATTACAGGAAGGTGGGTGTGTGGTTAATATCCGGCAGGATAAATAATATAGAAGGTAGACCTGCAGTAGCATTATAATCTTTCAATACGTGAATTAGTTTGCCCTGCAGCTTCTTTGAGATAAGTAAGGAGTTACAGGGGGAATTTTCTAATTATAAATGAATTAAACAGAGTGCAGGGCAAAAGTGAAAACAATAATTTTCAAAATCGTTTTTATGATTCTAATTTTTTGGATTGGAATCTGTGTGCAAGCACAAAATAAGGGAACCATCAGAGGTACAGTAAAAGATGCGCAAACAGGATCAGCACTTTTTGGAGTAAACGTATATTTGAAGGGAACTCATATTGGAAGCACTTCAGATCTCGGAGGAGAGTATATTATAGAATCGGTGCCTTCGGGTCAATGGACTCTTGTTTGTAGCAGTATAGGTTTCATAAAAGAGGAAAAAGAGATAACAATAGAGGACAATTCAAACCTGAGATTGGATTTTAATCTTAGAGAAGATAAACTTTCATTTTCCGACGTAGTGGTAACCGCTACTCGTAATCAGGAACTTATCACATCAATACCGGTTGCTACAGATGTTTTGAATCTTAAAGAAATCGAAGAATCAAATGCAAAAGATGTGGGTGAAGCATTAAAATCTGTAGGTGCTTCGCTTATAAAAAATTATGGCGCTTTGGGCTCTCTCGAAACAATTTCTTTGAGAGGCTCAACAGATGCGCAAGTTTTAATTTTGGTAGACGGACAAAGATTAAACAATGCACAGCGAGGCTCTGTTGATTTAAGTTCCATTCCGCTTGATGCAATTGAAAAAATTGAGGTTGTTAAAGGAGGCAACTCGGCTATGTACGGCAGCGACGCAGTCGGCGGAGTAATTAATATTATAACTAAATCAATGGCCCGAAAAGCCAAACTGGATTTTTCTTTAAACGGTACATACGGAACTTATAATACACAGACATACGATGTTTCTGTTGGACAGGGTATAAAAAATTTTGATTACTTTGTTTCTTACAATAGAACCCAAACAGACGGTAATTTTGAATATACGGACAACTCCGGTGCAAAAACGGAATTGAAAAACGGTGATACAAAAGCAGACAACTTCTTCTTAAAGGGAGGTTACCTTTTCGAAAATCAATCACACCTGTCTGCATTTTACCAATATCGTAATTCAAATAACGGTTCGCCTGGTTCTATTGACTACCCTAACTTTTCCGCAAGAAATAAAGTAGATAAGAACCATGCTAGCGTTTCTTATGAAGGTCTGTCATACGGGCCGTTTGCATTTAGTTTCAATACCTATATTCTGAAACGCAATCATAATTATATCAATCCCGGATCATACGCAGGCGCAGAAGAAAGTATTTACAATTCCCGCGCACTTGGTGCATTGGTACAGGTATTTACGGATTTAAATGAATTCGGTCTTCTCTCATACGGCTACGAATTCCGGCAGGACAAACTTGAAAGCGATAACCTTGTTGACGGGTTAAGCAGGCCGTTTATTGGCGATCATCAACGAAATGTGAATAGCTTCTATTTCCAAAATGATTGGAAATACAATTTTGATCACTCCTGGAAACTTACGGTTGTACCTGCAATAAGGCTGGATGATTACCCCGAAGCCGGGATCGGCTCACAGTTTTCACCCAAGGTTGGATTTTCAATAAGTCATGACGAAAAATGGCGGGGATCATTACGCGGTAATGTTGGAAGGGTGTATAGAGCCCCTACTTACAACGATTTATATTGGCCCGAAGATACATGGACAAAAGGAAATCCTGATCTTAAACCGGAAAAAGGAATTACATATGATTTCGGTTTCATAGTTCAGTTTGCCGGTCTTGGAAGCTGGAGTATAGAATCGACTTATTTCGGAAGCAAACTTGATAATTTAATTCTTTGGGCGTCTGGCGCGTCAGGTAAATGGACACCGACAAACGTTGCAAAGGCAAATATAAGCGGCATTGAATCCAAAGTTGCATGGAAAGGGTTTAATGGCTTTGTAGAAATTCAAGCATCATACACAAACATGAGTGCAAAAGACGATAGCGACAACTCGACTGTATCTGACAAGTATTTAATATATCGACCCAAAAACAAATTCGATTTGATACTGAATTTTAATTACGGAATAGCTTCGCTAAATTTTTATTATAATTACGTAGGGAAACGTTTTCACGATTCTGAGAACACAATTGAGATGGACAGTTACAATTTAGTTAATGCCAACATAGGAGTTTCGCCAAAATTATTCGGCGTTGATTGTAATATGAAGCTGGAGATAAACAACTTGGAGGATGAAGAAATCCAGGCTAGTAAGGGATCTCCGCTGCCCGGAAGAGAAATCCGTTTCTCACTCGGTGTAAAAGGTTCACTGGTCGAGTTATAAAATAATAACAAAATATTTATTGTAATTTTTGGGAGTGAGAGAATGCAGGAGACTTATCTAGTTAGGGATATTAATTTAGCGCCCAGGGGAGATCAGCTTATTAATTGGGTTTCAAACAAAATGCCCGTGTTAGACGAACTGTATGAAAAATTCAAGCCGGCAGGTGCGTTTAAAAATAAAAAAATAGCTCTGTGTATTCATCTTGAAGCTAAAACAGCATATCTTGCGCTAACGATCAAAAAGCTGGGTGCGGAAGTATGGGTTACAAGCAGCAACCCGCTTTCTGCAAAAGATGAAGTTGCTGCTGCGCTTGTAAAAAAGGGTATTCATGTTTATGCCAAACACGGCGCTTCTTTACAGGAATACTGGTCTTTCCTTGAGTCCATATTGAAGAATAAAATGCATGCTGTTGTTGACGATGGCGGAGATATTTGCGAATACCTTCATAAGCATTCTGAATATGGAGAGAATATTATGGGTATTTGCGAAGAAACAACCACCGGCGTTAACCGGCTGAAAGAACTGGAACGAGAAGGTAAGCTTAAATACCCTGCAATCGCAGTCAACGACGCAAAGTCAAAACATCTTTTTGATAATAGGTACGGTACCGGACAATCAACATGGACGGCCATTACTCATTTAACGAATATGAATGTTGCAGGTAAGAGCGTTGTAGTTGCAGGCTATGGCTGGGTAGGAAAAGGTGTTGCAGCGCGCGCGCGCGGAATGGGCGCCGAAGTTATTGTTACGGAAATCGATCCCTGGAAAGCCTTGGAAGCGAGGATGAACGGATATCGAGTTATGACCATGGCGTGTGCCGCTCGGATCGGTGATTATTTCGTGACAACGACCGGCTGCCGGGAAATAATCAGGATGGAGCATATTCTGGACATGAAGAATGGAGCATTCCTCGCCAATGCCGGTCATTTCGATTTTGAAATAGATGTTCCCGCATTAAAAAAAGCGGCAAAATCATACAAGGTTGTGCGCGATGAAGTTGAAGAGTATTTACTGGATAACGGCAGAATAGTTTATATACTTGCCAGAGGCGGAATAATAAATATTGCCGGTGGCTTCGGTCACCCTGTCGATATTATGGATATGTCATTCTCTGTTCAACTCGGATGTTTGCACTATTTTCTTTCTGCGGATAAACCCGAAGCAAAGCTTCATAAAGTACCCGAAGAAATTGACAGGCTTGTAACGGAAGAAAAATTAAAAGTGGAAGGGATAACAATTGATAAGTAGTTTGTTTTGATTATATCTTAAAATTTCCCGACACACTCTGTAGCCCTGAATACGTTAAACGCTTGTATTTATTTGGGGCTACGGATTTTTTAATGATATTTGAAATCATGAGGAACAATGATGGACATTTCTAGAATCCTTAATATTATCGGGATACCGGCATTGATGTTTATTGCATGGATTATTTCAACAAACAAAAGAGTAGTTAATTGGCGTGTAATTTTATGGGGGCTTATACTTGAACTTGTTTTTACTTTAGTTATTTTTGTCCTGCCTTTGGGCGCTCAACTGTTTCTTGTTATTAATAATGTTGTTAACAGTATATTGGACAGCGCTGTTTACGGAACTCAATTTGTTTTTGGCAGATTAGCGATAGGTCCGGGTACAACTTCGGCAAGCGGAGAAACTTCGCTTGGTTTTATTCTTGCATTTCAAGGACTGGCTGTAATAATATTCTTTGCCGCCTTGGTCGGGATTCTTTACTATACCGGCGTAATGAACTGGATAATCCGTGGTTTCTCATTTGTGTTTTCAAAAGTTATGAAAATCAGTGGGGTGGAATCTTTGTGTGCATCCTCAAGTATTTTTGTGGGTGTGGAAGCCGGGTTAGTTGTTAAGCCGTACATTGGGCAAATGACACGGTCGGAGCTTAACACTATTCTAACCGTTGGTATGGCTAGCATTGCATCAAGTATGCTTGCAACATATGTCATTATATTAAAAGGATCATTTCCTACAATAGCCGGTCATCTTGTATCTGCATCTATAATGAATATTCCGGCGGCAATAATTATGTCCAAGCTTCTTTGTCCTGAAACAGGCGCTCCTGTAACTATAGGCGAGAATGTCAAAATAAAATATCGGAAAGAAGGTAATTTGTTCGAGGCGATAATAAACAACGCCAATTCAGGTGCCAAACTTGCTATCGGAATCGCTACATTATTGCTTGCTGTTCTCGGATTGATGGCGCTGACTGATAAGATTTTTGTTTTAATAGGCGGGCAGCTAAACAATATTTTTTCGTGGAATATTGATTGGACTCTAAAAGGACTTTTGGGTTATATGTTCTATCCTTTTACGCTTTTGATCGGTATCCCTTTTAACGACGCATTTACTGCCGCTAAATTAATCGGTGAAAGATTGATATTGACCGAAGTGACAGCTTTTCAAGACCTTGCTGTAAACCTTAATTCAAGCGCTCCTTTATCCCCTCGCTCTGCAGTGATGGTTACTTATGCTTTAACCGGCTTTGCCCATGTTGCATCAATTGCAATTTTTGTGGGAGGTTATATTGCTTTGGCCCCTGAGAAAATAAAAGAGATTTCTTCACTCGGTTTTAGAGCCTTGCTTGGCGCCACTCTTGCCTGTCTTTTAACTGCATGTTTTGCCGGGCTTTTTTTTAATAATAATTCGATATT
Organism: Melioribacteraceae bacterium; assembly: GCA_028280855.1. GTDB lineage: Bacteria > Bacteroidota > Ignavibacteria > Ignavibacteriales > Melioribacteraceae > PGYT01. The sequence continues at coordinate 6,746 of JANQLA010000397.1, forward strand.
GTTGGGGCAATAAAAAGATATGAGCAAGGAAAAGATTAATTCGCTGATTATCGGGATGCCGAAAGTTGAAATTCACCTTCACCTGGAGGGCGCTTTCACATTCGAGTATCTTTTTGAATTAGTGCAGAAGTATAGTAATGATTCAGAGATAAAGAGCATTGACGATCTTCGCAAAAAATTTGTTTTTAAGGATTTTGCGCACTTTATAGAAACTTGGTTCTGGAAAAATCAATTCTTTCGTGCGCCGGGAGATTTCGAAGAGTCTGCTTATCAAACAATTAAAAATCTCTCACAGCAAAATGTTATTTATGCCGAGGTATTTTTTTCACCTTGGGATTTTGCAGCGGCAGGGTTAAAAATTGAATCAATAGTAGAAGCAACTATTTCCGGAATTCACCGGGCAGAAAAAGAATACCCGATCAACGTAGGATTAATAGCAGATATCGTGCGCGACCACGGCGCTAAGACTTCGATGCAACGCCTTAATCAGGTTACTCCTTATTTCAACAAAGGGATAATTGGAATAGGGCTTGGGGGAAATGAAAAGGATTTTCCGCCAATTCTTTTTAAAGAAGTTTTCCTTAAAGCAAGAAAAAGAGGATTTAGAACAACTGCCCACGCCGGCGAAGCTTCCGGCCCTGAATCGATATGGCATGCAGTAACGGAACTCCATGCAGAAAGAATCGGACACGGTGTGAGGGCGATTGAAGATCCAAAGCTTGTAGATTATCTAAAAGCGAAACAGACTCCGCTTGAGATTTGCATAACAAGTAACCTGAAAACGAAAGTTTTCCCTTCGCTTTCGGAACACCCTTTTCCCGGTTTTTATACGGAAGGATTAATGGTTACCGTTAACTCTGATGATCCGCCAATGTTTGGAGCTAACATTACGGATGAATTGATTTTGCTCCATGATGAATTGAACTATTCGCTTGAAGATATCTGCATATTTACAAAGAACGCGGCAAATGCAAGTTTTCTTGATGAGTCGGGTAAGAAAAAGATAATTGATGTTGTTGATAATTATTTGAATAAAAAAATAAAAAATGTTTGAGGCTGCCAAAAAATATCCGGCTAATATAAATTGTCGGCTATGCCGGTTCGATCCTTGTCGCCGTTACTTTGATTCAAAACAAGTCTGTTTGCTGCAACTAAAAAGCAACTAAACAAATCCTGCAAAGTTAAATGCGAATAACCTTATTGTAATTATTCTCGATGGTATCGGAATCGGGGAGATGCTATCGGAATGTAAGAGCGGCGCTTCGCAAAACTAGTATGTGTGTCGTCAGTTGCACTTAAAATAGCTTCTGTTTCATACACTACTGCCTTTCTCCTCAAAAACTTACTATAATGTTCCTCTGCACTAACCGGAATGAATTGTTCTGATAAATTTGCTTGAAGTAAAAAATAGAATTATATTTTGCGCACAAATAGTGGTCGCCAACTGCTTTTTCCGGCGGTTGAGTTAAAAGGGAATAAGGTGAAAATCCTTAACAGTACCCGCTGCTGTAAGCTTCGTTAGTAATTTTTGCCATCCTCGGGTCAATGTTCTAATTGGGAACGTGAAGGCCGGCAAAAAAGAAGCAAGTCAGAAGACCTGCCATTATTATTTTGTTCAATGCTTTCGGGTAAAAGCGAGGAATGATTTGAGCAACCATGAAACATCTATGAATCTTTCTTAATTATCTATTACGAAGGCTTGGTTTAGTTTCCGGTTACGTTTTTGTATTTGAAGGAAAATTATCGGCCGTAAATACTGATTTTATAAGAATCAACTGATAACAATGGAACACGCAGTACTTAATTGGAGCGGCGGTAAAGACAGTGCATTTTGCTTGTACCGATGTGCTTACTATCCGGATATTGAAATAAAATATTTGCTCACGACATTAAGCGAATCTTATAATCGTATTTCCATGCACGGCGTAAGAAGGGAGTTGTTGAGATTACAAGCAGCAGGTATTGGCAAAGAATTGAAAGAAATTTTTTTACCGGAAAGCGCTTCATGCAGTATTTACGACGAAATAATGAGGCGTAATCTTACGGAACTGAAAGAAGAGGGAATCGATTATTCGATCTTCGGCGATATCTTTCTTGAAGACCTAAGACAATACCGTGAAAGCAGGTTGGCTGAAATTACCATGAAAGGTTTATTTCCGCTTTGGAATTTGAATACCGGTAAAATTATGACCGATTTTATCGAAGCCGGGTTTAAAGCGGTTATTGTTTCCGTTAATGATAATTATCTCAATAAATCTTTCTTGGGAAGGACAATCGATAATTCTTTATTAAATGATCTCCCGGCTAATGTTGATCCATGTGGTGAATATGGAGAGTTTCATACATTTGTTTACGACGGACCCATATTCAAAAATCCTATTCCGTTTGAATGCGGAGAAGTTCTTTATAAAAAATATAAACCTGTTTCCGATTCGAAAAAAGATAAGTGTTATTCGGAAACTGTCCAGAGTAATTTTGATACTGTTTTCTGGTACCTGGATTTATTAGCGAAAGTATGACGGCATTTTATCACGATTTCATTAGAAACCGGACTTAAATAAGAGCCAATACTGATTAAACAAGTAAAAACAAAATGATGCGAAAGTTTTTGTACCAAATAGTAATTCTTTTATTCGTCGTTAGCTGTTTTATTTCCTGCTCAGGAGATAACTCTTCGAAAGAAATAAAATCGATAACACCTAAACGCGCATCGATTTATATAGAAAAGATGAAAATCGAATATTCTCAGAGTTTTGCAATAGAATATTTCGATAATTATAAAATTATCAGTGTTTTTTCATCAGATGAAAAACGTAATCTTATTTTCCAATATTTACTTCTTCCCGATGGCAATAAGATTCCCAAAGGTTATGCGAACGCGATGATCATAAGAACGCCCGTTAAATCCGTTATTCCTTTAACATCATTATATATCGGTTTCCTCGATAAATTAAATCTTACAGATAAAATTGTTGCTGTTGATAAGTATCAGTACGTTAATTCCGCAAAGGTAAAAAAGTTTATTGAGGCCGGTAAGGTTTCGGAAGTAGGTGAATCGTTTAGTTTAAATCTCGAAAAAGTTTTTGAATTAAAACCCGGCCTTTTGCTTACCTACGGCAATGGCAATCCCCTTGCTGACGGCAGCCCCAAGTTGATTCAAAACGGCATAAAGGTAGCTTCAACGACAATTCATCTTGAAAATTCGCCGCTTGCCAGGGCGGAATGGATAAAATTTGTTGCGGCTTTTTTCGATTACGAAAAAGAAGCTAACGAGGTTTTCGACAAACTAGCCGAACGTTACAATAACCTTGTTCTGTTAACAAAAGATATCAAAAAACGTCCAACGGTTTTTACGGAAGCGCTTTTCGGTGGAATGTGGTATGAGCCCGGTGGAAACAGTTATATGGCCAAATTATTAAACGATGCCGGGGCCGACTACTTGTGGAGTGACGATAAATCTTCGGGCAGCATTAAACTTACTTATGAACAGGTTTATGAAAGAGCCCATAACGCGGATTTCTGGATCAATGTCCATTTCTGGAATAAGTTTAGCGATGTTTTGGAAAACGATCCGCGCAATTCAAAATTTAAAGCGTACCGAACGAAAAATATTTTTAACTATAATAGATTAGTCAACGAACACGGATTTTACGAATATTGGGAAAACAGTGTAATCAATTGCGATGTTGTCCTGTCAGACCTAATAAAAATATTTCACCCGGAACTCTTGCCCGGTTATAAAATGATATATTACAAGAAACTAACGAGCAATTGATGTCGATCTCACGAAGAAATAAATATATCATTTCCGGTCTTTTGCTTGCTTTTCTTATTTCTTTCACTTTCGATATTCTTTTAGGCCCCGTAAAAATCCCTTTAGATGAAGCGGTTAAAATTCTCTTCGGTACATCTTCAAACTCGACTTGGGTAAGTATAATCACGGAATTCAGATTTCCCAAGGCTATTACCGCGGTGCTTGCCGGAAGCTCCCTTTCCGTATGCGGATTGTTGATGCAGACTTTTTTCCGCAATCCATTGGCCGATCCTTTTGTTCTGGGAATTAGTTCAGGTGCAAGTTTCGGTGTAGCTCTTGTTGTATTAACAGCCGGATCATTCGGGATAAATTTATATTTTCTTGGTGATATTGCAAGTAATTTAAGTATTACTGTTGCTGCAACAATCGGTGCTTCTATGATTTTGCTTCTTGTAACAATAGTTGCAAGGAAAATCAGCAGTAATATTACTTTATTGATTTTGGGGCTTATGCTCGGTTATATTATTGGTTCGCTCCAAAACATTTTAAAATATTTCAGCACGCCCGAAAATTTGCAAGGTTATGTTATTTGGGGAATGGGAAACCTCGGAAATGTTGTTTGGAACGACCTCTACTTTCTGGTTCCGGCCGTCTTTTTAGGATTGACTTTTTCTTTTTTATTATCAAAACAGTTAAACCTTCTTCTGCTTGGTGAGAGTTATGCCGAAAGCATGGGCGTAAATATAAAAACCGTTCGGCTGTCGATAATAATTACAGGAGGTGTTCTCGGCGGAGTTATAACTGCTTTCTGCGGTCCGATAGCTTTCGTCGGGATTGCCGTACCTCATATTACGAAAAATCTGTTGAATGAATACGATCATAAGATTCTGATCCCGGCAGTTGCGCTTGTCGGAAGCATACTAACTATCATTTGTGATATAATATCGCAGCTTCCGGGCAGCGATCAAACTATCCCGATAAATACAGTTACGTCTCTGGTTGGGGCTCCTGTTGTTATCTGGATTATTTTTCAGCAAAGAAAAATGCAGCACTCTTTTACGGTATGATGAGATGAACAGAAAACATTCGGTGTTATCGGTAAGCAATTTGGCAGTCGGTTATAAAGAAAAGCATAAACCGGCAAATATTCTTCTTGACAATATGAAGTTTTCAATTTACCCCAGGGACTTTGTGTGCCTTATCGGTTCGAACGGCTGCGGTAAATCAACTCTTCTAAGAACTATTGCCGGTATTCAGAAACCACTTAAAGGGGAAATATTTATAGGCGGAAAAAAAATAGTCAGTTTGGATAGACATGAACTTTCGAAGGAGATCAGCATAGTACTAACAGAAAATTTCGGTATAGGCAATGCGCCAATTCGTTCCATAGTCGGCTTGGGTCGTTATCCTCATAACAATTGGCTGGGTGTTTTAAGTAACGAGGATATTAAAATTATAGAAAATGCATTGCAGGTAACCGGGTTATTTTCGTATGAGAATAAAAATATGCTTGAACTCAGCGATGGTATCAGGCAGAAGGTTATGATTGCGCGTGCGCTCGCGCAGGATACCCCGATAATTCTCCTTGACGAACCAACTGCTTTTTTAGACGCGCCAAGCAAACTAGAAATAATTCATATGCTTAGAAACATGGCTAAACAATTCAACAAGGCAGTAATCTTATCGACGCATGATCTCGATCTAGCGCTGCAATCGGCTGATATGATTATGCTGATTACGAAAGATCAAAAAATCGAAATTGATACGCCAGAGGATCTTGTACTGAACGGACACTTTGAAGATGCTTTTAATAAAGAAGACGTCAAGTTTTCCATTCAGCAAGGTATTTTCAAAATGAATTCGCATGTAAAGATTAGATTGCGAATTAATGGCGATAAGACGAGATCGTTTTGGACTGAAAGAGCGCTTGCAAGGATTGGTATTGCTGTACATCATGAAGATGATTACGATGGAGCAGTTGATATTGTAAGTGATATCGGAAAAGTTGAGTGGCGCCTTAATTGTAATTCTCAGAAAAAAATATTTTACTCGGTTGGAGAATTGTTAAGGCATTTTAAAACGCACCATGAGGTTACGACCAAAAAGGGTTTTACTATTAGAAGCCTTTAAAAAACCACCTAAAACCTTCTATAACAAAATGTTTATGTACACCTATTGAGTTACAGGTTCTTTGAAATATTTATTCCGGTACTCAATTGGTGTGAGCCCGGTTATTTTTTTGAAAACTGTTCTGAAAGATTTGGTATCCGTATAACCGACATCAAACATTACTTCGTTAATGTTTTTCCTTGAGGATTCAAAACTTCTTTTAGCAGCTTCTATTTTTACTCTTTGAATATATTCCACAATAGTATTGCCTGTTGCCCTCTTGAATCTTCTCTCTATACTTCGTCTGCTAACAGCCGCCTTTTCAGCAAGCTGATCTACCGTAATTTTTTCACTATAATTTGCTTCAATAAATTCCTGGACTTGTTTTATCTTTTCATCATTATGATTTTTTTGCCCGTTGAAGATAGCGAAAGAAGCCTGACTTTCGCGATCAATATCAATTGCAAAATACTTAGCAGCAAGAATTGCGGTATCCCTGTCGGTATATTTTTCGAGTAGGTATAAAAGCAAGTTCCAATATGAATTTGCTCCGCCGCTCGAATAGATTCTATTCTCTTCCGTAATTATACTTCCGTCTTGGATTTCTATATCCGGAAATGTTTCTCTGAACTCATTATAATAAGCCCAATGTGTTGAGCATTTTCTGTTCGCAAGCAACCCGGTTGAAGCAAGAAGAAATGCACCGACGCAAAGCGATGCTACTTCCGCCCCTTTGTTGTATTGATCTACAATCCAGGGGATTGCATTCTTATTTTGTTCAACTGCAAATTTCATATTGCCGAACAAGGCGGGTATTATAAGCAGGTCAGTCTGTTTAACTTCATTTAACAGCCTGTCTGTATGAACAGAGAACGCCTCGTTGTGTAATCTTATTTCTTTGTTTTGACCCACTAATTCAACTTCAAATAAATCGGGTCTGCCGGAAGCTTGTAAAAATTGGTTTGCCGCCGTGAACATATACATTGGGTCGGCTATAGCTTCCATTACAGCTGATTCGGGAACCAATATTGATACTCTTTTCATGTATTAAAGTTATTCAGATATTTTGTCGGAATCAACCCTGCAAAAAGCCGTTTTTGCACCCGTATTAAATTATTGTCACGTTATATATTTCCTTTGCAATTTTGATGAATTAAAAAGAGGTTATGTCCTTAATCAATAAAAACAGATGAACAGAATAATAACGTACCTTACTTTTAATGGTAACTGCCGTGAAGCAATGACTTTTTATAAAGATTGTTTGGGTGGTGACTTAGAATTTCAAACAATTGGAGAATCGCCGTTGTGCGAAAAACTTCCCCCTAAAATGAAGAAGAAAATATTACATGCAACACTTCACAAAGAAGGTTATATAATTATGGCAACTGATTTAGTTGGCGAAGAAGGATTAATAAAAGGAAACGATGTTTCTATTTTAATAGAGTGCAGCAGCAAAAAGGAAATGAAAACATTTTACAGCAAACTTTCATTAGGTGGAAAAACTATTCATCCTATAGATAATACTTTTGGGGGAACAATCTTCGGGGGATTAAAAGATAAATACAATAACAATTGGCTTCTGCATTGCACGGAAAAAACGCGGGCAGGAATTGAAAATTATTAAATAAAAAAATGGAGAAATTAGAATGAGAAAGCTGAAATTACAAATGCAGCTAACTGTTAACGGTTTTGTCGCAGGTGCAAACGGGGAATTGGACTGGATGGTTTGGGACTGGGATGACAAACTCAAAAATTATGTCGGCGAGTTAACAGATTCCATGGACACTATTCTTATGGGCAGAAAAATGACCGACGGGTTTATTTCACATTGGTCAAATGTCTTAAAAGATAAAAACAATCCTGAGTATGCTACGGCAAAAAAGTTTATAGATACCCCAAAAGTTGTTTTCACAAAAACTCTTGAAAGCTGCGACTGGATAAACACAACTTTGGCAACTGGTGATATTGTTGAAGAAATAAATTCACTTAAAAGGAAGCCGGGAAAAGATATTATTGTTTACGGCGGCGCCTCATTTGTTTCTTCGCTCGTTCAAAATAATTTAATTGATGAATATCATCTTTTTATAAATCCGGCAGTAATTAGCCAAGGAATGACAATTTTCGGGAATATAAATACTAATATGAAGTTAAAGTTAGAAAACAATATAAGATTTGAATGCGGTATAGTTCTTAATCATTATACAGAATTTTAGAAACGAAGATTTATTAGGAAATAAATTAAAAGAAAGTAGTGATGTATGAATTCATCGCAAATTAAAAATTTAATTCCAGCGCGTATTGAAACAAACATGAAGCCTATATTAATTAGTGGTATAAGTAAGATTTATTATTCAGGAGAAGTTTTGAACGGCTTTGCTCAATGGGAAAAATTCATACCCTATCTTGGCAATATTGCAGGGCAAATTGGGAATGTTGCTTATGGTTTATGTTTGCATCATGAAAACGGAAAAGGTATTGAATATATGTGCGGGGTAGAAATATTCGGTAAAAAGGATTTACCCGAAGAGTTTGTTCTGAAGGAAATTCCTGGAAGGAGTTTTGCCGTATTTACTCACGAAGATCATGTATTTACTTTAAGACAAACGTTAGACTCAATTGCAAAATGGTTGCCTAATTCAAGTTATGAGAAACCTGAAGGTCTGGATTTTTTCTTTGAGCGGTATGGAGAAAATTTCGATTCCCAAACAGGCAAAGGAGATATCGAGATTTGGATTCCAATAAAAGCATGAAAAACTATGAAGGTAAAAGGTCCAGTAATATTAGATAATGGTGATAATAAATTTTGCGAAACCAAAATTATACTATCTGCCTAATCTGTAAGAGGGGTAGAATACCGAAATTTATTAATTCTCATGCTGTAATAGGGGTTAAACTATGGTTGTTGTGTAAGGCAACAAAGTTAAGAAGTAAACTTTAAAAATAATGAGGAAGCAAAAACAATGGCTTACCAAACAATAACTCCATTTTTATGGTTTGATAACCAAGCTGAAGAAGCGGTTAATTTTTATATGTCCTTATTTAAAAACTCCAAAATAATAAATGTCACACGCTATAATGAAACGGCGGCAAAAGCATCGGGAAAGGAAGCCGGGTCGGTAATGACTGTCGGTTTCGAACTGAATGGTAAGAAATTTGGCGCACTTAACGGTGGTCCCATTTTCAAATTTAATCCTTCAGTTTCTTTTACAATAACGTTTGAGACTGAAAAAGAAGTTGATAAACTCTGGGTGGAATTAATTAAAGGCGGAAGCGTTATGATGGATTTACAAAAATACGATTGGAGTGAAAAATACGGATGGCTGCAGGATAAATACGGAATTTCATGGCAGATAAGTATTGGCACAAAAGAAAATATAAAAAACGTGATAATTCCGTCTCTGCTTTTTACCGGCGGCAATTTCGGTAAAGCGGAAGAGGCATTAAATTATTATTCTTCTTTATTTAAGAACTCCGAAATTTGCGTGATAGCCCGCTACGAAAAAGATGAAGGAAATTCCGAAGGGAAAATTAAATACTCACAGTGCAATTTAAATGGAAATGAATTTATAATTATGGAAAGCGGAATGGAGCATCTTTTCGCTTTTAACGAAGCGATATCATTTGTAGTCAACTGTGAATCGCAGGAAGAAGTAGACTATTTCTGGGATAAATTTACAGAGGAAGGAGCAGAAAGCATGTGCGGGTGGCTGAAAGATAAATACGGTTTGTCATGGCAGATTGTGCCGTCCACATTGATCGACTTGCTTGGCGATTCTGATCCTGAAAAATCTCAAAGAGTTATGACAGCGATGCTCCAAATGAAAAAAATTGTTATCGACGATTTAAAGAAAGCACATAAAGGGTAATATAAAATAAAGGAGAAGAAGATGGATAAATTAAATTTCTCTATCGTAATAAATGCACCAATAGAAAAGGTTTGGAATACAATGCTCAACGAAGATACTTACCGTGTCTGGACGGAGGCGTTTATGCCCGGATCGCACTATGTCGGCAACTGGAGCGAAGGAAGTAAAATTCTTTTTTTAGGCCCCGGTGAGAAAGAGAAGATGTCGGGCATGGTAAGCCGGATAAAAGAAAATAAGCTGCACAAATTCATTTCAATTGAACACCTTGGTGTTGTGCAAGACGGGAAGGAAGACACAACAAGTGGAGCTGTTAAAGCATGGGCTGGAGCGCTTGAAAATTATACTTTCAACCACAAAGATGGGGTAACAGAAGTATTAATTGAAATGGATTCGGATGAAGAATTTACGGAGATGTTTAAAGACACATGGCCCAAAGCTTTACAGAAATTAAAGGAACTTTCCGTGCAATAAAATGAAGTTAACATCGTCTTAAGTTGGGTGAAGACGGTTAATGTGAAATACCACTTTCGCTCTTATAAAAATAACTTCGGAAATTAACTAAGCGAAGCGCCGTTTATTTGGCAGATGAATTGTAAATCTTAAACAGGCTTGTAAAATTATCTTTTGAGATTTTTAAATATTTACATGCTTTTTGTGATGTAGTGCCTTATTATTGCAATAATAAAATTTACTCTTCAACTAACGGCTTTCTAATGGGATTTTACCCGTAATCAAGTTCTTAAAATTCTTTCCGTGTTATTATCGTTGCTGCCATTAATATGTTTTTTATGCGGATAAGTAAAAGGGGATGTTTATGTTGATAAGCAACAGATTAATTTTAATTACTTTCATTTTGTTTTCAGGTGCTTTTTTAATTAATAAAGCACAAGATGTTATAAATCCGGACAGCGCGCTTCAAGTAATTCTCAAAGGAATTAAAGGTGAAGGGATTACCGTAAATCAGGTTAATGAATATGCGCTTCAGAACGCAACTTCTGTTCGCATAGCAGAAGCGGAATACCTCGCCGCATCCGGTTCACTGCGAAGGGAAAGGGGTAACTATGATCCGGAATTTTTTTTCAGCTTGAACTACAGGGATGTGGAAGAACCAACAGCGTCTTTCTTTGCTGGTGCAGATGTTCTTCTTACAAAACAGACAACATCTCAAACGGGGTTGAAACTAAGACTGCCCGCCGGCACTCAATTTGAATTATCTTTGAACACGGTCAGTTTAAAGACTAATTCCCAATTTGCTTTCTTAAATCCCGAGTACAACACATTCGGAAGCCTCAATATTCGCCAACCTTTGCTCAAAGGTTTCACTTCTTCGGGACGCAAAGAACTTACCGGCGCTGAGCTGCAATATGAAGCGGCAAAAGCGCGTTACGACCAGGAAGTTATGACCGTGAAGTTTGTTGCAGAACAAATGTATTGGAGTCTTTACACCTCCGAGCGTGATTATGCCGTTCAAAAACTTACACGCGACAGAGCTGCAGCCTTTTTAAAAGAAGCTGAACTTAGGCATAAAGCCGGTCTAATCGGTCCGAACCAGGTTGCAAATGCCAAAACGTTTTTGGCCGAACAGGAATTATTATTAATTGACAGAAAAGAACAATTTGAAAGTCAATCTGATAAATTAGCTGCGTTAATAGGCGTAAGACCGGCAAGTGGGTTTTCCCGTTTTAAGGTTGTTGATGAACCCCCGAAAAATTTTGCAGTTGAATCCTTAGAAGACATAATAGAAAATGCTAGGAATAGTAACCTTGATTTGCAGGCTGCCCGGAAAGAAGTTGAAGCGGCAAATTCACTGGTTGAAGCTGCAGGATGGGAATCGTTGCC
>JANQLA010000401.1 GCA_028280855.1 Melioribacteraceae bacterium
ATCATAAGCAATAAGCTTGGCAAAGCACTTGTTTATTCGCAGTTAAAAATGTACGCCGAAGGTGAGGTAGAACTTAAATCTGCTTATGAAATATCCGTTAAACTAGGATTGCCACCCAAATTACTGGAAGTTTACGAAGGAACAGCTAAATTTTATTATAACATGAACGACTTTAAATCAGCAACTGAAAACTTCAAAAACTTCTTTCTTATATATGATTCCTTACTTCAGCAGCAGCAATTTGAAACATTAGCAGAAATCAATGAAAGACAAAGGATAAGCCGCGAGCTAAAAGAAACAAACCTGGAACTGGAACTCAAAAAAAGCGAAGAACGTACTCTAATAGTTGTAATAGTACTTTTGTTAATTATAGTGGTGGGTCTTGTTTTAAGATACCGTGCAAAAAAGAAATTGACTAATAAACTCAAAGCTCTAAATGAATCGAAAGATAAGCTTTTTGCTATAATTTCCCATGACCTCAAAAATCCTTTTGGGGCGCTTCTTGGGTTGGTAGGATTTCTAAAAGAAGATGACCTTCCCGAAGAAGAACGTAATGAATATATTGACAGTATTGACAGCGTTACTAAGGATACATACAGGCTTCTTGAGAATCTTCTCAACCTCTCGGCTTCAAGAGCCGGCAATCTGAAATATACTCCCGGTTATTTCAGCATGAAAGAAATAACAGAAAAATTAGCAGAAAGTTTATCGACGTTTCTGAAAAACAAATCAATAAGCCTGAATCTCATTATAAATGATGACGAAATTTTTGCCGACAGACAAATGATCGAAGTTATATTGCGCAATTTAATCACAAATGCTATAAAATTTTCAAATGCCGACAGCTCGATAAATCTCAGATATAAACTTGCAAACGGACATTATTTGCTTTCCGTTAAAGATGAAGGCATAGGAATGGATGAAAAAGTAATGAGCAAGCTTTTTACCTCGGAGGTAGTTGAATCAAATACCGGAACAGCCGGGGAGAGAGGCACCGGGATTGGTTTGAGTCTATGCAATGAATTTGTGAAAGAACATAAAGGAAAGATTGAAGTAAAATCTAAGCTAGGCGAAGGTTCTGAGTTTGTCGTCAAAATACCTGTTAAAAATGAAAGATAATATTAAACTGTGTTGTAAAGTTGGAATTGCTACATACATTCCGCATTGTGCGATGTTATTTTTCAACTTTGGCAAAAGATTAGAT
>JANQLA010000412.1 GCA_028280855.1 Melioribacteraceae bacterium
ATTATGCGACTGAAAAAATGGATAAAGACTACAGAGCAAAATTTAAAAAGACTAAAAAATAGAAACAATGGAGCAAACAAATATTAACCTGGTTTCCTACTGTGGATTCTACTGTGGCGCTTGTCCAAAATATACAAAAGGACAATGTGAAGGGTGTAAAGGAGATTCTCCTAAATGCGCAATCGGCTATAAGGCTTGTAAAGTAAAACCATGTTGCATTGAAAATGTATTTAACTCATGCGCGGATTGTAATCAATTTGAATCAGTTAAGGATTGTAAATTATATAATCCTTTTATGATAAGACTTGGACAATTTATTACACGCACGAATCAGAGATTAGGAATTGAAATGATAAAAGAAAAAGGAGAAGCGAAATTTGCAAAATATATGATTGATAAAAATTGGGTGACAATAAAAACTGGAAAGCAATAACTCGCAACATACAAAAATTAGGAAATGCATTAAGATGTATTTCCTAATAGCGCTGCTATATATATTAATAAAAGGGGGGACTCTATATGAATTGCTTGCTGTATACCAGAAAAATTTTATTACCGGTTTGTTTTACCGCCAACCTATTAATTGCTTCAGTCTGTGATGCTCAAAATATAAAAAGTAAAATTTCTCCTATCACTTTCTCCCTCGTTAAGAGTACACAATCATTCGAACCGATGTTAACAAATAAAGTGGCTTTAAATGATTTAGATGGGGACAATGATTTAGATTTGGTTTGTTCTAATTTTGGATTTAACAACTCGCAGATATGGATTAATGACGGAAAGGGTTATTTTGTTGATTCAGGACAAAAGTTACTGCAATCTTCACATGGGGTAGCAATTGGTGACATAAACAAAGATAGAACTCCCGATATACTTTTTGCCGGAGGTAAGTTTAGTACAAATGATCAAGTTTATTCCAGCCCAAGTAAAATTTACATAAATGATGGTAAAGCCAGGTTCGCTGATTCCGGTCAGAGTTTTTCAGATAGTCTAAAAAGCTGTACAAATGTAAATTTAATTGATATCGATAATGACGGCGATTTAGATGCCGCTTTAAATTTTTACGATCGAGAAAAAAATCTACCAAATAGAATTTTTCATAACGACGGAAATGGAACATTTAAAAAAAGTGATACGATTTTCCCTAGTAATTCGATTTGGGGAGATTTTAATTCTGATGGTTTCATTGATGTTTTTTCCAGGATAAGTGGGATAGGTTACCAATCTATATTGAATGACACTAAAGGAAATCTTGCAGTTGCCGATACTATTAGAGACACCTCGGTTGTTAGTGGTTCATCCGCTACTGCCGATATTGATAACGACGGTGATTTGGATGTTTTAATTACAAATGGAAACAGAAGGAAAAAATACCCGACAAAAGTCTTATTGAATGATGGCAGCGGCAAGTTTTCAGCGAGTAGTATAGAGTTAAGTTCTGTTATGTTCGGTAAAATCGGTTTAGGGGATTTGAATGGCGATAGTTTCGTTGATGCAGTAATCATTGGAGTTGGTGAACCAATAAGTGTCTGGTTAAATGACGGCAAAGGCAATTTCTACGACAGTGAAATTCGACTAGATTATTCTGGTAGAATTACAGGAATTCAGTTTGGTGATTTAGATAATGATAAAGACTTAGATATTGTGGTTGCAAATTTCAAAGGTGGCTCTAACGAAATATATTTTAATGTGAAACACTAAACCAAAAACAACATAACAACCACTTTAAGCTGAACCAAAACGAGCTGGGGTTCTTCCAAAGTCTTTGCTTCCTGGTAAGTTTATGGTAACACAAAGAGCGTACCCACAAAACGTAATGCGTATAACGGATGTTATAGGACATTTAGCCAAAGGAGACAATTGTATGAGCACATTAAGTTCAAGTTGTCGATTATTTAAATCTAAATTAATGTGCAATAATGTGGCATTCCTTATTGTTGTATTAACGCTCTATGTTAATTCGAATATATTACTTGGACAAGAAAAAGAATCATTTGTGGATTTTTATGAATACGCAAACAGAGATTGGTTGAATAATACAATTCTTCCTAAAAATGTTAGCGTAGTTAATAATTGGGGTATTCTTTGGGACGAAATAATTGATAAATCCGTCGAAATACTTTCCAATGAAGTCCAGTATGAACTGGATGAAAATAATCAATATATTCTGGTTCAGCTTCAAAATTTTTATAAAAGTACTTCTGAATATAGTTCAAGTGAGAGAAAAAGAGTCTATCTCATTCAAAAACATTATCCAATGCTATTTGGTGTTATCTTTTCAAAGATTACAATACCAAACGAAAAAGAAGAAAATATTAACGAATTAATAAAATATTTGACTTTAGCTTACAAGGAGAAAATCAAAAATAGCAGCCATATTGAAGAAAAAAATATTGATTTCTTTTTATCAAAATTAGACGATATACAATTTGTAATCGGTGCTCCAGATATATCATATCTACCAAAAATGCCAGAACTCTTGGTTAATTCCTTAGAAAAGAACATTAATTTATCAGAAGAATACCAAGCTAAAATAAAATCAGAAAAACCATATTGGGAATCGCCCCCATTTGAAACTGATTGTAGGTATAATTTCAATGATAATATCGTGAAAATATATGCAGGAACTTTATATTCTTCTGATTTTTCTGATGAAAATAAAACTGCTGAATTATTTGCAAAAATTGGAAGAACTATAGCACATGAGATGACACATGCATTTGATAGGTCTGGAGAAAAATTTAATAGAAAGGATTGGAAAAGTATTAATACATCCTTAATCAATCAATTTAGCCAATATGCGATTCAAGACATATATTTTGTGGATGGAAAATCAACTTTGCAAGAGAACTTTGCTGATCTAGGTGGGGTAGAAGTCTCTTTATTAGCATTGAAACTCTTTTTGAAAAATAAATTTCCACAATATTCAGAAAAGGATAAGTTTGATGCTATTAGAAGTTACTTTTTAGCATATGCTGAATTTTGGAAAGAAAAAGCCACGCCGGAATTTGAAATATCTACTTTGAAAAGATTACACACTCCACAGAAGTTTAGAGCTATCGGTCCAATATATAATCAAGATGAATTTTACGAAGCTTTCGAAATTGACAAAGAATCTAAATATTATATACCTAATAATATGAGAATTAGTATTTGGTAAAATTAAAAAAAGCTAAATTTACCTGAATAAAACGCCTATAACATGGTTCTAATTTCATACGGATTTAGGTTTGCTGATTAAATATTATCTTAGCAATGTTGTTCAACGGGGGACATTCAAACAAGCGAAAACCCCACAAAACTTAACGCGGGACCGTTAACGGAAATTTAAAATCTAAACAAGAGACAAGACATGAAGTATAAAGGTTCAATTGACATCAACAAACCGCAATCCAAAGTGTCGGAACTATTTGCTGACCCTAATTATCTTGGAGAATATCAGGACGGATTTATTAAGAAAGACCTGATAAGTGGAGAACTAGGAAAGGAAGGCGCCGTTTCCAAGATGTACTATAAATATGGCAAGCGAGACATGGAACTAACGGAGACAATCACGGCAAACCGGCTTCCCGACTCCTTTGAAGCAACTTATCACCACAAGCACATGGACAACACCATGAAGTGCACATTTGAGCCGCTTGGCGATAACAAGACACGGTACGAATATGAGTTTGAGTATACACGCATAAGCTGGGTTATGCCGAAACTGATGGCAATTCTATTTCCGGGTATGTACAGAAAACAGGGAGAGAAATGGATGAGACAATTTAAAGAATTCGTTGAAAAGCAATAATCATGTTGGAAGAAAAACTTAAAATCTACGATGAATTGGTTTCTAAGTGCACAAGGTTTGAAAGAAAAGGCAAAACAGTGCCAAATACATCAGCAAACGGGCATATGTTCTCCATGCTGAACAAAGCGGGAGAAATAGGGATTCGATTCTCTAAGGAGGTTCAGAAAAAATATATTGAGGAATGGGACACTACTATATTCAAATCATACAATTCGATAATGCATGGCTATGTTTTAATACCTGAAAATATGCTTCAAGATTTGGACAACGTAGCCAAATATTTGAACGAAAGTTATGATTATGTTATGTCACTTGAACCTAAATAAGAAAACTATCGTCAACAAAGTATAAACGTAATAGCGGGTTAAGTACAAAACGAAAGTAAATAAATAGAATAAAAGTTAGTTATAAGCCAAAAAGTTAACGAGCAAAAACCGTTGCTAAGTTTGCACGCGACCGCTGTAGCCACTTTATAAAATGAAAATACTTTTACTCGGAGCAACAGGAAGAACAGGAAAACTTGTCTTAAAAAAGGCAATTGAAGATGGATTTGAAGTAAGCTGTCTTGCAAGAAATTCAAACCGAATTGAAAAACAAAAAGGATTAACAGTCTTTGAAGGAAATCCGAATAATAAGGCCGACCTGGAAAACGCCATCATCGACTGTGATGCGGTAATTAGTGTTTTGAATATTTCGAGAAATTCCGACTTCCCCTGGGCGAGATTAAGAACGCCCAAAAATTATCTTTCCGTTGTAATGAACGTACTAATTCCAATTGCAGAAGAAAGAAAGTTAAAACGAATCGTAGTGTGTTCTGCCTGGGGAGTTGCCGAAACAAAAAAAGATATTCCCAAATGGTTTAAATGGTTCATTGACAATAGCAATATTGGCATTGCATATCAAGACCACGAAAGACAAGAGAATATAATTTCGGAATCAAAACTGAATTGGACGATTGTTCGACCTGTTGGACTAACCAACTCACAGAACAATCAGGTAATTAAAGAATCTTGGGGGAATAAATCAAAGCCGGGCCTAACTATAAGCAGAAGAAGCGTTGCGAATTATTTGGTTAAAAGTTTAAAAAACGACAAGTTAACCGGGCAAAAAGTTACTATCTCAAAAGAATAAAACCGGCTGCAACAATGCCCATTCTTAATGAAGGTGAAAACGCTAAAAAAGTTATCAATCAACTAATTGGTAGCCGGGAAGTAAGTTGTACTGAAATACTTTACTCCGTATATCTGAAACGGTGCTGAACTCAAATACGTTT
>JANQLA010000493.1 GCA_028280855.1 Melioribacteraceae bacterium
ACTATGGGTAAAGTTATGGAAGCTGCTGCGGAATTCGGCAAAGAGGTTATCGTTCTTGACAGGCCGAACCCGCTGGGCGGAGAGCGAGTAGAAGGATTAATAGTTGAAGACGGATATATTTCATTTATAAGTCAATTCAAGATTCCTTATGTATACGGCTTAACATGCGGCGAGCTGGCAATTATGCTGAACAATGAAGGTATGCTTAAAGACGGTGTAAAGTGTAAACTGCAAGTAATAGCTATGGACGGCTGGAAACGAGACATGTCGTTTGAAGATACCGGTTTACCCTGGGTTCCTACTTCGCCTCATATTCCGCATAAGGATTCGCCTTATTATTATGTTTGTTCAGGCATAGTTGGGGAGCTGAGAGACGCTGTTTCTATCGGTGTCGGCTATACTATCCCCTTCCAGTCATTTGGAACAGAATGGATTAATGGAATCGATCTTGCAAAGAAAATGAATTCTTATAATTTGCCTGGAGTAATATTCAGGCCGTTGTATTATATCCCTTATTACGCTCACGGTAAAGGCGAAAATCTTTCCGGTGTTCAAAATCATATAGTTGACTTCAAGACTGTTGAGCTAATGAAAATACAGTTATACTTCTTGCAAGCAATCAAGGAATTGTATCCTGACAAAGATATTTTTGATTACGCAACAAAAGGACAATTGCGCGCCTTTGATAAAGCAATTGGCACTAACCGTATTAGAGAAATTCTAATGGAGACACAAACTTACGCGGCGATAGAAGGAATACTGAACGAAGGTGTGAAAGAATTCAAGGAAGCAAGTAAAGAATATTATTTATACAAATAATTATTTTTTACTTAATATCAACTTGTACATCACCCACAGGCCAGCGCGCGTTCAGTTTTAATGTGTCCGGATAGTAGACAAACTTTTCAGAATATTGAAACGGATCAATCGTCCCAAGGTCAAGTTGAGAATTGTTATTGCGATCAATGAATGCAATGAGTAAGTAGTTGCCGGGCTTAACGCGTTCAAATGAAAAGCTCTTGTCTGCACGAGGCTGACTTCGATACCTGGTTTTATTATCGGTTAAATTTTCGAGCACAAGTTTTACAAGGCCTGTGCTATCGGATTCAACAATTCCGCTTACTGCGCTGAACTCAAGCTCGCTAATTGTCGACAATTTACTGTTAAAGGTAGTATCCTTGCTGTTACCCGCAGCATCCTCGGTAAAACCGTAATCAACAATGAATTCAAATTCTCGATTTGGTCGTGGGTTTTGGTTGAATCTTATTCTTTTATTTGCAGCATCGATTTCAGCAACACTGATGCTCACTACTAAACTATCTCCATCAAGCAAGGTAAAAGCTTTCTCATCATCGGTTATTATAACACCGTCATCAAAACGAACATCGAAGTACGGATCCATAAAATCAATTATACCCCCGGTGTATTCAGTCGAAACTGATTTGACTGAAGGAGCCAGTGTATCTACTTTATCGGAAGCCACAAAGGAAAAACTTTCGTAAACAAGTTGATTACCTTTTTTGTCGAATATACCTTGAGCAACAATGTAGTTTTCATTGTCAACATTCAGGCTGTCGGAAATACAAGCAAAATAGTTTTGAGACTTATTGTTGTCTTTATAAATCAGCACTACGGGATAGCTTTTTGATTCGGTAGAATCATAGACAAAAAAATTCTGAGGACTTAATTTAGTACTGTCTATCGCTTCGGTGAACTCAACAAGTATGTGATTGCGGTCAGTGTTTGTAATATTCGAAATTGACGGAGCCGTAGTATCTTCTATGCTCAGCATAAAATTAAGCCCCGTTACTATTGAATCTTCCCTACTCAATTCAATGTCTTTTTCAGGCACTCCAAACATATCGTCGGTAGCATTGTATAGCAAATCTCTGAATTCATCTTTGACCGCAAACAGCCTGTACCTTCCGGTTCCCATTCCACGCAGCAAAAATTCTCCTTTAACGCCGACCTGCGAAAGGTAGTCAGGTTTTTGCGTGGCCGGATTAGGAATTGTGTCCGATAAAGCATATGCAAAGACGAGGGTACCCAAGGCATTTTTCGCAAAGACATTGCCTTCAACCTGCCCGACGTCAATTTCCTCGCCTGTAGAAAAAGTAAACGAATAAGACGACGCCATGTTGTTGCGATTATTTAAGTCAATAACGTCTGTACCAATAGTTATCGAGTAAGTAATGTTTTTACGAAGTGAATCTTCGAAAATAATTTCCAGTTCCCTTCCACTCCAGTCATATTCTATCTTTCCATCAATAGCAGGTGAAATAAAAATAGCTTCCTGCACAGAGCGTTTATCAACATACTCATCGAATTCAATTAATACATAATTGTCACTGAAGTTTACCGTTTTATCGGTGGGATAAGTCGATTCAACTTTTGGCGGAATTTTATCCACTTCACCACCTGAAGGGCCAATCTGGCTTGCACAAGACCATAAGAGCAGTGCCGTAACAATTGATACTACTTCAATTCTTATCATCTTCTGTTATTCCTTCTCCACCTTCTGTACTCACCGACATTACGGTTGTGCTGGTTGAGCGTTCGCGCAAATACATGTCCTCCGGTTCCGTCTGCAACAAAGTAGTAGTAGTCGTGTTCCTCTGGGAATAAAGCAGCTAATACTGCATCTTTACCGGGATTGTTTATTGGCCCGGGCGGAAGTCCTCCATATTTATAAGTATTGTAGGGTGAATCAATTTCCAAGTCTTTGTAATATATTTTATTCCTTCTAGGGCTATATCTTTTCAGGTATTGTACAGTCGGATCAGCCTGGAGAAGCATATTTTTCTTTAACCGGTTATGATAAACTCCTGATATCTTTTTGAATTCGTCCCTGATATTTGATTCTCCTTCGATTATAGACGCAATGGTTAATATTCCGTGCTTGTCCATTTCCAGCAAGTTCATTTGTCGCTCAACAGAGTCTATTTCAAATATCTTGTTCATTTCGGAAAATAATTTATTAAAAGTTTCAATCTCATCGCTGTCATCATAAATGAAAAAAGTTTCAGGTAAAAGATAGCCTTCGATAGTATTTGCGTTTATGCCCAGCTCTTGCAAATAATTTATGTCATCGCTCAATTCCATGAACCTGGCTGAATCAAGGTTCAATTTACCAGCCAATAATCCCGCAAGGTTATGCTGCCAGATACCTTCAGGAATTGTTATCTTAACTTGGTTCGACTTTGAGCCGGTTAGCAGTAACTCAATTAAATCGAAGTAGCTAAGCCCGTTTGGTATTTTATATTTGCCGGCTTTCACATTAGTTTCAGCACCATATAAAAAAGCAGCACTGTGCATAAAAAATTTGCTTTTAACCAACTCGATTGAATATAGTGAATCTACAACAGTAGTAAATGACGATCCCTGCTTAATTTCAAACTCAACCGGTCCTTCACTTTTATAGTAATTCGGGGCGTAGAAAATAAATACCATCAGGCCAACCATGAATCCGAATATTGAAAAGATAATGTACATCTCAGTATCCGATAGTAGCGGTTTCTTTTTTAGGTTAATGATATTATTTACTTTTTTTCGAATCATTGTAAAATAGGTTAAATAAATTCGTCTCCTCTTAGTGATGGAAAAGCGTTAGTATTCAAATCGTGTTTTATATTATTTTTATGTAATGTAGATGCCCTATAAGCTATCATTGCAGCGTTGTCGCCACAATATTCGATACCTGGAATAACTACATTCTTAATGTATTTTTTCCCAACCTCAATCATTTTATTTTTTATATATTCATTAGCAGCCACTCCGCCAACCATTGAAATACACTTTATATCGTATTCCCTGCACGCGAGTTCAACTTTTTGCAGCAAACTATCTGAAACCGTCTTCTGGAAAGACGCCGCAAGGTCCGGTAAATCTTTTTCAGGAATTCTCAGATCACTCCCGTACTCACTCTGCAAATGCCGCAGTACTGCTGTTTTCAATCCGCTAAAGGAAAAGTTGTAAGGGTTATCTAACCGGGAGACAGGAAACTTAATCGCGTTTTCATCCCCCTTCTCAGCGTAAAGTTGAATTTTTGGGCCGCCTGGATATCCAAGACCAATCATTTTAGCAACTTTGTCAAATGCTTCACCTGCAGCGTCATCAACCGTAGCGCCCAGCTTACGAATTCTCAATTCATCCTCTACAACCAACAGCAGTGTATGCCCTCCCGATACAACCAGGCACAAGTAAGGGTATTCTGGTTTTTCATCCATTAAGAATCCTGAGAAGATATGTCCTTCAATGTGATTAACTGCAACAAATGTTTTTTCGAGCGAATAAGCTAATCCTTTTGCAAAAGTTAAACCTACAAGCAATGCGCCAATCAAACCCGGACCAGCAGTAGCAGAAACTAAATCGATTTCATTTACTTCGAGTTCGGCTTTTTGCAGAGCTTTACGGAGAAGCGGAGTAATTATTTGCAGATGGGCCCGGCTCGATAGTTCAGGCACAACTCCGCCATAGTCGGCATGGAAGTCCTGCGAAGCCACTAAATTTGCACGTAGTTCGCCATTAGTAATTATTGCTACACTCGTTTCATCGCAAGATGTTTCAATGCCGAGTATATTCATCAGTTAACCGAAAAAAGACTTTTTGTTATGTACCATGCGAGCTGAGGATTTTCCTGGAGCCGTCGAACAGAATATGCATACCAATGCTCGCCAAAAGGAACATAGACGCGTATCTTATGACCGTCGCCGTTTATCCTGTCGCGCAATCCTTCCTTTACACCGTAGAGCATTTGAAATTCGTATTTATCCTTATGGATTGATAGTTCTTCGATTTTTTTATATGCGTAATCAACCAGTGGATCGTCGTGTGTAGCAATTCCTACATAGTTACCGTTTTGAAGCATCAGGTCCAGCGCTTCGTTAAATTTATTTCTGATTTCTTCCCTTCCTTTATAAGCAATTTCTTCCGGTTCAACATAAATTCCCTTACACAAACGGTAATTGGTTCCGTTTTCATTCAATCTTTTCACATCATCAATGTTGCGTCGTAAATAAGCTTGCAAAACAATTCCGACTTTCGGGTAGTACGAGATAGCCTTTTCATAAAGTTCAATTATATCGTCCGTCACGCTGCTGTCTTCCATGTCGATACGCACAAAATTATTATACTGCTTAGCCCTGTCTAATATTTCGCGTAATAAATTAAAGGCCATGTTTTTGTCAATAATCAATCCTAATTGAGTTGGTTTGATGGATAAATTTGAATCAAGATTATTTTTTTCTATTGCATCAAGAACTGCTAAACATTCATCCTTAGCCTGCTCAGCTTCTTTCCTTGTAGTAATAGATTCCCCCAATACATCCATCGTAGCGCATATTCCTTTCGCATTTAAAGCCTTAACAGCCTTAACGCCGTCATCAAGTTTTTCGCCAGCTATATACTTTTTTGCGAATAAATAAACTACCGATTTAGGTAGTGCCTTAACAAATGATACTATGAGATTATTAACCGCTTTCACTTGATTCTCCAAATAACTGTTGTGCAATTATACTCATGAATTAAGTGGAATTATCCTTTTGAGATTGATTCCAGTATTTTTAATACGAACATGGTTTTGTTTTCCAAGTCTTCTAAGGTTGAGTTATTCTCTATTATAAAATCGGATTTTCTCTTTTTAGTTTCTTCATCTAGCTGATGTAGCATTCTTTTTTCAACTTCACTTTTACTTATGCCTTTGCTTTTAGCAGCACGATCCAACCTGTTTTCAGCAATTGAGCTAACGTGTATTATATAATCAAATAACTCATCGCGGTTTGCTTCGAAAATTAAAGCAGATTCTACAAAAACCATTGCCTTTGTTTTCAGGTTTTCATCTACTTTGCTCATAATCTTTAAGATTGTACGGGGATGAATAATTGCGTTTATCTTTTCAACTTTCTGCGGATCGCTGAAAACGTTTTTAGCTAAATAGGTTTTATCGGGAAATCCGTTTGAATATGAAGCTGCGCCAAACTCTTTTATTATTATCCTTTTAACTTCGTGATCTGAGGAAAGGATTTCTTTCGCAACCTTGTCAGCATCAATAACAAGGTAGCCAGCACCGGAAATAACTCTCGATACCTCGGATTTACCCGCGCCAATGCCTCCTGTTATTGCGATCTTTAGTTTTGCTGGCATAAAAAAAACCCGATACTAATTTACCGGGTTAATATAAATTATTTTGCGTACGAAATTTTTCTAACTTCTCTAATTACAGTTACTTTTATCTGTCCCGGGTATTCCATTTCCTCTTCAATCTTTTGCGCAATATCGTAAGCAAGCTTATCGGAAAAATCATCGTCTGCTTTGTCGGGTTCTACGATTACCCTAACCTCCCTTCCTGCCTGAATAGCATAAGTTTTAGCAACACCTTCAAAAGTTTTGGCCAGGTTTTCGAGGTTTTCCAGTCGTTTAACATACGATTCAAGCGGTTCACGTCTCGCACCCGGTCTTGCACCGCTAATAGAATCCGCCGCCTGAACAAGCGCCGAGATAGGGTGCTCCATTTCAATATCTTCGTGATGCGAGCCTATGGCATTTACAACAATAGGGTGTTCCTTACATTTTTTAGCGAGGTCGTAACCCACAAGGGCATGAGGTCCTTCAACGCTTTTATCAACGGTTTTACCTATATCGTGTAGAAGGCCGGCTTTCTTGGCAACATTCGTATCGAACCCGATTTCGGCAGCCATTATTCCGGTAAGATAAGCTACTTCGATGCTGTGCTGTAAAAGGTTTTGTCCGTAGCTTGAACGATATTTCATTCGTCCAAGATGTTTTGTAAGTTCAGGATGAACACCATGAAGCCCAAGCTGTATTACTGCATTTTCACCTTCCTTCATTATCTCGTCTTCGAGTTCTTCCGAGACTTTTTTAACCACTTCTTCTATTCTTGCCGGGTGTATTCTTCCATCGCTTATAAGCTTCTCTAATGCGAGGCGTGCAACTTCTCTACGGAACTGATCAAACGCTGAAAGGATAACGGCTTCCGGTGTATCGTCAACTATCACATCAACGCCCGTTGCAGCTTCGAACGCACGAATATTACGTCCTTCGCGACCAATAATTCGTCCCTTCATTTCATCATTTTGAATCTGCAGAACCGAAACCGTCGTTTCAACAGAGTGATCTACGGCTGTTCTCTGGATAGCCTGTACTACAACTTTCTGTGCAATTTTTTTAGCTTCGGCTTTTGATTCATCTCTAATTTGCTGGATGAATTGAGAAGCATCGCTTTTGGCTTTACTGACCATATTTTCCATCAGCATCTTCTTTGCTTCTTCAGCAGTAAGTGAAGCTACTTTTTCAAGCTTAACATTCTGCTCAACAATTAGTTTGCTAAGCTCTTCTTCCTTCGTAACAACTTTTTTTTGCTTTTCGGCAAGCGACCTCTCAAGCTGTTTGTTTTCTTTTTCTTTTGTTATTACGAGATCATATTTCTTTTCAAGGTTTTCTTCCCTTGCTTCTAGCTTCTTCTCGTAATTTTGAGATTTTTGACGTTTCGTGTTTACTTCGTTGTCAAATTCCTGCTTCTTCTTAAACCACTCATCCTTAACTTCGAGCAATTTTTCTTTTTTAAGACTCTTCGCTTCTTTCTCGGCATCTTTCAGTACACTCTCAGCCTTTTCTTTTGCTAAAGCGACGCTGTTTCTTCCAACTTTCGAATTTAAAACCCATCCAACCCAAAAAGCGGCTATAACCAAAACAAGTGCAACCGGTATAATATACATGGGATCAAAATAATCCATAAATTCCTCCAAAATCAGTATATATTAAACCGCGCTAACCAACCCATGAAAGAACCCTTCATGACAGTGCGGAAGATTGCCCGACGCTTTTTACGTCCACTGTCCCTAATACCGGGAACCCGACGAATCGGGCTGAGGCCTGTAATACACGCCGTGAGTCAATTATCCTATTAAATCAACTTAATAGTTCTTTGATTGTTGGCAGCGCGGAAACTCTTATGATGGAGAGGACATAATATTAGTTTCGTTCAGAAGAAGCTTTATTTTCTTTACTTTATCAGTTGCCTGAATACTAAATTCCCTAAATCTATTCTTCTCAACAAACAAATCGTAAGCTATATTTAATGCGCTAATAATGGCTATGGTTTCTGTTGATTGATCTGGTAATTCGTCCTTTGTTTCTTCCAGCATCTTATTAACATAATTAGCTAATTCAGTGGCAATATCTTCATTTTCAACTAACAAAGAGTATTCTTTATCAAAAATATTTACTTTAAGCTTCTTTTTTTCCGACATATTAGTCTCGTACCATCTCTAACAAAATAATTATGAACGTAAATGATTATCTAATTTCGAGATAAGCTCGCTTATCTTCGTTTTAACTTCTTCGCGATCTTCGGATGAAATATCTGTATTTCCGAATAGTCCTTCTTCATCATTCGAAGGTTGTGATAACTGATGTTCAATCTCCTTAATTTTATTTTTTAACGCCTGGTTCTCCTGTTCAAGCCTGGTTATGGTTTTACGCAGCTCTGAGTTCGCTTCTAATTCATCATCTCCTTTTTGCGCGAACACCCCTATTAACTTTTCAAGGGATAAGAGCTCATCCATAAATATATCATACTTGTGAAAATCAGACAACTAAGCACCCCTCAATTGAGCGTTAAATTCTTTTTTTACGGATTCTATTGCTTTCCAAAATTCCTTGCTTACCTCTTCGTCGGTTAATGTTCTTGTTTCGTCAAAGAACTCTAACTGGAATGCAAGGCTTTTTTTAGCTTTACCTAAACTGTCGCTTTCAAAGATATCGAATAACTTCACACTTTTCAATAACTTAGAGGTAGATTTTTTAATCACGCTAATTACCTTCTCGCTTTTAACTTTTTTATCAAGCACACATGAAAAGTCTCTTACTACTTTTGGAAACTTAAGTAAGTCATTAAATTTTCTTTCTTTCTTCTCAAACTGTCTAAGAACGTCAAGGTCTATATTGAATAGAAAAACTTTTTGGCTTATGTCAAAATAATTCAAAACTTCGCGGCTTAGTTCCCCGCCGATTCCGACTTGAACATCTTGAACAAATAACTCTATTGATTGTTCGTAGATAGAATTATTCTGCCGATTATACTGATAACGTGTTTCTTTGTCAAGCTGTATTTTGGTCATAAAGTCTTGGACTAATCCTTTCAAGTCGTATATGCCGTAAGCCCTTCCTTTCCCGTACCACTCGTCATCTCTTTGCTTGCCTGTTATTGCCAGCAGTAAATTCTCGTGCTCGGTTATATCATCGAAAGAATTTATTTCACCTTCGTTGTTACTTATAAATGTATTCCCCACTTCGAAATAATTGAGATTTACTTCGCGAACTTTAATGTTCTTTGAAATAGTTGTCAACATTCCAGGTATTAATGACGTCCGGGTATTTGTCATCTCAATAGTTTGCGGATTCAAACTGCTAATCGGCTTGCCGAACTTTTTAGCAACTTCATTATTTAATAACGAGTTGGTTATAATTTCCCTGAAACCCAGTTCCTTTAGAGCGTATCGAATATTCTCGCCTTTTTGGGTTTGATCAATTTTAGGATCCAAAGTAATATTCACCCTGTCCACCGAAGGAATCTTGTCATAACCATTGATTCTTGCAACTTCCTCTATCAAATCAACCTCTCGCTCAATGTCGGGCCGGAACTTTGGTATTTCACAAGTAACAGATTCATCGTCCGAACCCACGACTGGTATTTCAAGACTATTTAAGATACTTTGTACTTTATCGGGAGCTATGAAATATCCGAGTATCCTTTCAATCCTGCTGTAACGCAATTTTACTTTCAGTTTTTTTAGTTCTTCCGGGTAGGCGTCAATTTCACCTTTTGCAATCTTACCATTCCCCAGTTCAGCGATAAGCTGTGCAGCTCTGCGTGCAGCTAAGACAACATTATCAGGATTCGTGCCTCGTTCGAAACGATATGAAGAATCGGTGGAAAGCCCTAGCTTCTTAGAAGTCTTTCTAACAGATGCAGATGTAAAAAAAGCGCTTTCAATCAAAATGTTTTTTGTGTCAACGGTAACTTCAGAATTCTCGCCACCCATTACGCCCGCAATAGCAACAGCTTTTTCCCCGTCGCAAATCATTAAGTTATCTTCGCTCATCTCGTGCTCTTTCGAGTCGAGCGTAACAAATTTTTCCCCGGACTGAGCAGATTTAACAACTATTTTACTTTTCGCCAATTGATCCAAATCGAAAGCATGTAAAGGCTGGCCAAGTTCCTGCTGTATAAAGTTAGTAACATCAACAACATTATTGATCGGCCGAAGTCCGATGCTGGTAAGCCTTTTTTTCAGCCATCCCGGTGATTCTGCAATTGTAACGCCTGTAACAACTTTGCCGACATACCTGGGACATGCTTCAGCATTCTCAATTATTACCTGCGCGTACTTTTTCGATTCTATTTCATCTTCTTCAAGCTCAACTACCGGTTTTCTTAATTCACGGTTAAGCATTGCCGAAAGATCCCGTGCAACGCCTACATGACTAAGTGCATCCGGCCTGTTGGGGGTAATATCAATATCGTATACCACATCGTTGAGACCAAGCGCATCGGATAAAGATTGACCCGGCGTAAAATCTCCTTCAAGGACCATAATGCCTTCGTGATTATCGCTTATGCCTAATTCTTTTTCAGAGCAAATCATTCCTTCGGACTTTTCGCCACGCAGCTTAACTGCTTTAACTATTATATCAGAGCCGGGAATGGCAGCCCCAACTTTAGCCAGCACAACATTCTGCCCCTGATCTACATTAGGTGCGCCGCATACAACGCTTAATTCATTTTCACCGTCGTCAACTATACAGAGAGATAACTTATCTGCATTTGGGTGCTTATGTTTTTCTTTAACGTAGCCGATTACAAAATTCTCAAAAATCTTATTCTGGTCGATAACTTCTTCAACTTCCAAACCTGCAATAGTAAGCTTCTCTTCAATTTCATCAACCGATAAATCGTTTAGTTCTATGTATTCTTTAAGCCAGTTTAGGGAAATCTTCAACTTAGTTCTCCTAAAATTGAGTCAAAAATCTTTTATCGTTATCAAAGAAAACACGAATATCATCAATACCGTATTTTCTCATTGCAATTCTTTCAACACCCATTCCAAAGGCGTAACCGGTATATTGCTCGGAATCGATACCGCAATTTTCAAGTACATTTGGGTCAACCATTCCGCAGCCGAGTATCTCCATCCATCGTCCTTCTTTACCTTTCGGCTCCCACCATAAATCTACTTCCGCGCTAGGCTCGGTAAACGGGAAAAAACTGGGGCGGAACCTGTACTTAACATCCTCGCCAAAGTACTGCTTGGCAAAGGCAATCAATGTTCCTTTCAACTCTGCAAATGTTACATTGGTGTCAACATATAAACCTTCAACCTGGTGGAACAGGCAATAACTCTTTGCGCTGATAGCTTCGTTCCGATATACCTTACCGGGCATAATTGCACGAAGCGGCGGTTTTGAGGTTTCCATTAGCCGAACCTGCACAGGTGAAGTATGTGTACGCAACAGAAAATCATCATTAATAAAAAACGTATCCTGCATATCGCGCGCCGGATGATCCGCCGGAAAATTTAACATCTCAAAATTGTTATGGTCGGATTCCATCTCGGGGCCGATGTAAACGGAGAATCCCAAACTTTTAAATATTTCTTTTATTTCATATAGCGTTTGACTTAATATATGAAGCGAGCCTAGTTCTTTTCTGCGCCCCGGCAAAGTTAAATCGATTACGTCTTTTTCATCAACTTTTGCTGCTTCAAGGTCGGCTTTTAATTTATCGTACTTAGTCTGCAACGTATTTCTAAACACATTTACTTCTTTGCCGTAAAGTTTTTTTTCCTCTGTAGGCAAAGCCTTGAACGCATCGAACAGTTGAGTGACTTGTCCTTTCCTGCTCAAAAATTTGAGCCGAAGCTCTTCAAGCGCTTTTAAGTCGGACACTGATTTTAGATTATCATCAAAGTCCTTTTTTATTTCCTGGATCTTTTCTTTCATTTTCAACCGGTTTAATATTTAAAACAGTAAACCCTCTTAAATCGCTTCGGGGCAATATTAAGAGGGTGATAATTTAGTCGGTAACAAATTTTACAACGTCGGCAAACGCTTTAGGATTGTCAACAGCTAAGCTTGCAAGAACTTTCCTGTTTATTTCAACACCCTTTTTATTCATTGCATCTATTAACTTGGAGTAAGTAGTTCCGTTTAACCTGGCGGCTGCATTTATCCTGGTAATCCATAAACTTCTGAACAGCCTTTTCTTTTGCTTCCTGTCTTTATAAGCATGAACCAACCCTTTTTCTACTGCGCCTTTAGCTACCGTATAAACCGAGCCTCTTGATCCCCAATAGCCTTTAGCCATATTTATTACTTTTTTTCTTCGTTTCCTCGACGCCACATTATTTTTTGTTCTCGGCATAATAAACCCCTATCATTTTTGAATCATTTGTTTTACTCTTTTCGAATCAGCATCAGAAACAAGAGTTGCTTTGCGTAATTTTCTTTTTGTTTTTGTTGATTTCTTAGTAAGAATATGAGCCTTAAATGCCTTGTTTCTCTTAACCTTACCCGAGCCTGTTACTTTAAAAGTTTTTGCGGCTCCCCTATTGCTTTTCATTTTTGGCATAAATTCACCTTGTGTTTATTTATTTTTTCTTTTTAATTTTAGTCGGTGCAAGTATTGCGTGCATGGTTCTGCCTTCGAACCTAATATCGTTTTCAATTTTCGAAAGCTCTTCCAAAGTTTCAATAAAACGCTTCAGTAATTCTTCGCCATGTTCCTTATACGCTAACTCACGCCCTTTAAATATTACCGAAACTTTGACCTTGTTGCCGTCTTCTAAAAATCTCTCGGCATGTCGCGCTTTAAAATTAAAATCATGCGTATCCGTATTAGGGTGGAGTCTTATTTCCTTTAATACGGTAACATGCTGTTTCTTCTTTTGGATTTTATCGCGTTTCTGTTGTTCGTAAAGGAACTTTCCATAGTCTATTATTTTGCAAACGGGCGGCTTGGCATTTGGAGCTATTTCTACCAAATCTAAATTTGCTTCATCTGCCCTTCTTAAAGCTTCGTTTACCAATACTATTCCCACTTGCTTCCCGTCGGCATCAATGAGCCTTATTTCCTTTGTGTCTTTCAGGTCATTGTTTATTCTTACTTGACTTTTCTTTGCGATGAAATACCTCTCTAATTGTTATTGATTTTATTT
>JANQLA010000525.1 GCA_028280855.1 Melioribacteraceae bacterium
GTTATGCAAATCAACAAATCATTAAGTATTATTGATACAATGCGAATCAAATCTATTTATAAAGATGGTTCGAAAGGCTAATTTAAATAATTACTAAATTCGGTCATATTTACTTATTGAAAGCGTGAAAGTCAAGAAAAATAAATCATTACTAGGTATTTTGGTCGCTGTTCTCATAGTTGCAGCTACCCTGTTCGTAATTCTTGTTTCGATAAACTATTTTCTCCCTGACAATTTTTTCAGCAGGCTAAGTAATATCCGGGAAAAAATATCAAGCGCCGAGCTATCGAATATTAATGTTGTACACTACGATCTTTCAATAGAAATTGATAATGAGGAAAGGAAAATTAGCGGGCTTGCAAAAATCTACTTTAATTCCCTTGAGAAGAGTGAAGAAATACAACTGGATTTTTATGATAATTTTCTAATCACAGCGACCGAACTAAACGGTGAAAGCGTAGAATACAAATATGACGATAACAAAATCATCATTCCTATTGCCGACACCTTGCAAGATTCATCGTTTGTAACAATTGGCTACGAAGGAAAGCCTGTAAGCTTCGGTTTGGGGTCATTCAATTTTGGTGATTATAAGCAGGAACCATATGTATATACATTGAGTCAACCGGTGTTTGCATCGGCCTGGTTCCCATGTAACGATGTTCCTTATGATAAAGCGACACTTGAAATGAGCATTACGAACGATTCAGGATTAGTATCAATTTCAAACGGTCGATTAACAGGTGTATTAACACAAGACAGCGCGACTACGTACCGATATAAAACGGAATACCCGATATCAACATATTTAATCGCAATTTATTCTGGGGACTATGAATTGTTTGGCGATGAATTTGTTTCACCGAAATCAAAGGACACGTTGGAGCTACGCTATTATGTAACACCCGATAAACTCGAAGCAGCCAAAATTGATTTTTCTGTTCATCCCAAGATTTTCGAAGTATTCACAAATTTGTTCGGAGAATATCCTTTTATGGATGACGGTTACAGTGTTGCCCAATTCTGGTGGAACGCAGGAGCTATGGAGCATCAGACAATTACTGGAATCGGCGCAAACTTTATATCTGGTCGCAAGTTCTACACCAATCTTCTTGCGCATGAAGTTGCACATCATTGGTGGGGAAACGCGGTAGGCCCGAAAACGTGGAAGGACATCTGGCTTAACGAAGGGTTTGCAACTTATTCGGAAGCGCTTTACTGGGAAGCAACCACTGGTAAAAGGTCTTTGCAATCTACTATGAATAGCTTTCGGAGGACATTTGACGAGACTACTCTATATGATCCCGGCGTTTATATGTTTAGCAGGCTTATATACGAGAAAGGTGCCTGGGTAATGCATATGCTGCGTCGTGAACTTGGCGATGAATTATTTTTCAGTTGTTTACGGAACTACTTCGAAATGTATAAGTATGAAAGCGCTGATACCGAAGATTTTAAAGAGCTGTGCGAAAAAGTAGCACTAAGAGATTTGGATAGTTTTTTTGACCAGTGGGTTTACGACGGCACAGGAATTATCGAATTGCAGTATAACTTCAAAAATGAAAGTAATTTAGCGACGTTATACTTAGAGCAGGGTCAGTCAGGCTATGATATTTATAACTTTTTTATTGATGTTGAAGCAACTTCCTCAGGAGGTAAAATTGATAACTACGAATTTCGCATTGGATCGAGGGATACAACTATTATTTTAAATGGCGCGGACGTAATCTCAGTTGAGCTTGATCCTGAATCATGGCTGCTTGCCGATATAGTAGATTTAAATAAGCGAAAAGAGTAACATCTTGAATTGCCAATTGGTAACTTTGTATCGAAAATTTCAACTCTTCTTCATTTAAGGAAAATAGAAATTTATTATTTTATTTCTGACCTTCATCTTGGTCTGCAAACAAAAGAAAAAGAGCAGGTAAAGGAGAAATTATTTACCCGGTTTATTGAAGAAATAAAACCTGATGCCAAAGCTCTGTTTATACTTGGCGACCTGTTCGATTATTGGTTCGAATACAGGAGAGTTATTCAGAAAGGATTTTTTAGAGTATTTACGTCGTTAAAGGAGTTAACAGATAAGGGCGCCGAGGTTCATTACCTAATAGGTAACCATGATTTTATGCATCGCAATTTTTTCGAAAAAGAAATTGGTGTAAATGTTTACGAAGCCGATATTCAAAAAACTATTGGTGGAAAAAGATTTTATATGGGTCATGGAGATGGTCTTGTAAAAAATGATATAGGCTATCTAATTCTCAAAAAAGTTTTACGTAACAAATTCATTCAATCACTTTATTCAACTGTTCATCCTGATTTAGGGATTGCATTGGCATCAGGAACAAGTAAGAAAAGCAGGGAGTATACGAAATCAAAAAACTACGGCGAGATTGACGGAGTATTTGAAGCAGCTAAAAAAAAGATAGATGAAGGTTACGACTATGTTTTATTCGGGCATACGCATAACAGAACATTGGAAGAATATAAATCGGGATATTATATAAATCTCGGAACGTGGCTGCAGCAACCATGCTATGGCAAGTATGATAAAGAAGAATTTTCAATAATAGATTTGTAGTTAAGAATATGTCAAAACCAAAGCGATCCCGATTTAGTCGAAGAAAAGTCAAAAAAATACTTTGGTCGGTATTTGGCGCTTTATCAATTATTCTGCTTGTAGGAGGCTATTTCTATTACAATTATATAATCGACGGGCTCCCAACGCTGGAAGAACTCGAAAATCCGAAACAGCAGTTGGCAAGTATTGTTTACAGTGCCGATGGGGAACAGATTGGTCGTTTCTACAGGCAGCGTCGTGTTGAAGTTCCTATAGACAGTATACCTCCTTACTTAATAAATGCGCTTGTCTCCACTGAGGATAAAAAATTCTACGATCACTGGGGCGTTGACCTTGATCGATTCGCTAAAGCAATGGTAAAAACTTTTTTATTTGGAGATAAACAAGGTGCAAGTACTATAACTATGCAGCTTGCAAAGCAGTTATATGAATTTAAATTACGTGATGAATCATATTTTGATACGGTTACCAGAAAGATAAGAGAGTGGATAACGGCTGTTCAGATTGAAAAGGCGTATACGAAAAATGAAATTCTGGAAATGTACTTAAACATTCATTTTTATGGTAAAGGCGCCTATGGCATTGAAATGGCGTCGCGAATATACTTTAACAAACCGGTCATGGAGCTAACTGTACCTGAATCGGCTGTGCTGGTAGCGCTTCTAAAATCAAGCGTGTTTTACAATCCCGTTACTCGTTATAACAGGGCTATTCAAAGGCGTAACCTTGTGATGAAGCTTTCCATGAATGACGGGCATCTTTCAGAAGAAGACTATAACAAGTATTCTCTCGAACCAATTACACTTCAGCTTGAGGAGTCGTCTCAAATTTATAAGAGTTCTGTTGCCCCATATTTTGTTGAGCATGTCCGGCAAAAGCTGGAGGATATGCAGGAAGAATACGGTTTTAATATTTATGAAGACGGTCTAACAATTTACACTACTCTTGACACCAGGATGCAGAAAATTGCGAACCGTGTGGTTAAAACTCACCTTGATGATTTTCAGGCAAAATTTGATAAAAGATGGAACTGGCGGAGACATCGAAGCACCTTAAATGATCTTATTGACAAAGCTATCAAACGAAGACCTGACTATCGACGAACCGAACTTGAAGAAAAGAAAGAGCTTTACGAAAAGTTAAAGAAAAATGTAGCGTTTGTTGATTCTGTTCAAACAAGTGCTCAGCGTATCGAGGTCGGATTTACCGTGCTCGACGTTAAAAACGGTAATATAAGAGTTATGATCGGCGGACGCGACACTGATAAAGGTACCGGACTTAATCATGTAACACAGATACGAAGGCAGCCAGGCTCTTCATTTAAACCGATTATTTACACCGCAGCTATTGACAATGGTTTATATCCTGCGTTTCCTATATTAAACCAGCCATTCGATTTTGATGGCTGGCAGCCGAATAATTTCGACCCAACAAATATCGGCGGATTTTTGACACTTCGTGAAGCTATAACTCACTCAATAAATTTAGTTGCAGCCAGGCTTTTTATTGAAGGTCATGTTGAAGGATGGCAAATTGGAAATTATGCTCGCAGAATGGGTATTAAATATCGTTTAAACCTTTTCCCGTCGATAACTTTGGGCGCATCCGAGGTATACCCGTTGGAGTTAACGAGTGCTTTTGCAACTATTGCAAATCGCGGGATATATAATGAACCGATGTCAATCCTTACTATTGAAGATAAAGACGGAATACTTGTAGATGCGTTCACACCAGAAAGTAGAGAAGCGATAAGTGCTGAAACCTCTTATATAATTACAAATATGCTGCAATCGGTTGTCCGTAACGGTACCGGTATGAGGATTCGATCAATTCATAACTTCCATAGACCGTGTGCCGGAAAAACCGGGACAAACAGTGATTACAAAGACGCATGGTTTATGGGATTTACTCCACAGCTTGCGGGGGGTGTATGGGTGGGATTCGATGACCAGCGAATTTCTTTCACAGGAGCATACGGACAAGGCGCAAAGGCCGCTACACCCATTTGGGCGGAATTTATGCGCGAAACTTACGACTCGCTTGAACTTCCTTTAGAAGACTTTCAGCAACCCGAGAACGGGAACGTTGTTACAGTTAATTTTTGCGAGGAATCAATTTACGAACTTGGAGACCCGAGAATTTGGTCGGATGATTGCGACGGGAACAAACTTGCTGATATAATTAAGCTGTCCGATATCCCGCCGATGTTTAATGAAGAACGGGATACAACGCTGAAATACTTTAAACGATATTCTATTATAGATACTACTGCCCACGAGGCCATTGAAATGTTTGATTAATTTTGTGAATGAAGAATCGAATAGCTAATTTTGCAATCGTTCTTTTGAAGATTGCCCAGATGGTGAAATTGGTAAACACGCTAGCTTCAGGAGCTAGTGCCGGCAACGGCTTGGGGGTTCGAGTCCCCCTCTGGGCACTAACAAAAAGCAAAACCAAGCACTGTGTCTGAGCAGTCTATTCTCACCATTAAAAATTCTCCTTTGCATACACAACCTTCTTTTTACCTTTAAGGTGCTCAAGAACGGGTTCGCTGAATTTTAATGCTTTTATTTGCACGGGCGGAAAGATTTTACACATGTATTCATGCAAGTCATCGCACTCTACGAAGCATACCCAGTTGTCGGGCTGTTTTAGAATCGGG
The DNA here is from genome assembly GCA_028280855.1 of Melioribacteraceae bacterium. Taxonomy (GTDB): domain Bacteria; phylum Bacteroidota; class Ignavibacteria; order Ignavibacteriales; family Melioribacteraceae; genus PGYT01. Next base: position 5,244 of record JANQLA010000525.1, read on the forward strand.
TCTGTACGCTTTTCCGACGATTGGAAAGTCCATGAGAGTCCGTATCTTTCTGCAGCAGTAACGGCCTGTGCCTTCACTGCAATTCTAAGCCCATCGGCGATTATGTCACTGTCCCATGATTTATTGTCGCCTGCATAGATGGTGTAATCCGGTACGGATATTTCATCGGTAAAAAGTTTGTAAGCCTGATAAACAGCTTCTTCACCAAGTTTGCTTATGAAGTGATCCTTTTCAATTTTGGCTCTATTGGTTTGATTGGAATCGCTGTAATTTGTAGTAACAGCTACAGCCTTTGCAAATTCTTTAGCAAGTGAAACCTTCTCTTTATCCAACTCAATTCGAATTGGTTTTGTCCAGTATCGCATAACACAATCTATTTCATTGAATGAATGTCGTAATTAGATATAAGTAACTCTTTACCTTTTGCGGCTCTCTCACGCTTATAATTATTCATGCCGTACTGTAGTTCCCATTCAATCTGCTGAAAGTCTTTGAATAAGTTTCTGATGTATTCACTGTTATCATAAGTAATCAACCATTTGTGTTTACATTTGGAAACGCGATTGAAGAATGCGTCATGGTCAAATTGCGTATGCAAGTTTCCTTTCTTTCCATAAAGCCTTGATTTAGCGACGGAGTAGTAGGGGGGATCGAGAAAAATAAAAACGTCTTTGCCATCTAAGCTCAGTAAAGTATTATAATCGTAATGAAAGAAGTTGACATTTCGAATAAGCGATGATGCTTCATTTAACCTGTTAATAGCCGACTGCGTAAAGCGTTTAAGAAAACTCTCGTTGCTGTATCCTCCGGAATCGGCAACACCCGAAAAAGTAATTCTGTTAAGAACAAAAAAATCAACTGCTCGTTGTAATTCGGATAGCTGAGTATCCCGCCTGTCAATAATCTCGTTGTAAAGCTTTTTTCCTTCGCTTTTAGTGTTGAATATCTTTTGAGTGGCAGATATAAGTTTATCTGGTGAATCCTTTAATGCATTCCAAAAGCAGTATAGATTGAAGTTCAAATCCGAGGCCCTGCTCAGTTCCGGTTTGCGCTCCTGTAAACAATAGAACAAAACCGAACCGCCGCCGATCATGGGTTCACGGTATTCTTGAAAATCAGGGAGAAACCTTTTGAGGTATTTAACTGCTCGTGACTTTCCCCCGGGATATCTTAACGGGCTTCGTATCAACTTAATAATTTTATATTGTTAATCGATTAAATAAATTTACATCTTTAGTCTGAGTAAGAAAACAGGTTTTCAATTAATGAATTCAATCAAAGGGTAGCTGTGAACATTGACGCCGCTTATAACGAAGCTTTAAGTTTGGCAAAATCTCACTACGAAAATTTTCCCGTTGTGTCCTTACTTGTTCCAAAGCACTTACGAAAACATGTAGCCATAATATACCAATTTGCACGGCAGGCAGATGACATTGCAGACGAGGGAGGTGAGTCAGCTTCGGTCAAGCATAAGAAATTATCGGATTATGAAGAGCTATTTGTAAGAGCTCTAAATGGAAAGTTCGACTCGTCCTTTTGGTGCGCTGTTAATCACACTATTGCGGAAAGAAAACTTTCTCCGGATAATTTTCTGAATCTCATCAAAGCCTTCAAACAGGATACATTTAAATCGCGCTATAAGACTTTCGAAGAGGTGCAAGACTATTGTTCAAAATCCGCTAATCCCGTTGGCAGGCTTATACTTGAGTTAAACGGAATCTTTAATATTTCAGCTATGCAATATTCCGACCGGATATGCACCGCGCTTCAACTAACCAATTTTTATCAGGATGTAAGCATTGATATTCAAAAAAACAGAATTTATATACCTTTAGATGAGCTAATTAAATACGATGTGTCCGAAAAACAATTTGAGAAGTGTGAAATAAATGATAAATTTAAACAGTTGTTGAAATACCAGGTTGAAAGAGTAAAGCAGCTATTCATCGAAGGAAAAAAGCTTTTACCCTATTTGCGGGGTAGGCTTAAATACCAGATAAGATGGACAGTTCTTGGTGGAGAAGCAATATTAGCGAAAATCGAATCTCTCGATTATAATACTCTTCAAAATCGGCCAACCTTATCAAAGGTTGATATGATAAAGCTTGCACTAAAAGCATGGAAGAATTAAACCAACATAGTGCTAAAGAAATATCGAAAGAAAGCAGAAGCAGTTTCTATTATGCTTTTAATTTGCTGCCTTCCGACAAGCGGGACGCAATGAATACAGTATATGCGTTCTGTCGGAAAACCGACGATATTGTTGATGATGAGTTTTCATCAAACGACGTTAAGTACGAAAAGTTGAGACGTTGGCGTATCGAGCTTGAAAAAGGTTTAAAAGGACACAGTGACTTCACTTTACTGAATAAATTGTCCAACATCATTTCCAATTTTGATATTCCGCTTGAACCTTTTTTCGAACTTATTAAAGGTATGGAAATGGATCTGCAGCAGAACAGGTATGACAGGATCGAAGATTTAGTTCAATACTGTTACCGCGCTGCTTCAACTGTTGGTTTAATGTGCGTAGAAATTTTCGGATATAAAAATAAATCGGCTCGTGAATACGCAATCAACCTTGGTATAGCAATGCAACTTACCAATATCATGCGTGATGTGAAAAAAGACGCTCAGAACGGAAGAATCTATTTACCGAAAGAGGACATAAGGAAATTCAATTATTCCGAGAATGAAATTTTCAACGGAACTTATAACGATAATTTTGTATCGCTAATGGACTACGAAGGCGAGCGTGCGGAAAAGTATTTTTGCGATGCAGACAAGTCGTTAAAGTTTGAGGACAAAGCAACAATGTTTGCCGCGCGTGCAATGCAGCACATTTATCATAGGCTTTTACTACGACTCAAAGAAAGACAATATGATGTTTATTCCAATGATATAAATGTTACAAAGCCCGAAAAGCTCTTTATTGCTTTAGGCGTCTGGTCGAAGTATAGCTTAATTTATTAATTCTCCTTTCTTTATAATTATTCGATAACATGAGTAGAGTTCTTATTCTCGGCGGGGGACTTGCTGGTTTGAGTTGCGCGGCTTTTTTGGCCGATGCAGGAATAAATACTAAACTTTTAGAAGCATCCCCTAAACTCGGCGGAAGAGCTTATTCTTTTCAGGATTCGAAAACTGGAGACACTATAGATAACGGGCAGCACATAATGATGGGCTGCTACGATTCAACTCTCGAACTGATCGAAACGATTGGTGCTTCAGATAAAATAGATATTCAGGAATACCTGAGAGTTGTTTTTATTGATCGAAAAGGAGTTGAGCATAAACTGGAAGCTTCGTCTTCCTTTTATCCGCTAAACCTGTCCAAAGCAATTTTACGTTACTCCGCCCTGTCAATTAAAAAACGTTTTCGAGTGCTGGATCTCTTTCTTGATTTGGTTTGCATTGAAGCGGATGATTTAATCGACACCAAGGTTTTGCAATGGTTGAAAAACGAACACCAGGATGATGCTGCAATATCAGCCCTCTGGGAAATACTTGCAATTGGTACACTGAATTCGGATATAAAAAAAGCATCTGCAGCGGTGTTTGTAAACATTCTAAAAAAAATATTTTTTGCCGGTAATGAAGCCACGAAAATTATCATTCCTAATGTGGGTCTAAGTGAGCTGTTTAACGTCCCTGCTTCTAAATTTATAGAACAAAATAACGGGCAAATACTTCTTTCGAAGAGAGTTACAGGCATTGAAATGGAAGAAAACTCTATAAAACGGGTTAATACGACTAATGAAACTTACAACGACTTTGATTTTGTCGTATCGGCTTTACCTCTTTATTCGGTAGAAAAGTTAGCAGGTTTTCCTGAGTTCGAAGAAATTGCAAAAGAGATGTCGTATTCGCCTATATTATCAGTGCACATCTGGCTCAAAGAAAATAACTTTAATGAAAGATTCTATGGAATAATAGATTCACCGGTACATTGGCTCTTCAACCACGACAAGTATATAACAATTGTTACGAGCGCGGCAGATAAATTTGTAACAACTCCTGATGAAGAAATTATTGAATCATTTTCCCGCGAATTATCAAACGTTTTTCCTGTTTTTTCTCGTGATTTAATATTAAGTTACAAAATAATCAGGGAGAAACGAGCTACGTTTATTCCAACTGCAGAAAGTATTAAAGCACGACAAAATTTTAGACTAAAGTTTGAGAACTTTTTGTTGTGCGGCGATTGGACCGAGGCGTTTCTACCTGCAACAATTGAGACTGCTGTACTGAGTGGAAAAAAAGCGGCAGAGTATATTCTTGAGCAGAACTTATAGCGTATTTTTTAGTGTTATGAAGATAATACCGTATAAATACTCATCAAATTGAGAGGGAACAATGTCACAACTAAAACAAAAACTGTTCGAAAAAATTGAAGCTTGGCGACCACGTACATCAAAGCTCGTCAAAGAATACGGTGATGTTAAAATTAGCGACGTTACTATTGCACAAGCAATCGGTGGAATGCGGGGAGTTAAATGTTTAACGACGGATATCTCCTATCTTGATCCATACGAAGGCATTCGCTTCAGGGGGTTCACCATTCCCGAAACGCTTGAGAAACTGCCCAAAGTGCCCGGCGCTGAAATGCCGTATGTAGAAGGATTCTTCTACCTGCTGTTAACCGGGGATATTCCAACAGAAATCGAAGTGGAAGAAGTGCACGAGGAATTCAACGCGCGCAAAGAAGTTCCGGGCTATGTGTTCGACATGCTAAGAGCATTGCCTGCCGATGCACACCCGATGTCGATGTTCTCTGCTGCCATTGTTGCAATGCAAAAAGAGTCAGAGTTTGTTAAACGTTATAACGAAGGTTTGAATAAGATGGATTATTGGGATCCAACTTACGAGGATACCCTAAACCTGCTTGCGAGGCTTCCTGAGATAGCCGCGTTTATATATCGTCATAAATATAAAGGCGGTGATATAATTGCTCCTGATCCGAACCTTGATATGGGCGGCAACTTTGCTCATATGATGGGCATCGATAAACCTTACGATGACTTATCGCGCCTGTATTTTCTCCTTCACAGTGATCATGAAAGCGGAAATGTTTCTGCGCATACTGGGCATCTTGTTGCCAGCGCTTTGTCCGATGCATACTATGCGATATCTGCAATGATAAACGGGTTAGCCGGGCCTCTGCACGGCTTAGCAAACCAGGAAGTATTACGATGGACACAGGACGTGTTCGAAAAAATGGGAGGTAAAATTCCGACAGACGAAGAAATGAAAAAATTTGTCTGGGATACTTTGAACTCGGGCCAAGTTGTTCCGGGTTTCGGACATGCAGTGCTTAGGAAAACGGATCCGCGTTATACGGCTCAAAGAGAATTCTGTTTATCACACTTACAGGACGACCCGTTGTTCAAATATGTTGATATACTTTACCGTGTTGTTCCACCGGTATTGGAAGAGCAAGGTAAAGCAAAAAATCCGTGGCCTAATGTCGACGCTCAATCCGGTGTTATTCAATGGTATTACGGAGTTCGTGAGTATGAGTATTACACGGTTCTGTTTGGCATTGGAAGAGCGCTTGGCGTTTGTGCAAACATTGTGTGGGACAGGGCTCTCGGATACCCCATCGAAAGACCGAAGTCGTTAACTACAAGTATGCTTGAAGAAATTGCCGGTATCAAGTAAATAATTTTGCCGCTCCTGTAGCCGGGGCGGCATTTCCCTCTATTCTCAATATTCTTTCTCCTGGAGAATCCAAATTTATTAACGAGACGTAAATGAGTGAACTTCTAAAACTGCACGAAAAGATATCCGCCGGCAGGGCGGCTTTGGATGATGAAACTTCCCCCCAACTTTTTGTTGATGTTGCGCAAACTATTGAAAGTTATGCAGGTGAAGAACTTTCGGAAAATTATTTAATCGAATTTAACGAATTGCTGGTTCGGCTAAATTCAGCAAGGTTCGGGCGAGACGTTGCTGCTGAACTTAACGAACTCCAATTCTTCAATCTTGGAACCTGCCTGGTTGATGATATTAGATCCAAACAAGAATTTCATGATCTTCTAAACAGTATCATTCATGAGTACCTTGACCTGTTTCGGCATCCCGAGTTTCTGAAAAGAATCTATGGACAACGACAGTGGGATAGGTTAATACTTGATCTGCTCACTCTTTCGAACTACAATTTTAGTATTCTCTTTGACCAGCGAGTTCGCGATTATTCATCTAAGCCGCTTTTTCGGTTAATTAAAAACAATAACACGAAGCAGTATTCATGGGACGAAGTAAACGATATTGTTCGCCACTACAGGAAAGCCTTATGCGAATCTTTGGCTGGTAACGAAAACAACGAAATACATGTAGCCTTTCTTCTTGAAAATAGTTTAGAGATGGCCTGCCTCGATTTAGCTTGCTTAACTTCCGGGATAGTTAACGTAATGATTCCGGCTAACTCGGTTTCGCAGCACGTCGAATTCATTCTTAACCAGACAAAGGTTCCGTTAATAATTGTTTTCGATGAAAAACAGCTAATGAAAATAAAGTCAATTTATGCTTCGCTTCCCGAAAAACCGAAAGTAGTTCTTTTACATGGAAGTAGTGTAGAAGGGTGGGTTATATCATTTAACGAATTTTTAAGGACGTCTCAGGATAGAAAAAAACACCCGTTCGATAAAAATAAACAGCTGGAATCGCTTGCAACAATTATGTATACATCCGGTACAACCGGCGAGCCAAAAGGCATAATGTTTTCTTATATGAACATTGTCTACAAAAGATTCTGCAGGGCAATGGCTTTACCCCGGATTGGCGATACCGATAGCTTTATTGCGTATCTTCCGTTGTTTCACACATTCGGGCGGTACCTCGAAATGACAGGCGCAGTCTTTTGGGGAATGGAATATAACTTTATGGAGAATCCTTCGCTGGAAGCAATGCTTTCTAATATGCAGCAGGTTAAGCCTAGCGTTTTTATTTCCATTCCGAAAAAATGGATCCAATTGTACGATCACGTATCTTCCAAGGTTGATATTGAAATCGGCGACGAAGATGAAATTAAATCTGTTGTTAAAGATGAAACAGGCGGAAATCTCAGATGGGGTCTTTCTGCGGCGGGATTCCTTTCGCCTGATATATTCAGGTTTTTTCAACGCAACGAAATTGAACTGATGAGCGGTTTCGGAATGACTGAAGCAACCGGCGGCATAACAATGACTCCGCCGAAAGAATACCGGGAAAATTCGTTAGGACGTGCTTTGCCGGGCATCGAAATTAAAACCGCCGATGACGGTGAACTTTTAGTCCGCGGCAGCTATGTTATGATGCACTACTACGAGCAGGATGAAAACGAAGTTTTCGAAAATGATAAATGGCTGCCTACCGGTGATATTATGCGCGAGGACGACGACGGCTTTATTGAAATAATCGACCGTAAGAAAGAGATATACAAAAATGTGAAAGGCGAAACGATTGCACCGCAGAAAATTGAAAATTACTTTCGGGATTTTGAAAATATAAAACAGGTATTTTTAGTCGGCGATCATCGTGCATTTAATACGCTGCTTATATATCCGAACCTCGAAATGAACGAACTTCCGCTTTCGGAACTCGACGAACAAAAAAGATACGATTATTTTTCATCGCAGGTTGTAACTGTAAATAGGTTCCTCGCTCCTTTTGAGCGAATTGTCGATTTCAGAATAATAGACAGGCCGTTCAGCTCGGAACACGGCGAATTAACGCCCAAGGGGACTTATAAAAGAAGAGAAATCGAGAAAAACTTTGATGATGTTATCTCTACAATGTATCAAAAAAATTATACCGAGCTTCATGATTCAGATGTATATGTTCGTTTACCAAACTGGTTCCTGCGCGAAAAAGGTTGCCTCAGCTCAGATATAATTTTAGAAAACGATTTACTTCAAATTCCTAAGACCAATTCGCGCCTGACGATCAAGTATATTGGCGATAACATTTACCTGGTTGGAGATTTCCTTTATACCGTTGAAGCGGGCAGGATTGACTTTCAGCAAATTTTAATCAACCCTTCGCTTTGGATTGGTAACGAGGAGTTGTTTTTATTCACCGGCCAGTCAATTATACAATGGCACAAACCGTTTACCAAGCCAACCAGCATTAATTTCCACCGCGTACACAATGTTCAAGGAAATAACGGTGATTCGGACTTGCTTGAAAAAATGATTGAGGAAAATGAGTTATCGCTTCACTCGCTGCACCTTGCTGTACTGGCGATTCGAAATAAAGAAAGCTGGCAAAACGGTATTCAATTGATTCTTCGTCATTTACAATATGAAGAAAATATATACTTGTCTATAATTTATGAACTAATTTCCCGTCCGTCGTTTGGTGCGGCGGCAGTAGTGCAATCTGAATTGTTAGCTGTTGCTGTAAATTATTCACCTCTATCAACTCTTTATGGTGTACTCGAAAACTACCTGGAATTTGAGCCTGCTTTACTTACCGAAGAATGTATTGATTCAATCGTGTCGTTCAGTAAAAAGCCGGATAAGCTGGAAATATTTGATGAGTTGATACAAGCCCATTTCGAAAAATACCTTGTAGAGGGATCGTTGCCGGCTACAAGTTTGCCAAAGTTGTTTCAGCTTCTGAACCGCTACGGCACAAAGCATCCGAGCGCTTATGAAGTCATAAGACAGATTCTTGTTACCTACCAGATAAAAATAGATCATCCTGAGATTTCGGAACTTGCTATGGTTTCAAGGACTAAACTTCGTAAAGGATTCAGGGAGTGGCTTGGTGCAAATCAGAAGGTTGCAGTTGATTCGGAAACCGGTGAAGAATATCAATGGGAAGACGTAATTATTTTTGAGGAAGATACAGATCCCGAAGATAAAAATCGATTGCAGGAAGGCATAATCAAAACGCCACTTCTGCGGGAAGCAATTTTCCTTATATCAAAGGGTAAAGTGATACATCTGAACAATCTGCTGCCCGGAGGAATATGGATAAGCCTGATAAACAAATTTCACAACAAGTCTATTTACCGTGTTACAATTCAAACGCGTTTCCAGGGTTCGTTCGAGATAGTCTTAAATCTTAATCGCAATCGACTCAAAGATGAAGTGCTTAACGAAGTGAACCTTCTGATTTTAGCCGGTTCGCGGCAGTTTGTAACAGAGCTTGCAGAGGATTTTGGCGGTTACTGGGATGAAACCGATATATGGAGCATAAAGTATATACCGGGTAATTCGGTTGCGAAATTTTTACGGAGGGAAAACAGGAAGAACGATAAGTCGGTTGAAATAAGGCTCTACCATATTTGGCCGTTTTTTGTTTGGAACGCTGCCGCTGCTTATTTTAATTTTTGGCGGCTGACTTCATATAAGCAAATTCTTTCCGATGCTTCACTTGAGAATTTTATAATACCTTCTCACGATTATCAGACCGGGACAAAAATTGTCTCCATGTCGTTAAACCAGTCTTTTACGAGTTTAATTGAGCTATTCAGGAACTTTTATTCTCAATTTATTGAAGCAGGTGAAAATAAGTACCCGTTTCTTAAAAGAAACAAAGTCTGGAGTTTTATTTTTGCCGGGGTCATTAATACCGAAGGCGAGAAAAACGGCCTGGCAATTTTAAAGCGATTCCGTGACGAATTAATTAATAAGGATTTACTGGATAACCAGCTTGACGTTGAATCCGCTCTCCAGGATTTCATTGAAACAGTTGAGCGTGGAGATTACATTCCGAAGCAGTTATACTTTGCGATAAAAAGGTTTCAAAGATGGAGCAGCATCAACACAGATTCGGATTATGCAGCTCAGGCCCAAATGCTTCGCGAGCTACACGAAACTTACCGGCTTTCGATGCTTAACAAAACTTATCCGGAAGCGCGAGCTAAATTGTATTTCGAAACCGTCTTTTCGAATGCGTCTGCAGAATTAAAAAGTACCCTGATGGATATAATTGAAAGATACCATAATCATGAAATTTCGGAAGATGAAGAGTTAAGCCTGCTATCAAACATTGCCGCTAAGTTTAAGTTGTCTGAAAAAGAAAAGTACTTTTTAACCAGGTTAATATATCCGCATCTTAAACCATCGGATTCCGCAAAACTGATGGACTTTAAGATCGACGGAAAGCCATCTTCGAACCTTGTCGTTCAGCAGGAAGATTATGACGGTAATATTTTCTTTATGCGTAAACCCATAACCCCCAAAGAAATAGCACGCCTGCATCAAATGTTTGTTGAAGCCAACCTGATGGTAACTTTTGCTCCCGAGCACGAGTACCTGCTGGCTATTTCAGAGCGCGGCTTCATAATTGGCGGTCTTTTCTTCAACAGGAATGAAAGTGAAACCTCTCACATGGAAAAGATAGTTGTAGCCGGACCATACCGCAGGAAGGGGATTAGCGATAAACTGATGAATGAATTTTTCGAACGAATGCACGCCGACGGAATAAAATATGTAACAACAGGTTTCTTCAGACCAGAATATTTTTACAAGTTCGGCTTCAAAGTGGAAAAGAAGTATTCCGGATTGGTGAAGGTCTTGGAAGAATAGAAACCTGTAAAAGATTCCATCTTTCGGAAAGATGGAATCTTTATACGACTGCATTATTATTTTGTTAACTCACGCTTATAATTCAACAAACTTGACATAACAGCCTAGACATAAAAAATATTTTTCTTAAATTTGTTCACTAAAGAAAACCAGGAAAACCAGTTGAAATGGCTTACAAAAAAAAGGTAAAATTCATTTTCGTAACTGGCGGCGTGGTTTCATCTTTAGGCAAAGGTATTACGGCAGCATCTCTCGGTCTTCTGTTGAAACAACGCGGCTACAGCGTAACAATTCAAAAGTTTGATCCATACATTAATGTAGACCCGGGCACTATGAGCCCTTTCCAGCACGGCGAAGTTTATGTTACCGACGACGGCGCCGAAACCGACCTGGACCTGGGGCACTACGAAAGATTTCTCGATGTAAACATGACTCGCAACAACAACACTACCACCGGTCAGGTTTACTACGAAGTAATTTCCAAAGAACGCCGCGGAGACTATTTGGGCGCCACCATCCAGGTGATTCCGCATATTACGGATGAGATTAAACGACGGCTTAGCATACTCGCCGAAACAAATAAATATGATATTGTAATTACCGAAATCGGAGGTACGGTCGGCGATATTGAAAGTCTACCCTTTGTTGAAGCAATTCGCCAGTTCATGCTTGAG
>JANQLA010000526.1 GCA_028280855.1 Melioribacteraceae bacterium
GAGCAATATTCTTTCAACCGTTGAAAAGTTTTTTTTGGAAAAATCAGGCAAGAAGTTGCAATATAAACCAACAGAAAAGCTGCCAATAATCCAGGTAGAAAGTTTCCCCGAACTTGGAAAACTTACCGCATTGAGATTTATTGAATGGGTGCAGCAAAACCCTGACGGTGTTGTATCTTTACCAACCGGTAAAACACCGGAACATTTTATAAAATGGGTTGCAAGGATTCTTACCGATTGGGACACACCGAAGGTACAGGAAATCCTAAATGAAGTAAAAATTGATATTAGCAACAAACCCTCGTTAAGCAAATTAAGATTCGTACAAATAGATGAGTTCTATCCCATTGATTCAAAACAGCACAATAGCTTTTACTATTACATCCAAAAGTATTATTTCCGTAATTGGGGACTAAGTATAGACAACGCATTATTGATGAATATAAATGAAATTCCAACAGCGGAAAATTTACTGCTTGATCAGATTTTCCCAGATAAAGTTGCTGACTTATCGTTACGAACGCGATGGGCGAGCAATAGGCTTGAACGTCTACAGAAAAAGACTATTGAACTTATTGATGAATTCTGTACTAACTATGAACGTAAAATCCGCGATATGGGAGGTATCGGATTTTTCCTCGGCGGTATTGGGCCTGACGGACATATCGGCTTCAATGTGCAGGGGAGCGATCATTTTTCCACAACACGATTAATCCAAACCAACTATGAAACACAAGCTGCCGCTGCTTCGGATTTGGGAGGAATTGAAATCGCGAAAAATCGTCTCGTTATTACAATTGGCCTTGATACTATTACTTATAACAAAAATGCAACTGCAATTATCATAGCGGCAGGTGAAGCTAAAGCAAATATTATTCGGGATTCGATTCAGAAGGATATTTCGAACCAATACCCTGCAACATCTCTTCAGAAATTAAAAAATGCCAGGTTCTATTTAACCAACGGCGCCGCATTGCGTTTGGTCGAAAGAAGGGTTGTTGACGTTGATGCACAAGACCCTATTACACAGCATTCCCTGGAACGTGCAGTAATTAACTTAGTTGTAGAAAAAGAGAAACCTTTGACAGGACTAAATGATCAAGACTATAACTCGGATAAGGTGGCGTCTTTGGTTCTAAACAAATCAGAAAGCTCTCCTGAAGAAATAGGCAAACAAATTCGTGATAATATAATCGATCGATTTAAACGTGGAATGAAGCCTGTTGAGAATGAGACATTTCTCCATACCGCTCCCCATCATGACGATATAATGTTGGGTTACCTACCGTATATAAATCATCTTGTTCGAAATCCAAGCAACAACCATCATTTTACATATTTAACAAGCGGCTTTACAGCCGTAACCAATTCATTTATGCTGGGTTTATTGAAAAACTTATGCGGGTTTTTGGACACTAACTTTTTTGACAAAAGATTTAGAGATAGGTACTTTGATCCAAGCTTTACGGAAGGTAGGAATCGTGACGTCAATTTATACTTAGATGGTATTGCGGCCCATAGTCGAACTCTTAGGAAAGAAGCAGTATCGCGTAGACTGCTCAGAAATATTGTTGAAATTTACGAAGAAGATAATCCTACATATCTCAAAGATCGTGTTAATGAATTGATAAATTATTTTGAAACTCAATACCCCGGCAAAAAAGATATAACCTACGTGCAAAAATTAAAAGGTATGATGCGCGAGTGGGAAGTTGAAGTACTCTGGGGATTTTACGGATTTAGCGTTGAAGATGTAAGTCATTTACGATTAGGTTTTTACCAGGGCGATATATTTACCGAAACTCCCGAAGTTCACCGTGATGTAGTGCCCGTTTTGAATTTAATCAAAAAGGTTAAACCGACCGTTGTTACAGTAGCCCTTGATCCGGAAGGCAGCGGACCGGATACACACTACAAAGTGCTGCAGGCTGTTACTGAAGCATTAAGGATATACAAAGAGGAAACCGGTATAGATAATATTAGAGTTTGGGGATACAGAAATGTTTGGTATAGATTCCATCCTGCGGAAGCTAACATATATGTTCCAATAAGTCTGGGTTCGTTCTCTATTACAGATGATTCTTTCATGCATAGTTTCGGTTCACAAAAAGATGCAAGCTTTCCAAGCTGGGAATATGATGGCCCCTTTAGCCGATTAGCTCAAAGAATTCAAGTTGAGCAATATAATACAATTAGAGAATGCATAGGCAAGGAATATTTTTTGGTAAATGAGAATAAACGGGTCAGAGCTGCTAAAGGTATATTGTTCTTAAAGGAGCTGAGTTTAGATGAGTTCTTTAATCATTCTAGAGAGTTGAGAAAACTTACTGAGAATTTTTGACAAGCAGCTAAGTGAAGCGCGTTGATAGGAAAAAAGTTAAGCGATGATGAGACTGAGCAAACCCCTTATTAGTAAAACCACTTTTCAGATTGAAGGGTGGTAATAATCGTCCTTTCAATAGTATAAAAAGGAAGATTAAGGGAGAATTAATGACCGGAAGCATCTTCTCTTACAAATGCAGGATACATCGGCCAGGTACACATACGCAGTAAGAAAAGAGTTATTAAAAAGAGTATCTTGCATATGCAATGAGATTTGTTTTTGAAAAGTATATCGCAGAATTAAAGACCAATGCATGGGACCTACTATTAACCGCTTATTTTATTCTTCATTTACAAATTTCAACCGTATCTAATTACAAATCAATATCTATAGTAGTAAAAGTCGTTTCGACGGTTATGTTGGCTATTCTGTGTTTTGTTGATATGAGAAAGCATAATTATTCGTTTGCAACTACAAAACTTTTGACGAAAGAGAATAGATTGTTTCTCTTTACCATGGCAACACTAATTGTAATTCCATTACTTTCGCTTGCCTATTCATATAACTACAGCTACGGTATTTCTAAATACTTTTTAATAATAGCTAATACAATTCCAACTATCATTACGTTCTACTATTTGTTAAGCACACTGAATGAAAACAGAGTTCGGGCATTTTTGTTCTCATTATCTGTTCTGGTCTTAGTTTCCAGCTTCATAGTTATAAGCTTAAAACCATTCACATATGACAGTAATTATGCAGTAAATTTTTCCAGATGGAGTCACGTAATATTTGGGAGATTTATAGGAATTAGTTCACTAATATTTTTATGTTGTTATTTATTTACGAAAAAAAAGAATAATCATTATTTGATTATTGCTGTAATTTCTTTAGTATCCTTGGTGATTAGTGAATTCAGAGCAGGTCTAATAAGCATTATTGCTCTGATATCCTTTCTCATGATTTATCACGCTGTTACCAAAACATTTAGCAAAAAAAAAATAATTGCATTATCATTTCTACTCGCTTTTGTAACCGGAGTTGGAATTGTTGTTCCAATATTCAGTGATGACAGCAGAATGGAGTCCTTGGTAAAAAACTTTACTGATGATAATCATGTAGATGGGGCAGTCAATGCTAGAGAGTTAGGATATTTGTACAGCATCGAGTCTATTGTGAGCCGCCCTTTGCTGGGCGTAGGTTTCGGAGGATTTTATTCGAAAGAAGTTGCTAAAGAAGTATATGAAATAAAATATCCGCATAACATTTTTTTGGAAATTGGTTGTGAGCTTGGAGTTCCCATTTTGCTCATCTTTTCAGTCATTTTATTTTCTGCATTTAGATTTCAATATCAATTTCATCCATCAATATTTTTCATTTTTCTTTTTACTTTGCTACTTGCACAGTTTTCCAAGGATTTGCCCAGCCAGGTTCAACTGCTAATTGGATTAGCTTTTTTAGGCAAGTTGCATTTACGGGATCCCATAGAACAAGCCGAATGAAAAATTTGTTTTCTTACCAAGCCTGAATGGTAACGTTCTTGCTTCTAATTCATCCGATATATCCGAGGAAGAAAGCTTAAGTTCAGCAAACAGCTCGTGAATGATTTCGTATTTTATTTCCAAACCGAAAACGTCCTGCTTGTGACGTTCTCCATATAAAAAATTCTCCAATGTGGGATCACCATAAGCATAATAAATATCTTTAAGACCACCCTTCCGAACTCTTTCGTAAAATAATATTGCTTTTAGTCCACGGATATATTGATAATCTAATTGAATTCTGAACTGGTCGCCATTCTGGCCTACCCAATGCCCGACTGGATAATCCAAATGACTGTAAGTGGTTAATTCATACTTATGCTCATAAACCCAAGGATTAAGTCGAGTATATTCAATAGTAAGATCAAGGTTGTCCAAAAACAAGTTAATTTTCTTTGCTCCAAAGGTGTAAGCAATCCAGGTCTCATGCGGATCAGCATTTAATAAAGCTCTAATGCTGGTAACATCCACGAAAAGGCTGCTATAAAATTTAAATGAACTAGGATATTTTACAGCTAAATCAAAATGAAGACCGCCATTACTATCCTGAGTAGATTTTTTGCCTGTATCACGATCAAAGTATTTATAAAACCCAAAAGGAATAAACATTTCAGGGCGCACATCCCCGGCGTAAATTGCAAAATTACCAAGTGAAAAATCCAACCATTTAGCAGGTGTAAACGTAAACAAGTTTGCTACAAAATATTTCGGCACAAATTCTTCAAAATATACAGGTAACAATCCCTCTTTGTTATTAAGTATTCGTGAAGATGAATCTATAACTCCCGAATGAACCCAACCGTAAATATAGTTGAACCGAAACCAATCAACAGGCTTGATCTGTAAATACACATGTGTAAACGATGGTGCTTTATCGGAAAGTATAATATTTCCAAAGTATGAGTTACCCCATTCGTTATAATCCTTTTTTAGTGAAACACTACCCCAATTCCAGCTTAAATTTAACTGAGCGCGAACGTCGCTAAACTCTATTCCATTCGGGGCACTAATTTCATCTGCTCCTCGAATAGAAGTAAGCAATTTATCACGATCAACATTGTCACCAAACTCACCGTTGTCGGTCATGTGTAAACTAGCACCGAACCAGTCGCTTATGGTGCTTATCGCGCGAATCCCAATCCTACGAAACCGGCCTGTCTTACCCCCTGTTGAGTTTATTCCATAAGAAGCAATAGGAGAAAGTTTTAGCTGGAAATTGCTGTCATAATGCTGAAAAAGCTGCAACCTTGGAGATGATTTCACAAAACCATTTTCAGTCTGTAGTCGCTGGTCTTCTGTTGGCAGTTCTTTAATATTCTCAAGCAATTTATTAAGCTCGTATGCATACTCCCGCTGGTACCATTGTAAGTTATCACTTTCTACTTTATTTAATAGCTTATCTTTATTGGACAATTGAAGTAACTTAAAGGCAATGTAATTTCTAGTAAATGGCTTTGACTCTGTGTCCAGTGAAATAAGCCCTTTTATATTTTGCCGATCAAGAAAATTATAGATATCTAGGTTAATTGGTTCATAAACCACCTGCGAATTAAGAATTGAAAATTGAGAATTGAGAATAAAGATAAAGATAAAGATAAAGATTAGAATAGAAATGAAGTTGGTAGTTTGTCCCGTAAACGGGATTTCGCAAAAACCAATCAACAGTTGGTATTTTGTAGTTCTTGTTTTATTCATTATGATTGTTTTTAGCTGGTTATTAAATTCATTTTGCAATAGTGAAATGATTAGAAACTAAACTGGCAATTTGCAGTTTGGAGTTCACACACAGTATTCAGCTACAAATTAATTTATACCAATTGCGAACTGTCAATTGGCACATCACCCACTTCTCGCCTTTTTAACCAAAATATTATACCACGCTTTTACAAAATATATAATATCAGTCCTAATTGGATTCTTTTCATACAGGCCTAGGTACCTTCTTTCGGATTCAATAACTTCTGCCAAAGTTTTTGGTAAATCAACGTAAAATGGGGGAACTAAACCGGGTTTATACTTAATTCTTCTTTTTTGAAGATCTTCCGGATATAACCCAAAATAGTGTTTACTTAGCGGCCGCACCCCAAAAAGTTTTAAGTCACCTTTGAAAAAATTGATAAACATCGGAAACTCATCGAGCCAAAGTTTACGTAATACTTTACCCCAGTTTGTTATTCTGAAATCGTCGTTAATCTTACCGCCTTCTTGAAGATCTTTATGTTCATAAATAAATTTTTGCAAATACTCCGAGTATGGATGCATTGTTCTGAATTTGTAAATGCCTTTTATTTCACCATCTTTGCAAATCCTCCTCATTTTAAACAAGGGTCCGTATGACGGATTCGGATCACTCGAAGGTTTACTTACTTTTTTAGCAATAAAGTAAACGAAATTATCTAATGTAGTAAAATCAATAACTTCAAATCCGCAGTAATATAGTCTGCCCAAACCTTCTGCCAAAGGCAACGCCCTGTTTTTACCTTTTGTAAATACAAAATATATTTTCTGTAAGAAGGGGAGCTTAGGAGTAACTCTTCTCCATAAAAAATCAGTAAAGTAAAAAACTTGTGCAACAAGATTCGGATATTCTTCCAAAAACTTTTTGTAGCGGAAACGGATTGGTTGAAATGTTCCTACGAATAATCCTCCATTTTTAAGCTTATTATTAACATCTATATAGTAAGCATTAATCCTTCTAATGTCATTCATCTGATGCAGGTTTAAAAAAAGATTTAGATATTCATCCGGTAAAGTTTGCACATTGTAAGGATCAGCGGAACGGAGAATTACGGATTTAAGGTAATCAATGGCCCTTAAATCAATTGACCGGCTTATAAAATCGAATACTCCTGGAAAACTCCGTAAGTAGACATTCTCCAATTTGTCCGATAAAACATTTCGGGGATCTTCAAATTCATCGACTTTGTATTTTACACGTCCTGAAAGTTTTTTTTCAATATCTTCCATCTCATTATACGTGGTGGCACGCATAAATTTTAACCTGACTTCATCGGTTCGTAGAGGTTTATTGTAAATAAAACGAATCAATAAAATTGTAGTAGACCAAAACGCGTAAATAATTGAACCGATTATGAATTGTTCCTTCCCGCTAACTTCGCTGTGAATTATCAATATAGACGAAATTACCAATGAGATCATTAAACCGTATGACTTAAAGAATTTTGAATATACTCTCAAGATTGTTTTCGAAAAATCAATTATTTTGAATTGATGAGTAAAAACAGCACCAATAAACCAACTAAGCAACATTGTTAGTATTGGTAGAATATGTTCCTGCCCTATGGTATTATATCCTATTTTAGGAAAAACGTAAAATAGGATAATCCAGTTAAGCAGAATTATTTCAATAACTAAATTGATAATGGAAATTTTTATTTCTAATGTGGACGAAGTCTTTAAGCTCCTAACTTCCCAGATGGACATAAAAATCAATTCGCACATTAGAGCAAGTATTGCTGCGCCGTAAACAACTATCCTTGAAAAAGAACCTTCCAGAAAAAAATTTATTAGAACTGTTAGTACGGTGATAAAAAAAATGAATGATATCAATAAGGGCTTTGCTCCTGCCCAAAAATCGGGATACTTCCTTCTTCTAAGTTTTCCAGATATAACTCCTGACACAATCCAAGCAATAAAAAAATAAATAACTAAATCACCGTAATTACTTGTAAAGTCAAAATCGCGCTTTAGTGAAAAATGCAAAGTTGCGTAGGATAGCAAATAAATAAAAAGATTTATTGTAGTTTTCATTGTCATTTGTTGTGATATCGAAAGAACGCCCCGCGGTCGAAAAACAAATTATCAATAATTATTATAACTAATTAAGTAATAGAAATAAACAGAACCTAGAAGAAATTGATAAGGTAACCACGAAAATAACATTTTTTTTGGGATGTCATTAAGAATTAAAATTAGCAAAACAAACATCAATGGTAGCAAATGCCGTTCGGATAGGAGAATGTTAAATGTGTAACCAATAAGAAATAAAAACAGAATTATTATTAAGCACTTTTTTTCTCGGCACACAGCAGTGAAAATAACTTCCAGCCCAAAAACAATTATAATAACCTGAAAAAAATATTTCAGTACTGTTGAGTAGGCTGAGATTATTTCCAGTCCATGAAATGTCAGTCCGCTTATATTACCGGGTCCCGCTCTGTTTGCCCATATAGGCGTAAAGAAAAAGCTAAGCAATAAAGCAATAAAGGCAAATAAATAGAGTCTTCTTGACCGAAAGATTTCTTTTATGTTCAACAAAATATAAGGAATAAAAATAAAACCTATTATTGCAAGTATCGATGTTACGTTGGTTGGAGAAAACGCAATTGTATGACGCTGGTAATTTGGATGAGTAAAACCACCCCATGTAAAAAAAAGGACAAAGGGCAAAGTTAAAGAGAGCAAGTGCAGGATTAGCTTAAGATAATTCAGTTGACAGTTTCCAGTAAGCAGTTTCCTGTTTGTGCTGCTAATTGGATTTCGTGAAAACTGATTAACAATCGATAGTTTGCCGTTCTCAATAAATGAAGAGAGAGTTAATGGACTTGAATTAGTAATTTTGTTATGATTGAGTTTAAAGAAGCTATATATAGGTCTTGCCGGAATTAAAGCTAAATAGAATTGTTGGCATAAAACAGCTAAACTCAAGAATAGTCCGCTTACAACCCAGCCCTTGTAATCTTCTCTTTCAAAAAAAATTAAATAAAGAATGAAGAAGAGTAAACCGTATATTGCCTGGTAATAAACAAAGGATGTTTTAAGGAGGTAAGGATAAAAAAAGATAAGTGGAACTATTAGAAGAGCATTACCGGATATTGATTTAATGTAATAATAGAGCAGGGATAAAAAGAAAAAAGAAGTTATTACATTAATTAGTCGCGCGTAATAAATGTCGATTTCTATGGATAATAAGTAAGCCGGCAAGTATGCAATTAAATACGAAAGAGGTGTATTTGCCGAGCTGTAGCTTTCATTTACAACTCCTTCAATAATACCAAATTCCTCAATATTTTTTAACGCAGGCAGGTGATGAAATTTTTCGTCTATTTTTAACTGCTCATGCTGAAAAGAAATAATAGCAAATAAAGGAAAGAAAAAAAATAAAACAGCCTGAGGTAAAACATTGACGAATTCAATTTTCATCTGATGTTAAGTTTGATTTTTTGTAGTCATGAATTGCCTCTGATACAATCTTATGTCCATAAGCATTCCAATGTCCGTCAGACTTTATAAGGTAATTTGATTTATTCTCAAAAGTTTTGGACAATGATAAGTAATAAATATCTTGCTCTTTACAAAAATTTGCTAACCTATTGTTTTTATCTTCCGGCAACGGAATTGATACAAGCAAAAACTCCGAATTGTTTTCTTCACATTCCTCTTTAATAATTTTCAACAAACCTTCTGTTATGGCATAATTCTTTTCATCCGCATCGGAGGGATACTTTGAAGGCACTCCTATAATTGAATTAATTGCATTAAATAAGAAAGTTGTTGTGTAAAAATTCGCTTTCAAAAAAGCACGAAATTTTTGATAAACACTCTGCATGAGAACGGGTAAATTCTCAATAACAACTTTCTCTTTTTCCAGAACAGCATAAGGTTTATTATGCCAATAGATAGTTTCTAAAGTATTTTCAACAAGATCATTTTCAAAAAGAAGAAGAATGACCATATCAGGCTCATACTTATAACCTTCGTTTTGGAAGTAAAGAAGCTGCTGAACAGTTGAGTAGCCGCTTATTCCGGCATTAATAATTTCCCAATTGGGTAACTTTGAATCCAGCAATTCCGAAAAACGATGTTTCTCGTCTACTCCAAAGCCCCATGCAAATGAATCTCCCAGAATCAGCGCCCTATTTTTGTCAGACCTTACGTAAGAATATTCATCGTCACGCAAACCTTTAGAGTTTATTCGAACATCTACACTAAATTCCGGGTGATTAAATTTTGCTTTTACATTTGGAATTTGAGACCAGCCGAGAAGTGAATCGAACTGCCAAAATGTTCCTCGTTCCTGGCGGGCAGGGGCAAATTGCGTGAAGAATAATCTCAGAATTATCTCAAGTAGAATAATAATGAGGGTACAGGCGAGAATGTTAACAATAAATAGGGTTATACTATTTCGTTTACTAAAACGGTTGCTCATAATTAATTAAACAGACAACAAACAATAAAGCGCCGAAGTGATTAGCTAATAATCAAACCTATTACTTAATTAAATGTACTATCACTCAATTTAATCCAACCGCTTAAACCGAATACCATACCGTGAAAAGTATTTTGCTAATTCCTCACCTATTTTTGATGAACCTTTTCGTGTGTTATCAGCAAGATTTACTACCATTTTAAATTCACTTTTAATATAATTCTCACT
>JANQLA010000537.1 GCA_028280855.1 Melioribacteraceae bacterium
TATCGCCATGTCGACATGGCGATACGCGGTATATCCGATGACATCAGCCGCGGCCAGGTCTCTAACCTCGATAACTTCAAACGAATAATACGATTCATAGCCAAGTATAAAATGAACACTTATATGCCTTACCTGGAAGATATGCTGATGTTCGACCAGTATCCATTAATTGGTAAGGGCCGCGGGGCTCTGAGTAAAGACGAAGTTAAGAAAATAGTAGACTTCGCCGAAAAGTATTTTATTGATGTTGTGCCCATATTTCAAACACTGGGACATTATGAAAATATTCTGTCTTACCCTGAATTTGTGAAGTACGCAGAATTTCCCGGCGCTGCTTCGCTAAGTGTGTCCGAGGAAGCTACATACGAATTTCTCGAATCAATGCTAAAAGAAGTTTTCGAGATGTTTCCATCGAAGCTTTTCCATATGGGCGCCGACGAAAGCTGGGATGTCGGGCTTGGTAAGAGTAAGCAGATAACAGAAGAAACAAGTCTCGCCGATGTTCATGCGGCTCATTACAAAAGAGTGTACGATATATGTAAGAAATACGGCAAAGAAGTTTTGATGTACGGTGATATAATCTTGCGGCACCCGGAGATACTCGAAAAAATTCCAAAGGATATTACAATTGTCGATTGGCACTACTCTATTAAATTTAATTACCCCTCCGCTGAAACTTTCGACAAAGCCGGGTTCAATTATATAGTTTCTCCGTCCGTCTGGAATTTTTTAACTACTTATCCTGTGTACGTTAATTCCGTTCCGAACATTAAGTATATTGTTAAATCGGGGCTTGAGAATAATTCGGTAGGAATGATAAATTCTAATTGGGGAGACTATGGGGCCGAAACGATAAAGGAATTAATACTTCCCGGCTATGCATGGTCGGCTCAATGTTCATGGAGTTTTAAGAAAAGTAAAATCGATGAATTCAATTATTCATTCTTTTCGAATTTTTTCGGAACTACGGACGAATCGCCGCTTCGAGTTCATAATTTATTAAGCAACCAGTTTAATCAAATGTTATGGCATGATGTATGGAGGCATCCATTGCTTGATTTCCGCCAGCCTGCATGGTGGGAACCGCGAATATCACCGGCTGCGCGGGTAGAATGGATGCGGAATTCACTGCGTCAATTAAGAAACGAAATTATCCGTATGAAAACCAAAGTGCGAAGTAATCAGGAAATTATAAATATTTATGATTTCCTGGCTGACTTTAACGAGTGGTATATTTTGAAAATTGAGACCCAGGATAAACTATTTGAAGCCATGAAGGATTCTTCTAAGCTGGTGGCATGTATCGAAGCAGTGTCAATGAATATAGCAAAATTGAACGAACTTAAACCGCGTTATAAAGATATATGGCTTAACTATTACAAGCCCGAAAATCTTAATATGATCGAAGATAAATTCAACAGGCTAACGGCCTATTTTGAAGAAACCGGCGAACAAATTAAAGAAGGCACTATCAGTTCACCCGAATTAACAAGTAAATGGATTTACTGCCCTGTTGATGAAGATAGTTTTTCTTCTAACGCCGAGTTTAAAAATACTATTAATGTTGAAGGTGACATTCAATCTGCAAAAATTCAATTGCTTGGCGATACATATGCTAAGTTATACATTAACGGAGAATATGTTGATGAAGTATTTGTACGGCGTTCGTTATCATTGTACGGCGAGTACAAAAGAATAAAGTATTTGGATGCAGCAAAGTATTTGAACCATGGTAAAAACGAGATAAAAATAATAGCACAGAGTTTTAACTCTCGATCAAATGCAGGATTCAATATCATCGGTCAAATAGTAACTAGTGATGGAATTATTCCACTTGAATCAAATGAAAAGTGGCATGCAAAAGACTTGACTACCGACGGCAAATGGATTAATGCAAAATCGAAAGACTACAGGTACACGGTTATCCGGCCGAACTTCAAAACAAACAGGACAAGCTGGATTGAAAGATAAACCGGGGAAGCTGATTAAGAATAAGCCGTCGGTAATTGCGGGCACGCTAATGGGATTAATAACAGTCCTGTATTTAACCGAACTGTTTCAGTATTTATTTGCTGCAATCTTCGGATTACCCAGCGCAGGGCTTTCATTTCGGGTCATTTATTTATTAGCAGAATTTGAAATTGATAGCAATGCTTCATTAGTTGTAAACATTTTTATAACGGTTACGCCGCTGGTTGTTCTTTTTATTTCAACTCAAATTGTTGCTTATAAAATTACAAAAACATCACTCGGCGCAGCCAGGTATTCTCTTATGCTCTACCAGCTTATAATGGTTGGGTACGTGCTTTTCTATTTACTCTACCAGGCGATAACTATTGTAATAAGCATCGACCCATCAAGCGATTTTGTAAAACTTGCTGCGCTGCTTAAATTGGAATACCCGTTTAACATATTCGGAATATTCTTTATTATTTTTATGCTTGCTATTTTTATAAATATAAATGCGCGCAAAATCACTAAGTATATAAACAAGTAAGGAGTTTGAATGGAAAGTTTGCAAGGCAAAACGGTTTTAATTACGGGCGCCTCAGCCGGAATTGGAGAATCATGTGCGATAGCATTCGCAAAGGAAAGAGCTAAACTTATACTTGTAGCAAGACGAAAAAATAAAGTTGACGAACTCGCCCGAAAGTTATCCGATAAATTTAATATAGATGTTCATACCTCTCTACTCGACGTCAGAGATCGCGCCCAAGTTAAAAATGTTGTTGCAAACCTTCCATCAGAATTTACCGAAGTAGATATTTTGATAAACAACGCCGGACTTGCTCGAGGCGTGGAAACAGTTGCAGAAGGAAACTATGACAACTGGGACGAAATGATAGATACGAACATTAAGGGTATGCTGAATGTTACCCGCGCAATATTACCAGGCATGATTGAACGGAACAGAGGACATATTATTTATCTTGGTTCCACCGCCGGACACATGGCATATACTGGTGCAGGTGTTTATTGTGCTACTAAATTCAGTGTTCGTGCTATTTCAGATACTATCCGGATCGAAGTAGTTGGTACCGGTGTGAAGGTAACTTCCGTAGACCCCGGCGCTGTTGAAACAGATTTTAGCAAAGTTAGGTTTTTTGGTGACGAAGAAAAGGCTGCGAAAGTTTACCAGGGTTTTACCCCATTAACAGCGGAAGATGTTGCTGAGTCAATAATATTCTGCGCCACCCGCCCAAAACATGCCAACATTAATGAATTAATAATTACTTCTACTTCGCAAGCTAATTCTTTGGTAATTCATAGGGAGTAGAATACTATCCGAAACCCAATCAACAGATTAAGAAATATCAGATGAGAGAAATCAATAAAACATACTTACATCGCCTGAACCTTCACGCACTACATCTGGCTCGTCTCCGCTTAAGTCAACAATGCTCGATGGTTCCCCTGTAAGTGCGCCTGCCGAAAGCATCAAATCCACTTGAATATTGAAAATGGTTTTGATTTCAAAGGGATCGTAAAGCAGTTCCCCTTTGCGTGTTGTTACGCTGGTACTGACTATGGGATTGCCTAATTCCTTAGCTAGTGTTAGAGCAATTTGATGGTCGGGAATTCTTATACCAACTGTTTTACGTTTCGTCCAAAGTTTTTTCGGTACTTCTTTTGAAGAAGGGAGCACAAAGGTATAAGGACCGGGCAAAAGCTTTCTCATAGATTTGTATGCGAAATTAGAAACCTTAGCATACTTTGAAATGTCCTTCAGGTCTGAACATATAAAACTATAAAGCTTGGTGCCAGCTTCGTTTTTAATATCGTAGATTCTCTGGAGAGCTTCTTTGTTAAAGATATCGCATCCGAAACCATAAACCGTATCAGTAGGGTAAATTATTACACCACCCTTTTTGAGCACTTCTACAGCTTTATTGATATACCTAAGCTGCGGATTCACCGGATGTAGCTCATAGTATTCCATTTTTCTCTCCCTGGTAGTTGGATAATTGAGCAAGATAAGCGGTCAAATCATCAAAAAATTAGTGCGAAATTATTAAATAAAATAGTCTGCTACAACAGAAAACCGAAACGTTTTACTCCGAGTCCTGTTGCAGGCTCAACCGGTTTTTCGGTGTTATTAAATACAACTACGAAGTTTACATTTATTCTTATCTTTGTATGCTAAGTTTCTGAATACATAATAATGAGCAAAAGTAAAACAAAAATAGCAGTGGTTGCAGCCAGCGGTGGAATGGATAGCTGTGTGACAACAGCAATTGCTGACACACAATACCGTCTCGCCATGGCGCATATTAACTACGGACAGCGCACTGAGAAGCGAGAACTTCAAGCATTTAATGACATTTCGGATTTTTATAACTCGGAAAAGCGGATTGTAATTGATTTCAACCACCTCGCACGTATCGGGGGCTCCTCTCTTACTGATTCGTCTATTGCCGTTACCGAGGCCGCTTTGGATAACACTGAAATACCAAGCTCGTATGTTCCGTTTCGCAATGCAAACATATTAACATCATGCGTAAGCTGGGCGGAAGTAATAGGCGCGAGTGCAATATTTATTGGAGCTGTGTTCGAGGATTCTTCAGGCTACCCCGATTGCAGGCCGGAGTTCTTCGAAGCATTCCAAAAAATTATCGATACCGGGACAAAGCCCGAAACGCACATTAAAATTGAAACCCCGATAATTCATCTTCGCAAACCGGAAATAATTAATAAAGGTATCGAACTAAAAGCACCGCTAAATCTTACCTGGTCATGCTACCAAAATGAAGACCAGGCATGCGGCGTTTGCGATAGCTGCGCACTGAGGCTTAGAGGTTTTCAGCAGGTAGAGCGTGAAGATCCAATTGAGTATAAAGTTAGACCAAATTATTTGTAGTATCTATTAATTT